>JAHJMN010000146.1 GCA_018821305.1 Myxococcota bacterium
CATTATGATTGCAAGCTCTGAATCCAGACGCTCTTTGTACTTGGCGAGGTTATTTCGTGTTCTGAAAGTCAATTTTTGTCAAAATTGAGCATGTTTAAGAAAACATGCTATTCAAAACACTACTTCACTTTTCAGGTCTTAGTTGTTACTGTCCTGCAGTTAAATCTGGAATTAACTTTTGTAATTTTTTTACAGGACAGTAACTTGGTAGTTGTATTTTCCTTCCACAGTATTTCTGTAATCCTTCGGAACACAAAGCTTGATTGTCACCTTTTCAGGCAACTTGCTGTTTTTATTCCGGAAGAACATCTCAAGCTTTGTCAGGCCGACCATTCCATCTCCTCTTTTTGGATTCTCTGGTTCTAACTCCATTTCAACCTTTAAGGGCTTTTGCCCTGGTCATTGTACCCCCAATTTTTTCCCGGTTTTTCCCATTCGATGCTCATAAACTTAGCAAATCCATCAAAATCGCGTAAACAAAAAATCGAGATTAGAAAAGTTTATATTTGCTTCCAGTCTTTGTAGTTTTGCATTGATATTGGATGTTTATGACCTGAGCCTGTCCCTGTTTACCTGATGCCTGTATCTCTGTTAAGAAATTTCAGGTATTCAGGAAAACAGTAGCACGATCAGGAAAACAGGGGCTAGTTCCTGAAGTATTTCTTTAAATATAATACTATCGTATTACTCAGGAAGCGGATTAGAGCTGTTAGTCTTCAACTAGATCGTCTGTTAGATCTTCGTTGATATCTTCAGCTTCCATTACATCACGGAGTTGGGTAGTTGTATTTCTGAGTTTTGTTGTAAGGTCCTCAATAAAGCTCCACAGAAGTTTAGTCGCAAGACGGTGCTCATCACGTATAATCTGGAAGAAGTCTTTTTTCTTCAGAACAAGAATTTTTGCCGGTGTATCCGCAATTACTGTTGCGCTTCTTGGCTGCTTATCCACGAGAGCCATTTCCCCGAAATGAGTTCTGTCAGCAAGCATTCCAATATATCTTCCGTTTATTTCGACACGTACTTTGCCGCGGACTATAATAAACAGTTCTTCACCGATATCACCTTCTCGAACAATTATGGCACCGGGGGAGAAACTGCGGAGTTCTGTAAAGTTGTGAACGAGGACAAGTTCTTGATAATTAAGATGTTTGAACAGTTTAATATCTTTAAGTACATCGAGAGACAGGTTAATTTCCGCCGCACGATTGATGGCATCCTGCATATCGCCTTCCATAGGCATGCGAACAACTAAAGCAGTGATGTTATCGTGTCCTCCCCCTTCGTTGGCGATCTGAATAAAACGCTTGGCAACTCGCTCCAGGTCTTCATCACGAAAAGTTTCATCAATTAAAATGTCATCAAGGTATGCGCTGAGACCATCACTGCACAGAAGGAAATTATCTCCGGGCAGCACTGGAAAATCAAAAGTATCGGATTCAATGCTTTCATAGACACCAACGGCACGTGTAAGTGCGTTTTTCTGTTCGGCGTAGGGGCTTGCAAGGAATTCTTCCTTTGTAAATTTTCCGCGCCGCACCAATTCATTCATAAGGCTGTGATCCACCGTTAATTGGTGAACTTTACCCTGACGCATAAGGTAAACCCGTGAATCCCCCACATGAACAATGTAGCCGCGATCATTTATTACAAGTAAAGCATCGCAAGTGGTTCCCATACCACGTTTATCTGGATCTTTTTGAGCTTCCCTGAAAATACCGAGACAAGCACTTTGCACAGCTTGTTCTAAAAGCATAAGAATGTCGTACTTAGTATATTCGGGATTTCCTTTTGCAAAACCAGTTATAAGATCACGGTTTTCCAAAACGACTTTTTTAACTTCTTCCACCGCCAATGCACTGGCGACTTCTCCAGCGGCATGTCCTCCCATACCGTCAGCAACGATAAATAAGTTAAGGTCTGTATCATACCCGTGACTGTCCTCGTTATGATCTCTCTGCATTCCAACGTCGGTAAGGGCAAAACTTTCGATAAGTGCCATAGGATAGCTCCTTTAAAATAATCATCCGAAAATACCGGAAATAAAACTGAATTCATCAAATCTGAGCAAACAAAGCTGTCTGGATACCCATTTAAATGCACGAATCCGGAAATGTGCTTTATTTTAATGATAATTTATAGGTTTTTGCAACAGGAAAATAAAGGATATTCTAAACAGTTCATATCCTGTAGTTCGCTTTGCAAAGGATTTTATTATTAATCCTAACAGGCTACTATCAGTAAATTCAACACTTTTGGGGCATTGTCCTGAGGGAAAAATCAGGGAAACTTTGAAAAAAGTTATTTAATGTCAGTGATATAACAGAAAACGATTTCCTGCAGAATTACGTTGTAGACAATAAACCCAAGGTACTCTATTTATTGAAGAGTTTGTCGCTCACTGTTTTCTATGAAAACTGGAGGCCGACTTTGACGATTTTCTTCAGAAATACGTCTTAGTTATGATTTTTTCGAAAAATCCTTCTTTAAACGAGATGAGAGCTTAATATTAATATAAAAAACGGCCTGAATCCGAAAAACGAATTTTTCGGATATGAAATATGGAGTAATCGAATGGATGGAATGAGAGTAATTTTAATCAGCGCAAAACCCGGCTCCGGCAAGTCTGCTTTAGCTATGAAAATTGCTGAACTTAACGGTTTTCATAAAACAGTGTATTTTCGGGATGAAAACAATGTCTTTTTCCCCGATTCCTTTCAGATGGCGGAAAAAATGTTTGCGGTACCATTTCCTCCGCTCTATTCGGATACATTCAGCCATGATATTGCCCTGCGGGATATGCTGATTTTTGCAAGCAGTGTTGAAAAATTCAATCTTGCTATTATTGAAACAACGACATCATCGGTTCTACACTACATCATTTCAGACATATTTAAATCTGCACTCCCGCTGACCGCGATAGTTTCCGACGAGGCGTGGGGTACGATTTCCCTGATACAGGCTATTGATAACCCACAGATGGTAGTTGATCTGGAAGATGAAATTGAAGAGTTCAGGTACTCCGGGCGGGAAAATATCCGCAACAGTTTTGTTATTGAAGGTGAAGGTTTTAAAAATAAGAATCCTTTCGGAGATATTCCCTGTCGCGTTTTTCGGCTATCGGATGATGCAGCGGTTCTTGATGGAAAGCCCCTTGGTGGTCGATGGGATACACTTCCAGCAAAATTAGTCATGCCCCATGACATGGAACACGAGGGTTTTCCCGATGGTGGTTTTGAGGGAAGGGATTATTCTCTTTCATTTTCCACAGCAATTGAAGTATTCCTTGATCCTGATAACAATGACTATCTGGAAAAGATGATATCTATAGGGGAAACCATTTTCCGTTTGAACACGGGAAACGCAATAGATCCCCGGGGATTGGAACAATCGGAAGTCAGCTCTCAGATATCTCAAATGATAGAAGATGGATACCCTCAAATGGCTCTTGCTCTTGCTCTGAGCAGTTTGTCGGTACATGGAAATTCCGCTGCCTGGGAAGATATGGCAAGGTGTTTCAGTTCCATGGACTGCTATCGTGAAACCATGTTCTTTTTGCGTCTGGCAGGGAGGGTTGGGGATGAGAGTTCTCTGAAAAACCTGTTCCGCGTAACATCGGCATGGAGCAAAGCTCAGGATGCTACAGAGTTTGTCACCAAAATGGCAACTTTTGACACAGATGATACCAATTATCTTTTGGCCAAGTACTATCATGAAATGCTGAATTGGGCTGAATGCGAAAAGTACCTGGATAAGATCGCCGAAACAAATGATGACAACTATTATGATACTTTGCTGATTCGCTCGGACATATACATGATGACCGGCCGAACTGAAAAAGCTGTGGAGATTCGTCGTGAAATGCTGGAAATGTTCCCTGACGACGATGGCGTTTTGTATTTGCTGGGGATTGCCCTCATTCAGAATTTCCAGTGGGAAGACGCTCTGGGCGTCCTGAAAAGTGCTCTGGACATGGGAAATGATTTTCCACCGAATCTTATTACATTGGCACTGTGTTTAAAGATGACCGGAGAAGAAGGTGCCGAAGAACTAATTGAGGAGGCTCTTGACAGTGCTACAGAAGATTACAGTGATAACCCCGAATACACGGTCTTCATTGAAAACATGATTCTGGCACTCATGGCATGTGGTAAATGTGAGGATGCCGATGCCATTTTCGAATCAAACAGTGACAAGCTGTTTTCGACGGACTTTCTCGTCTTAAAAGAGCGAATTTACGATCCTCTGAAAATCTGAAAACTGCAGGTCTCATGTTTAAAGATTCCCCGATTCTTTTGAGGGTTTTAAAACGTAATGGTCATCTCATTGCCATAAGCGGTATTATTGCTGTAATTGAAGCTCTGATTCTTATTGGAATACCTCTACTTACAAAGCAGCAACTGGAAATTCTCGAAGGAAAGCTTACACCGGGAAGTCTTTCCATGGCAACCTTGTTTGTAATAATTTGTGCTGCCATAGGCACCGCCATGTTACTGACTTTCATAACTTCAATCATAGGGAGGATCATTGATGCCAGACTCAGGGAACAGCTCGCCATGGATACGGATGGAGAACTTTATGAAAAACTGGCATCTTTAGACAGCGGTTTTCTGGGAAATCCTCGCAACCGCAGGCTGATATATGTTTTCTTTGAAATAAGCCAATTGCCTCATTCTCTAATCAGTTTTGTAAGACGGAATATAAAATCCATTGTTTCCTTTGCCGGCGTAATTCCTCTTATGCTCATGAATTCTCTTGTATGTACAGGTATTGTATTTGCAGCAGGGGCAATGCAGGTAATTGTAATACGATTGAGGCTGCGTCGTGAAAATGCTTTTCGAATTCACCGGGAGAAAAAGCTTGCGGCCATAAATGAACTTGTGTGGCTTTATCGCTATCATTATCATGAGTTAGCACAGATAAGGGGAGAAAACCGCACATTTCCGGCATACTGGGCTGCCAGGGTACAGGCTCTGGAGCTTGAGGTAAGACAGGAAAAGATTAATGCTGTCCGTGAAGTTCTTCTGCATTTTCTTGAGACCCTTTCCCTGATAACTGTTGCGGTAATATTAGGTTTTCAAGTCCTTAATGGGGTCATGACCATCGGAACATTTACTATGCTTACTATGTATTCCGCTGCTATTTCCGGTAGTATTACGGATTTGAATACTAGTACCGGGGAGTGGTACCGTCTGCGTTCTGTTATTGCTCAGATGAATTTTTTCATGAATATGAAGCCTCGAATAAGTGCTCCTGTTGAGGACAATGACGCAAAGATCGAATCAGTGAAATCCATAACTATTGAAGATATAAAATTTTCATATCCGACATTAATGGATAGTGAGATCAGATATCTGGAGCATATTATAAAAGAGCTCTCCATCAGTTTAGAAAAGCAGGAGAGTTGGGCTGCAGATCATGAGTTGGTAAATGAGTGGAAAAGGCTACTTGAGGAAAGTCGTCTTGCCCCCCCGATAGTTTTATCTCACCTGAATGCGACAATAAAAGCAAACGAAATAACTGCGGTAATAGGACCAAACGGCTGTGGTAAAACTACTCTCATGAGGCTTATTGCAAGGGTTTATGACCCTGAATCAGGCTGTATTAAACTTGAAAACAGGGATATGAGAAGCTTTTCTATTGCTCAGACAGCCCAACTGGTGACCTTTGTTCCTCAGACTCCATTTCTTATGGAAGCATTTAGTCTGCGGGATAATATACTTAGTGGATGCCCATTTGCGAGGGATGATGAAATTTTTGATGTCCTTGAGAAACTGGGGATTCATGAAGAAATTAAAGAACTTCCCAGAGGGCTTGATTCAATAGTGGGGGATGAAGTTACACTTTCTGGCGGTCAGAGTCAGCTTATAGCTATTGCTCGGGCCGTTCTTCAGAAAAGGCCGGTTCTGATTTTAGATGAAGGAACAAACCAGTTGGATTCGGAGCACGAAGGCCACATTCTGAAACTATTACGTCAAATGAAGGAAGGTCGAATTATTATCATCATAACCCATCGAATGACAACTGCCCGCAAAACCGACCGCATTTTAGTAATGGAAAAGGGGACCATCGTTGACGAAGGCCCCCATGATCTGCTTGTTGCAAAGAATGGTCTTTACAGAAAATTCTGGGAAATACAAGTGCTTGAATAATAGTAGTCAATTGAAAGGCCGTAAAAAACCGTGCCTTAAAGCTCAGTTATTCGTTGTAGTCAGGATTTTATATAAAATCCTTCGCTAAGCGAATAACAGGACCTTAACTATTTCATAACATTTGTGCGGTGGCACTGACAGCAGTATCCCTTTTTTCCTTTTTTCTGTTCAGCTCTGCATTTAGCGCATTCAGTGTGTCTACAATAAGAACATTTAGCCATGTTGAAATCTCCTTTCGGCTTTAGTGTGTGAACTCCGATAAGCGATTATAGTGGAAATTTTCAATACAGGAAGTGGGATTTTAAAAAAAATTACAACCTTTATGGTTTTCTCCCGTTATAAGGGTGAAAGTTGCCATATTCATCGTAATAGCCCTGACTATAATATTGCTCATCGCCAGCATTTGTATTGTCCTGGCCGTAATAGGCATTGTATTCTGACTGGGATAGTGGATACCAACGGCCATCCTCACCGTAGTAACCCTGCTGTTGGGATTGATCGTAGGAATACCACTGGCCATCATCTGCATAATAACCCTGTGGCTGTTGTTGGGATTGATCGTAGGAATACCACTGCCCATCTTCCCCGTAATAACCCTGAGGTTGTTGCTGAGATTGGTAAGCGCCGGAATTATTCTGATTGTACTGCTGCTGTTGTCCCTGTTGCTGATATGGCCCGGAGCTATTTTGATTGTACTGTTGCTGTTGTCCCTGTTGCTGAGATTGGTAAGCGCCGGAATTATTCTGATTGTACTGCTGTTGTCCCTGTTGCTGATATGGCCCGGAAGGATATTGTTGCCTTGACTGGTCATATGAATACCACTGACCATCATCCGCATAGTAGCCGCTGGCCTGATTGTATGGATACCACTGGCCATCATCTGCATAATAACCCTGTGGCTGTTGCTGGGACTGGTCATATGAATACCACTCACCGCTGTGAGGATAAAACTCCGGTTGAGAATTGAACTGATTGTTTCCGTATCCGAAACCGTCTGTAAGTTGCGAGTTATCTTCTGCAATGAAGGAATTATGGTCAAGGTAGTTTGCAGGATAATTATTATTATTATACTCAGAGTTGAATGTGGGCTGATAATTATTGTAATCTTTGAATACTTCGGATGATTCCGTAAGAATTTCCCCTTCCCCTTCATCTAAAACCACTTTCAATTCAAGGGATTTGGAATTTCGCTGCTGAGTTTCCGTCATTATTTCGCGGTCAAAAGTGCCACTGACTTGGACACGATCTGCACCAAGTGAGCCAGCTTCTTTAGCACTGCGAAGGTTGGACGTAGCAACCTTTGATTTTGTTCCGGGGCGGCCAGGTTTTTGAGGGATTCTTTCCGCTGGCATATCAGAAAGACTGTAAATATCAGTTTTTCCAGAAGAATCTTCACTGATTTCACTTATTTCTTCAATGTCGTCATCATCGAGGAGATCATCTACGTCAATAACCTCCGATACCGAACTTCCGCTGCTTCCTTCTTCTTCTCCTACGGCAGCAGATGGATACTTATCAAAATCCTCAAAATTAATATTTGAGTACTTTTTACGTTTTTCCCAGATTTCCTCGGCATCTTTTTTAAAGTATTCCAACAGGAACTTCTGAAGTTTGGAAGTATTCCACCAATCACCCATCTTGTAGGATATATGGGTAAGATCGCTTCCCAGTTCTTCCGCATGGGAATATCGTTTATCACGGTCAAAAGCCAAAGCTTTCATAACAATAGTAACAAGTTCCGGAGAAAGATCTGGCCGGATATCACCTATGGATGGCCAGTCCCCGGATACAATTCGTCGGAGGTTGTCCATATCGTTGGGTTCATCAAATAGAAGTTTTCCGGCGAGAAGTTCCCACAAAACGACACCAAGGGAAAAAATATCACTTCGATTGTCAATGTCTTTGCCCTGGAGCTGTTCTGGAGTCATGTAGCCGAATTTACCCTTGACGATGCCTGCCTGTGTCTTAGTGGCCCGCTGGGTGGCCTTTGCGATGCCGAAATCGATTAGTTTAACGGCGCCTTCAAAGGAAACGAGAATATTCGCTGGAGTAATGTCCCGGTGTACAATGTTTAGAGGTTCGCCATTTCGGCCTTTGAGGGAATGGGCATAGTCCATTCCGTCGCATACTTTTGCAATCATGTGAAGTGCGGCACCGACGGGCAACTGTGTCTTGTTGTCCCACATGTGTTTTTCGATGCCTTTGAGACTGAGACCGGCTATGTACTCCATAACCTGGTAGAAATCTTCACCGATTCGTCCGAAATCGTAAACCTGACAAATATTTGCATGTTGAAGACCTGAAGCGATGTGGGCTTCGTCTTTGAACATAGTGACGAAACTTTCATCTTCACAGATGTGTGGCAGTATCTTTTTAATGGCAACGGTTTTTTGAAAACCCTCAACACCGAAGTGTTTGGCCAAAAACACTTCCGCCATTCCGCCTGTACTTATCCTTTCAAGCAGAAGATATTTGCCGAATCTGGCAGGATACGAAGTTCTAAGACTAATAGCACACCTCGGACAGTCAAAACAAAAAATTGTTATGAGACATTCAGTTCATGTAAACCAGATGACTCCGGAGCTGAATTATATAGCAAAATTCAGTTTTATGAAATTTGTAAAGATACTCAACACAAAAAATTAACATTTTCCAAGCAATTCGCTCTTTTTTCTTATACCCTACAATAGATTAGGATGCGTCCTTTTTTTGACGAAATATAGATATTTGCTCATAAGGTGTTGACTTTGTATTGGTTTTTCTATGTAAATACTATTGATCTGGTAACAGATCTGAAAGGAAGAAAATTATGAGTGATCTGCCCGAAATAACTCTTTTAGATATGAATGGAAATTCAGTTTCTCTTGATGGTTTTAAAGACCAGAACGTGATCATTTATTTTTACCCTAGAGACAATACCCCAGGATGTACTACGGAAGCCTGTGAATTCAGAGATTTTAACGGCGAAATAATTTCAATGGGATATAAAATTATAGGAATCAGTCGGGATTCCGCGGATTCTCACCGGAAGTTTACAGAAAAATATGGTCTCGATTTTACATTGTTATCAGATCCGGAGATGGAAGCACACAAGGCTCTTGGTGCCTGGGGAACAAAAAAAATGTACGGTAAAGAAACTCAGGGGGTAATACGATCAACTTTTGTTTTTACCAAGGGCAAGTTAATTAAATCCTGGACGAATGTAAAAGCCGCGGGCCATGCGGCCAGAGTACTGGAATACATTAGAGATAAAGTGTCCTGAAATTCGCTTTGCAAACTAAAGAGACAGGGCTGGGCAGGCTTTAATAACGGAAGAGTTGTTTTTTTCAAGCCCGTAAATGTGCTTTATCCAACCGGAAATAAGTGGATCAATACGATTATCCTTATTTCTGAATGATTTTGATACGATTTCCGCAATCCAATCCGGTAGATCTTTTCGACCTATTCTAAGTTCTACCAGATCAAGACGTCTTAATATGTCCGGATCCATGGATGGAAACTGTGCATATTCCCCCAGTTGTTTCTGGTCAGTTTCTTCAATTCGGCCGCGGCAAATTAATCTATCCAGAGCTTTCAGTTGTTTCTGTTTCTCTCGATAGGGACTGATGTCACTTATTTTAAGTCGGTTGTTCTTTAACGATTTTGTTATTCGACGTTCCAGTGAATTAATTGCAGCATTGTTAAGTTTTGTTCGCAGAGGTCCCTCTTCGGTAACAAAAATTACAGATCTGGATGTTGCAGGAAAAGCTGCAGCATAATGATCTCTTCCTCGACAGAGATTTCCCCCCGTAAGTCCGCAGAGGACTGAACCAAGGGCGATAAGTTTAGTGTTACTGCCTTTTTCCTTTAAAAGTGGTGAAAATAGAGAGGCAGTCATCTGGGTACTGTTAATCGTTTTACGATTCCAAAAAAGGGTAAAAACTGGTATTCCATTTTTGTTAAAATTAGTTATTAAATCATTAAGATACTCGATTTGAGATGGTTTATTGAAGTGGATCCAAACGAAAAAAGGTTGTTTAAGAAGATCCAAAACTTTAAAAACCTTATTGATATCTTTTGAAACCATGGGTTTTGAAAAACCGAAATAAGGGTTTGTTCGGAGCCATGGACTGTCTGGTAAATTAGTATCAGTGAAGGCGTAAAGATGGTATCCCCACTTTTCCTTCATTGCAGATGGCAAAGTAATTGTATCCATGGGCAACCATGGAGCAAGGTGAACTCTCATACCATAGTGATTTCCTGAAAAAAGAGTAGCAAGATTGACCAGAGTGTTTTTGTGGGCAGCTCTAACATTAGTATAATGTGAGCCGCCTGGAGATGTAATGTTCATTCCAGAGTCTGAAGTAATTAAAACCATGGAGGTTGATCGATTGATCCTGAATTTTCCGGGAACAGATTGTTCCACCGAAGGAGAATTATTCACTGTAGTTTTAGGAATGTATTTTTTTCCGGAAGTTAAAAAGGTGTAACATCGTTCACATGAAACACCAATAGTTTGAGGACTATGCTTCATTGTCCACGACACCCAGGTAATCCCAGCGAGGGCGGCAAAAAGCAGGACAACGGAAGACATTGGTCTCGCAAGTATACTGCCATCAGTCATTCTTCGGCGGAGACTTTGTTTACGGGATCTTATAGAAAGAACTGTCCATATTAGAAGCATGCTTATTAAAAACAGTCCGAGAGCTAGAACTTCCCAGAAAAGAAAAGAAGGAATATACCTGAAACCAATACTTTCCGTGGCAGCGGCAAAACCAGCAGCGGCAAAAAATACTGCTGTTATTAACAGAACAGATGATGATATATATGCGCTTGAAATTTTTTTAAGAATGGAAAATAGAAAACCCGATGAGAAATAGATCCCTGCAGTGAGAATTGCGGCTATGCCTGCTTTAGAGAATGTATCAATTTTCAAAGCAGTGATTGGGTAGAGAGCCAGTACACCAAGGGTCAGGGTGATTGAGTATTTGTAATAGGTCGTCTTTACAACGGTATCTGCTCCAAATTTTTCTATTGCGAATACAATAAGTCCGACAATAAAACCCATGATTCCCGCTGTACATACCGATATTGCAACATGGAAAGCAGTGATAATTGATATTGCGTTGTAGTTACCCGAACTTATAATTTTAACAAGATCAGGAATTGCAAGACATAGACCCGCTGGAAGTCCCAGAGCCAGCCCACCGGTTAAATACCTTCTTATAATATTGCGTCTTTCACTAATCATTTATTACCCACAGGGACTCTTTTAAGAGCCGTGTAAACAGGTCCCGATGCATTCAGATCTGAAGAAAAAAGAACGATCTCGGACACGGTAAATCGGGGACCTGATCTTTCTTCATCGGTAAAAGAGATGAGTTGCGAGATCTGTTCACGATCAGGCGATTTCCTTCTGCCGATTGTTATGTGAGGGTGGAAATTCTCACGGGAAAAACCCTTGAGGCTCCGGTTTAAATTATCAAGTTCTCCAGTTTCATCTTTAACGGAAATAAAAACAGAACCCGAATTTCCCGGAGATCCGAAAAATTTGCAATTTCCGCAGGAGAAAGAAAAAGGTTTAGTGTTAACTGCACGTTCAATGCGCTCTGTAATATCATCTATTTCGTGAATTGAGGTGTCACCAAGAAATTCAAGTGTAAGATGAAACTTTTCGTTGACATCTGAACAGTTACGACCGGTATAACGTATTGAATCACCGGCAAAGGCTTTTAGAGAGTTTTGAACGTTTAGACAATACACCGCTGCTTCCCCGGCAATGGGGATTGCTACAAAAAGCCGCTTGGTGTCAGTGCTATTTTTCAAAGCGTTCAATTCTTTCTTCCGCACCGGAGCAGACTTCAGTAAGTCGCTGCCAGGTAATATCAATGGCAGCTTTTTCAATATCACACCCTGCCCAGGTTATACCAAGGTTTTCGGCGGCAATAAAAGTTGTACCGCTACCGCAGAACAGGTCTATAACCCGACCACCTGAAGGTACATGAATTTTAAGTATTCTTTCTAAAAGAGCAACGGGTTTCTGTGTCGGCCAGTGAGTTCGTTGGGGATCAAGTTGATGAAGATGGGGAATGTCATTCCATACATCAGTAAGAGTTGGATTTCTATCATCATTATAAGTATATGTTTTTCCACCCGATTTGATTGATTTTACGATAGAACCATCAGGCATGAGTGTTTTTTTAAGGTGGTTTCTCACCAGCTTTTGACCACATGATGAACATCGATTTGTATCAACCACTGCATTGGTAGAATTAAAATGATAATTCGGGGACTTTGAGTACCACAAAAGAGTGTCATATTTCCTGGGATAAGAATTGTGGGGTCTCCCTCCGGTCCGATAAGACCAGATTATTTGATTTCTAAAGTTGTTGCCTCCAAAAATCGTATCTCCAATAATTCTTATATGATGACTCAGTGTATTATCAACATGGATTATGATGCTACCAGTTCTATCCAGAAGGTTTTTAACGTGGTAGATAACTTCTTCAATTGATTTAAGTATTTCAGAAGGTTTTGGATCCTCATAGCCTGTTTCTTCACTGCCGAAATATCTGTTTTTGCCAAAAGGCGGATCTATATACACCAGATCAGGAATGAACGAATCCTCTGCTAAAACAGCAAGGCATTCCAATGCCGAACAATGAAAAAGGCGTCCACTGGAGGAAGCAACCGCAGAAAGGTGCTTTTTGAAAAGTGGTGGTGACGGAAGACAGAAATTGTTGTGATTCATAACAGTCCGTCGGTGAATAGAATTGCAAGAGATCCGAAAAAACCTGCGAGAAAAATCCAGGAGGAAATGGCCGCGGCGAGTCTTGTTTTTACAGGTATATTCTTATATACCATGCGCCTGAATGAGAAACTGATTCCCCATACGCAGACTGTACAAAGAGTTACTCCAATGAATATCATGATTTGTAGCAATCGGGATTAAGTAGTTCGTGTCCGGAAATTCGCTTCGTGAAGAATTTTATTAAAAATTCTATCCGGCCACTAGTAATATTTTCAACACCTTGCGGTTACTGTCCTGAGCAAAAATTGGGCGAAAAATTTGATTTATTGTATTTCAGGACAGTAACTAACTAAAAAGCGCAATCAAGTTGCGGGCTGAACGTCTTTAAAAATGTCTTCAAGATCTTTTTCGACTTCTTCATCAGTTTTTTCCTGAACAACGCACAGTTCACGCTGAATAAGCGCTTTTGCTGTTTCAAGCATACGTTTTTCACCAAAACTAAGGGTTTTTTTAAACTTCAGAAGAGAAAGATCTCTAAAAACTTCCGCCACATCAAAAAGTGAGCCAGTTTTTATTTTTTCAACAAAACCACGATAACGGCGATTCCAGGTTTGTTTGTCAAAAACTACATCTCGAGTTCCAAGAATATCAAAAAGTAGTTTAACTTCATCCGTGGTAATGAGTTTTCTGAGACCCACGGCCTCCGCTTTGTGAACAGGAACCATGATTTTGATACCTGTTTCCAGCATGACAAGTTCAAAAAAAATAATGACAGAACCGCCAAGAGATTTTTCAATTACTCCTGCAATCTCTGCAACACCCTGACCGGGATAGGCAACCATGCCGCCAACTTCAAACTTGATATCTGCCATAAATAACTCCTGCCGAACCACAAACTTAACTGCTCCAGATCTATGTGAACTGAAACTACCTGTTGATACCTGAATATTCTACTCATACGTAATGAAATCAGTGCACAATGAGTAATTTACACTTTGTCCTGAAGCAGAATTTTATCAAAAACTCAAAAACCGGCAATTTCAGAACAAGGACAATAAACCCGGATCAGCATAAACAAAACCAACCGGACGCCTATTTTATGCCAATAGAAGCGCATATTCAATACTTTTTTATTAATTATACTGTGTATTTATAAAAGTGCTTCTGATTTTTTTTTCACGCATGTTAATTATAGTATATTTCCTTCAAAATCAGAATTGAGCCTGAAAAATCAAGATCTGAATATTCTTTCGGAGACTATCGCCCGGAGCCTTTTTGATTTGTAAATAAAAGCCCATGCTGTAAGTGCCAGAATCCAACCGGAAATCACGTCGATTGCAAAATGCTGTTTTGTGGTGAGGGTTGATAGTGAAATGGCAATGGCACTACCCATTGTGAAAATACTGATAAAAAGACGTTCTTTTTTAAATGACATTAAGCCTGCAAGGAGGGACACAGAACAGTGCGAAGAGGGGAAACAGTTGTGGGCAACATCATGTTTTTGAAGGAGTCTCACAACTTCAGCACTAAGATGAGTGCCCGATGGGGATGGGCGAATCATTTCTACGGGCCATAAAAGCATCAGGATGTAGTTAAAGGAAAGCATAATGCCGAAAGAAATCAAAATCATAAGAGCATCGGAAGCATTATCGGAGGCCGCAAAAGGAATCAGAAAGATCATATAAACTGTAAGATAAATAAATACCGTCGATGTAAAAAAACCAAAACATGAGTCAATGGGCGAAAAAAGTGTGTACATAGTGCGCCCTTCCTGGAAAAAACCGGTGAGAAAATACCCGGAAGACCACACCGCGAAGGCAACAATTCCGATAAAAATGACAAGGTGGTCCGAAATCCAGGTTCTGGTGGTTTTGAAAGTTTCTTTACCTGTGAGGTTTTCTCCTATTAATATATTGAAATATCTATGTATTATCATGGAAAGTAAAAATGGAAGGACAAATACTGCGAGGATGAGGGCAGTAGAAATAGAAAATTTCAATGTAAAAACAGAGTCAATAATTGAGAGTAAATACATCCCCGACATGGTTGAAATGATCCATACAAGAATTATTCTGCGGGAATATTCGCTGGCCAAATTCATTCAGACTGCCTTCAGGTTAAAAGGATAAAAGAATAATCAAACAATGATAATATTTTAATAATGCTATCTCGTATTGACATGATTGTATTATTTCTAAAACGCTGGCATAGCGCATCCGAACAAAGTATGTGTCCGCACTTCTTCTACTTTGATGGATATGATTCTACCGACGAGACTTTGTGGGTCTGAATCTGTAATGAAATTAATTACATGGTTTTGTGGGGTTCGTCCTCTTGCAACGAGTGGATCTCTGAGGGAAGGTCCTTCCACCAGCACTAAAATGGCTTGTCCACAATATTTCTGAAGAAGTGAGGGCAGTTTTGCTTCAAACATGGTTTGGAGTTCGGTTAACCGCTTTCCCTTGATTTCTTCGGTAATATGATCCGGCATCAAAGCCGCTGCTGTGTTCGGCCTGGAGCTATATTTAAATGAGAACATACCTTCGTACTCGATTTTTGATACCGCATCGAATGTTTTTCGGAAGTCATCTTCTGTTTCCCCAGGAAAGCCAACAATTATGTCTGTGGTTAAGGCAATATCAGAACGTATAGATCTGATATTGTTAACTATATTAAAGTAATGATCAATGTGGTATTTCCGCTTCATGGCATCTAAAATACGATCTGATCCGGACTGTAAAGGCAGATGAAGCCATGGCATTAATTTATTATTGTTTCCAAAAGCTTTTATCAGTTCCGGACTGATGTCCGCTGGATGGGACGTTGTAAAGCGTATGCGTTTTACCCCTTCAATGGTTGAAATCTTTGATATGAGACCTGCAAAACCGCCATCGCCCTTCCACGAATTGACATTCTGACCAAGAAGAAAGATCTCTGAGGTGCCTTTATCAACTACATGGTGCACTTCCTGAAGTATTTCTTCAAAGGGACGGGACCTTTCTGGCCCTCTTGCCGCGGGAACAACACAATATGCACAATAATTGTCACAACCTTTCTGGATTGGGATAAATGCACTCACTTGAAACTTTTCTGAGCTGTTTGCTAAAAACCGGGGATCTCCCTGATCCAACCAGGATATGCGATCTCCCGTCAGTTCATTTCGGCTTAACATTGAAGGTAGTTCTTCGTACCAATCAGGACCGGCTATAATATCTGCACCATCGGCAAATAATTCTTCCCCTTCAAGTTGAGCAACGCAACCGGCAATGACAATCTTGACACCGGCATTTCGTGAGCGGACATTCTCAATTACAGAAATTACGCGGTTACGAGGCTTTTCCCTTACAGAGCATGTGTTAATTATCAGAATATCGGTTTTTTCCACATCCTGCTCCGGTTCATATCCGCTTCCCTTCATTATTTCAGATATTCTGTCGGAATCGTAAACATTCATCTGGCACCCGAAAGTTCGGATGGAAAACTTCTTTTTTATGTTATATGTTTTTTTACTATGGTCAGTTTCGTTCATGGAGCAACTAATGCCTTACTTGAGTAAAATATCTATGTTATTGATTCTACTGGTATTTATTGCCGGATGCAAAAAATCGAAAGAACCTTCCTGTTCCGAAAATAATGAAATTACAAAAAAATTCCAGCACGGAAATCTCATTAAATTTCAAATAATGCTTCTCAAGTCTCTAAAAAAGGGTGTTTTTGAAAAGGCAAATCAACTTCTTATGGGAAATGGGAAGGTAGTCGATAAGTGCTTGAAAAACACTAAACTCTGTAGTTTAAAGTCATGTTTGAAGGATGTAGATCTTCCATCCATAAGGATAACTAATAAACAAATAGGTGGATGTAAAGTAGACTGTCGGGAGTTTGACTGTATTGCAGATATTGTCTGCAAGGATATACTCTGGGAACTTGAGGATAATACTAAGACTAAAGTCATTATCAAATTTGAAAAGTTAGCGGAAATTAAAGGACATATTTATGCTCCGGACAAAATCCATTGTGAAATAAAGCGGAAGTAGTTCGTTCGAAAATGCATGAAGACAGCAATATTCTTATAATTGACGACGATGAATACCTCCAGAGAGCATGGGCCAAGGTTTTAAAAAACTATAACCTGTCTCAGGCTTTTAATTATATGGATGGTATTCGGCTGTTCAGAGAATTTGAACCGGATATGGTTTTACTTGACGTTGTTTTGCCTGATGGCAGCGGTCTTGATCTTCTTGCGGAACTTAAAAATACTAATCCGAATATCCCTATTGTTGTTATGACCGGGCGTTTTGATATGACTGTGGCGGCACAGGCCGTAAAAGGTGGTGCTTATGACTTTCTGTCTAAACCCATCAATATGGAAAAACTGAAAGTTACGATAAAGCGTGCTCTGGATGCCAGTGCGCTGGCCAATGAAGTAACTCGCCTTCGCCTTGAAAGTACTCTTGGGGAAAGTCTGGGGCTTTCAAGTTTTGTAGTCAATTCAAAAGCAATGCAGGATGTTATGGCTAAAATGAGTACTGTGTCTGCGATGCAGACTACGGTGCTTTTACTGGGCCCGTCCGGTGTTGGAAAGAGCAGGCTGGCCCGGATGCTTCATCAAATGAGCAATCGGAAAGACAAGCCTTTTATTGAAGTTAACCTTACAACAATAAATGAAGGTGTTCTGGAAAGTCAACTGTTTGGACATATGAAGGGAGCATTCACCGGAGCTACTCGAGAAAATGCCGGTTTCTTTGCTTCAGCGGATACGGGAACAATTTTTCTGGATGAAATAGGTGAGATTCCAAGGAATATTCAAGTAAAGTTGCTTCAAGTTATACAGGATAGGATGTTTTATCCCGTTGGAAGCACAAAACCCGTCGAAATTGATGTGCGTATTGTGGCTGCAACGGTACAGGATCTCAGAAAACTTGTGAGTGAAGGAAGTTTTCGCGAAGATCTTTTCTATAGACTCAATGTGTTTCCCATCCACGTTCCTCCTTTAGCAGAACGGAGAAT
Organism: Myxococcota bacterium; assembly: GCA_018821305.1. Taxonomy (GTDB): domain Bacteria; phylum Myxococcota_A; class Polyangia; order HGW-17; family HGW-17; genus JAHJMN01. Next base: position 17,887 of record JAHJMN010000146.1, read on the forward strand.
GGATATTCCGGCTCTGGTGCAATACTTTGTAAGCAGGATATGCAGGCGTGAGGGACTTCCGCCCAAGAGTCTGGCGTCAAACTTTCTGGACATTATAATGTCTTATGATTGGCCTGGAAATGTCAGGGAACTTGAAAATGCCCTCGAATATGCCATTACTGTGTCCAAAGACAGGCCAGAACTCAGGGAAAGGGATCTTTCCGGGTTTCGTATTATCAAGGATGAAAATACGACGAAAGAAAATCAAGGTTTTATTGATCCATCGGATCATATTCCCGAAATTTCCGGAAATTTTAATCTTGATGCATATATGGATGGACTTTATACAAAAATTATTTCTTATGTTCTGGCCCGGGAGAATGGAAACTTGACAAAAACCTCAGCAGCCTTGGGAATTACAAGGCGAAGGCTTTCTTTGCTTATGAATCGACTTAATATTGATGTTGTTACTGCAAAGGGACGGCCTCGAACCTTCGATTGATTTCCAACCGTTAAAAAAATTAATTTTTTTTATCCATTATTCATTTTTCATGCTATTTTTTTACGGACAGTTTGAAGTCAATATTATGAGGAGATTTTGCTATGAAGACTGGTAATTTTCTGAGAAAGGCCATTATTGGTGTTTTAAGTGCTGGTTCAACTCTTCTAATTGCCGCATGCTATGGGGTTTATGATCGGTTTGACGTGGCGAGAGGCTACGTAAAAGACGCTGATGGCAATCCAATTCCTAATATTCAGGTATGCGCACAGCATCCAGAATATGGGGAAGAATGCTCGGTAACCTATGAAGATGGTTATTATTATATAAATACAGATATAAGTGATGAATCCTATAACACTCAAGGCTTTGTGATCTGTGCCACAGATACGGACGGGGCTTTGAACGGTGAATTCGAACAACGCTGTGTAAATATTCCTGCAGGTACCGAACTTCCACTGGATCTTAATCTACCCATGGATCCTGTTATTGAAAAGTAACATGTTTCTAACTTAAGTTAATTCATGTGCTGAAATTCACTTTAGAAGAAATTTACCAAAACAAGAGACAAACTGGATAAAAATGGACTTTGATGAACTGAAAAAAATATCAGAATCAAGAAATTCAGAGGGTATCTATCTCGTTACCGTCAAAAAAGGCAAAGTAAAAGTCTCGGATGTGAATGAAGTAGAAATAATAGTAAAGTCCTTTGAAAAAAGGTCAAATACTTTAACCAATTTGGTTTTCGCTGTTTGCGGTCTACTTCTAATATCTCTTTTGATTACAGTAAATACACCACTCATTAAGTATATTCCTCAAATTTCCTTTTTAAAGGGAGTTTTTGCAGGAATTGGTGTCAGCGTGGCTTTGTTTATTATATTCGGCCTTGTTACGGATTTCATATCAAGTGCAAAACTTCAGAATATGAAAGACGAATTTGCTTCAGATCTTTCACGGCTGGGTGTTGATACCCAGTGGCTTTTATCACAGGATTGGCTGGAAAAAAAATACTCTACTGTTTTTAATGCGTTATCAAAAGGATTTCCCGAAAAGTAGTTATTTTTTATCGTCGTCGTCGTCTGCGGAAGATAATTCCTCAATCCGTTTACAAACATGCCAGTTTATACTGCCTGCTGTCCATGTTCCATCTTCTTCCAGAACGCCAGCTTTAACACCAGTTAGTATTTCGATACCTTCATCAATAGTTGAAATGGCCCAGATTTTAAATTTTCCATCTTCAACTGCATCAATAACTTCATCATTAAGCATGAGATTTCGAAGATTTGCCCTGGGAATAATTACGCCATTTCCCCTATCAGGAGTGAATCCCTGCATTTTGCATACTTCGTAAAACCCTTCGATTTTCTCGTTAACACCGCCGATTGCCTGAATTACGCCCTGTTGATTGACACTCCCAGTTACGGCAATGCCCTGATAGATGGGAATACCGCTCAGAGACGACAAAAGCGCAAAAAGCTCAGTGGAAGAAGCACTGTCACCTTCCACCTGACTATAACTCTGTTCAAAAGTGATGGATGCGGAAATATTCATGGGTTTTTGCTGGGCAAAACGTCCGGAAAGATAACCCACCATGATCATGCTGCCTTTATCATGAATGTTCCCACTGAGGTTGACTTCTCGATCGATATTTATGATGCCCTTGTCACCGGCAAAAGTAATGGCTGTAATGCGTGAAGGAATACCAAATGCGTAATCTCCCATGTCATATACTGCCATGCCATTGATTTGGCCTACTACATCACTGGATGTGTCAATCAGAATTATATTTGTTTTAATTTCACGTAGAGCAAGTTTCTCGATGCGGTCATGCCGTCGTTTGCGTTCTTCCATGGCCCGATCGACGTCCTTATCATCAATAAATCGCGGTCGTTTTGTACGTTGCCTGGACCAGAAATCAGATTCAGCAATGATCTCAATGAGGTTAGATGTGCGATTTGTTATCAGATCCTGATCTGCTGTAAAGCGACAACTGTACTCAACGATTCTAGCTACAGCTCTGGCATGGAGCGGATTGAAACCCTCCTCATCACATATCTGCCCTAGAAATCCTGCCATGTTGCGGATGTTTTCAGGAGTACGATCCATGAATAGGGAAAAATCGGATTTTACTTTGAAAAGACGATTGAATTCTTCATCCTGATTCTGAAGAAAGTAAAAAATGTCATCGTTTCCGACAAGTATGATTTTAACATCAAGGGGAACCGGTGATGGTTTAACAGTTCCGGTAATGCGCGGGCGACCTTCATCACGAAGTTCTTCAACACGAATTTCCCGATGGCGCAGGGCTTTTTTAAGAGCAAACCATGCGGCTCCATTAAGCAAAACATCTGTACACTGAAGGATAAGATACCCTCCGTTAGCTTTGTGGAGAGCTCCGGGCATAATATGGCTGTGGTCGGTGTTTAAAGCACCATTCATTTCGTTATATTCAAGGTAGCCCAAAAGGTTTGAATATGTCGGGAGTTTTTCAATAATAACAGGAGCACTGGTGGCTTTTGACCGATCAACCAGAACATTGATTCGGAATTCCAGTGGAAGATCATCTCCTCCAAGAATTACAGTGCGAGCCTGTTCCATGGCTTCCATCATTTCATTAATTTCTTCATCTTTGGAATGATGGGGCTCCCGGGGCATGAATTCCATGTATGATTCAAGGTAGTGATCTCTGATTCCGGCAAAATATGCGTCAACAACCTTGCTTTTTATTCCAAGTCTTTCTTTTGTTTCTTTTAAAAGGCGGTCGATAAGAGGAGTAAGACGCTTTTCCTCCTCCCTGGAAATAATTTCCTGAAACTCTTTTTCAAGAGCACGCTGGCGACGGTCGAATTCAAGTGTAAGTTCAAGAAGTTCAAGGTTAGCTTGATTAAGTTGCTGCTGAAGTGACAGAATTTCTGCATCCACTTCTTCAAAATTTAACATTTCTTCTTCAGTGATAAGTTCGCCATTATATTCAGCTGCAGGAACAAGATCTCCATCCTCGGACACCTTGATATGAATACCACGCTTGGCAGCCTCCTCCATAAGTTCCTGAAGGCTGTCGTTGAGAGATTTGCGAGCCCTCGTGGTCATATCGCTGCGAAGTCTGTTCATCCCCTGTGCTGTAAGAATACGCTGGGTTTCCACCATCAGTTCAGAATGAGCCTTGCGCATGAGATCTGCCCAGAGAATACCCTTGCCCGCAGGAATGATTACACCTGTTGGTTCATAAGTATCTTCAAAATTATAAATATAACAGATATCTCCAGGAATTGGGTCTTTAGCCGCTCTTGCTTTTACGATTCTGGTAATAGTGCTGGTTTTGCCGCTTCCAGAATTCCCAACTGCAAAAATATTGTAGCCACGACTTTTTATAGAGAGTCCAAACTCAATGGCATCCACTGCGTCTTTCTGATCAAGGGTGCCGGACCATTCCGTTACCTCCCTTGTCGTTGTAAAGCCCAGCTCTGCGGGGTTGCAACGATGCTTTAATTTTTCAGTTGGAATGAGATTTTTTTTAAGAACAGAAGCGGATACTTTTTTCAGATTTTTTTTTGTCACGAATTTCTCACCTTATGAACTTGGTCAATCAAAGTTTCTAAAAAATTTATTTATTTCAGTATAAAACACTAGTTTACGGTTTGGTTACATTCTTTTTTACAGCTGGGGCAATAGATGTGTCTTCAGCCCTGAGCTTTTCAACCGTTGCACCTTTGTCAATTTTCAGGTGCTTATATTTTTCACTCTCAAAGCGTCCGTCTTTATTGCGAATTCGATCCATGTCACCATCACAATCGATATCCCAGGAAATACTGATAAGTACTCCGTCCGTGTCAAAGTTTTCAAAATAGTTATACTGGGGGCAAACTCGCATTGGTGAGCCGGAAGGATTGATAACCTTGAGTGCTATCTGGGTTATAACGCCATCATTGTATGTTTTTTCTACTTCCCAGAATTTTTCGTCAGCATCAGTATTCTGGAGCTCTTTAAAAATAACGCCATTCCGATAAATTATTTTGTGGTCTATTATCCCGTCCCGGTCCCAATCCTGTTGGACTTCTTTTATATTTTTCCCCGAACCATCGTAAAAATAAAATAAATCCATAAGGCCATCACCATTGAGATCTGCTTCCCTGCAGGCCAGTGTGTTGTCAGTTCGATAATACTTAATTATACCTATGGGATTAACTGATGTTATGTAAAGCTCTTTGCGGTTGAGGTTCGGTTTTTCCGCTTTCGGATCAATGCTTTTCATTTCCTCGAATTGCCAGTTAGTGCAACGTTCCTTGACTCTTTTGATAGCTTCGCTACTGGCACATACCTTTACCTTGGGACAGTTGCATTCCACTTTGGCTTTTTTGTCAGTCTTATCGGTGGTTGTTTTTGATTTCTTTTTTGATTTGCAGGCACTAAGGCTGACTACTGCTACGGAAATAAAAATAAGTAATCGTTTTAGAGACAAGGTGCACATCCTTTCGGTTACTGTTACCCGCTTTATTCATGTCCGGAAACTTTGATTATTTTCAACCGTTTCGCCATGCGAAATCGGATGAAGTACTTTATGGAAAATCCTATCCGGCCACTAGTAATATTTTCAGCGTCTTATAGTCTGTATCCTGAATTAAAATTTCGGAAAAATCCAACTATTCCCAGAATAGAGACTGCATGGTTAGCGTTTCAACCGCTTATATTATCTTCATATTTTTAGAAACTTCAACTTACTTCACAATAAAAAAGTACTTTTATAAGTTGTTTGTGTCCGGAAATTAGCTTCATGAAGAATTTAATAAATAATTATATCCGGCCACTAGTAATATTTTCAGCATCTCGCAGCGTATATCCGGCCTTAAAAATTTGATGAAAAACTGGGTTTTCCTAATTTCCGGAAAGACACTAAACTGATGGTCCATGGCTCAGGTACATTCGACAAATGATCCCGATCCAAAAACTTCTGACAATAAACAGTAAATTCAGTTGTACTCTGATATATTTTTATTGAAAAGGATAAAAATTTTACAGGCGGGATTTTATGGCGTCGATCTTGTCCGTGCGTTCCCAAGTGAAGTTCGGTTCTGTACGACCAAAGTGACCATAGGCTGAAGTAGCTTTATATCTGGGTTTGAGAAGATCCAGTGTGCTGATGATGGCTCTAGGACGGCAATCAAAAATATCTTTTACGATCTGTTCAATTTTTTCATCAGGAATAATACCTGTGCCATACGTTTCTACCATGAGAGAAACAGGGGTTGCAACGCCGATTGCATATGCAAGTTGAACCTGACAGCGTTTTGCAAGCCCAGCGGCCACAAGGTTTTTAGCAATATAGCGTGCCATGTAGCATGCACTGCGATCAACTTTGGAAGGATCTTTTCCGGAGAAAGCACCGCCACCATGCGCCGCCATTCCACCGTATGTATCGACAATAATTTTACGTCCAGTGAGACCACTATCGCCCATGGGTCCACCTATGACGAATCTACCAGTCGGATTAATGAAGAATTTAATATCTTTTGCCATGAGGTTAGCAGGGACGACTTTTTTCACGACTTCTTCGATGATTCCTTCTTCGATCTGCTTGTGGGTTACATCAGGGCTGTGCTGACTTGATACAACGATGGTATTGATATCTTTGGGAATACCGTCAACGTAATTAACAGTTACCTGGGTTTTTCCATCGGGGCGGAGGAAGGGAAGTGTTCCGTCCTTACGAACTTGAGCCAGTTTATAAGCCAGTTTGTGGGCTTTCATTATTGGTAAGGGCATGAGTTCGGCGGTTTCATCAGATGCATAACCGAACATCATTCCCTGATCGCCCGCTCCCTGGTCTTGCTCATAAAAACCGTGACCATTTACACCCATTGCAATATCAGTACTTTGCTGCTCTATTGCAGAAATAACTGAGCAAGTCTCATAGTCAAAGCCCATAGCACTTTCGGTATAGCCAATTTCTTTAACTGTTTGTCTGACTACATCAGGAAAATGAACATATGTTGAAGTTGTTATTTCTCCGGCAATGAGAACCATACCGGTTTTGGTAAGGGTTTCACAAGCCACGCGGGCATTGGGATCCTTTTCGATAATACTGTCTAAAATGGCATCGGATACGGCATCACAGACCTTATCGGGATGTCCTTCAGTAACTGATTCTGAAGTAAAAAGATGAGAAGCCATTAGATTTTCCTTTCTTGTTTTAATTGCAAAAACCGGGATGAACCGATTTTTAAGTTAACACTTATTACAGTAAAAAACTATTCCGGTCAATAAGCCTGTTAGAGATCTTATGCCAATCGTATGTAACAGAAGTGATCCGAAATCTCTTTACAAAACCGGCGGATTAACTAGTTAGTTACTGTCCTGAAATACGACATTTCGAAGCTAGCTACGAAATTCAACACAGGACATTAAGAATGAAGACTTTGAAATTATTGTAGTGTTATGAATAGCATGTTTTCCTAAACATGCTCAATTTTTACAAAAATTGAATTTCAGAACACGAACATACTATTTCATTTACGACTTTGAAAAGTCCCTAACCTGAAGGTGGCTTTTCAGGTCCGGAGATTGTTATGACAGATTTCGATGTAATAGTTGTTGGCGGTGGTCACGCCGGTATGGAAGCGTCATTTGCATCCGCACGGCTTGGTTGTCGAACGGGGCTGGTTACGCTGGATCCGGATCTTCTGGGGGAAATGCCCTGTAATCCTGCGGTGGGTGGAATTGCAAAAGGCCATCTGGTAAAGGAAATAGACGCTCTTGGTGGAATAATGGGTATTATGACGGATCTTGCGGCAATTCAATATCGTCGATTGAACACTCGCCGTGGTCCTGCGGTTAGAGCAACAAGGGCTCAAGTTGACAGACATCGCTATGTAAAAAATATGGTTGAAAGAGCCGAACTTCAGAGTAACCTGAGTGTTATTAAAGGCGAAGTCGTAGATGTTATTATCAAAAATGGTGCTGTTTGTGCAGTTAAAACAGCTGATGGCAGAGAGATCTCCACCGGAACTTGTGTAATAACTACAGGAACTTATCTTAATGGATTGTTGCACACGGGGTCAGTTATCACTGCTGGAGGAATTTATGGTTTACCGCCGTCAAAGGGGCTCAGTGAAAGTCTGGAAAAAGCAGGGGCAAAAATAGCCCGACTTAAAACCGGAACTCCCGCAAGACTGGCAAAACATTCAATCGATTTCACAAAACTGATTCCACAGGGTAGTGAAGACCATGTTCAACAATTCAGTTTCTATGGTCCACGGGGGGCACTGCCTCAGGTTGATTGCCACATAACATGGACAAATGAAATCACCCATAACCTTATATCATCCGGTTTTGCTACGGCTCCTCTTTTTAACGGGCAAATAAGTGGAACGGGGCCTCGCTATTGCCCATCCATTGAAGATAAAGTCGCAAAATTTCCCGATCGCCATCGTCATCATGTCTTTTTAGAACCGGAAGGTCTTGATACGGACTGGATTTACCCAAATGGTGTCAGTACATCATTGCCCGCAGAACTCCAACTTTCTTTTCTTCGCTCTATTGAGGGACTTGAAAATGTTGAAATACGTCGTCCCGGTTATGCGGTGGAATATGACAGCGCCGATTCAAAAGATCTGCAGCGCACACTGGAAACAAAATACTGTTCAGGGCTTTATCTTGCAGGTCAGATCAATGGCACAAGCGGTTATGAGGAAGCTGCAGCCCAGGGGCTTATTGCGGGAATTAACGCAGCTCTTCGCATCACCGGCAGGGAACCATACACCGTGGAACGCTGGGAAGGCTATATTGGTGTAATGATAGATGATCTGATCACAAAAGGCACCGATGAACCCTACCGTCTGTTTACAAGCCGCAGTGAATACCGTCTTTCTTTAAGGGAGGATAATGCCGATGAACGGTTTACTCCGGCAGGTCGTGATTTGGGACTGATAGATGATGATGCATGGGCTGTATATAATAAACGTCGTGAACTGCTTGAATCCGAAACTCAGCGGCTTGAAAATATAAAAATTCCCAAAAGTGCTATAAGCGGGGTATGTGAAACTCTTGGAATTTCAAATCCCGACCGGGGAATGACTCTTTCGGAACTTCTCAAGCGACCGGAAGTTGCCTACCAGGATCTCATTGACCACAATATTATAGAACCCGTCCTTTCCGCTCAACTTGGAGAGCGAATGGAGAGTCGGATAAAATATGAAGGATATCTTGCCCATCAGGAAAAAGAAATAGGTCGGCTAAAAAAAGTAAAATCTGTTAAGTTGCCAGAAGATTTTGATTTTGCAGCTGTTTCCGGTCTCAGAGTCGAATGGGTACAAAAACTGAAAAAAGCCCGACCTTCGAATCTTGCGGAAGTTTTAGCAGTTCCCGGAATTGCTCCCGCTGCTATTACAGCTATTGCTGCCCACCTGCGAACCGATAAAACTGAGAAGTAGGGTTTTTAAAAATAGTTGGATTTAATAACTATTTCCCTGCTGCAGAAGCTGCAACTCCAACTAACAATAGTACGCCAAGGATTCCAAAAAATCCTCCAATTGAGTAGCCAAGTATTTTATTAAAGGTTCCGACTGGTTTGGAGGGACCTGTTTCACTTCCATATGTAATAGATATTCTTTTTATTTTCTTAATTGGAACTAATTTTTCTGATAAGTTCGCTCCTGCAATAGATAAGTCTTCACCTTTGATGCGTGCCAAAATTGGATAATGAATATCTCTTTTTCCCCATTCCGTAAAAAGAGTTATAAACTGAAATTTTGTTGGCAATTCATACACTCTGCCATCTTCCAGATAAACTGACTTTTTAGTATGAATTGTTGCTGAATGGAGTGAGGTATCACTTGTTATACTATAAGTTTTTTGTCCGCTCAGTTTTACGATTTCTGTGGGACGAATGAAAACTGTGGAACTACAGGAAGCAAAAATGTAAATAAAAGCAGGAATAAGAAGAAAAAGTTTTTTCATATGTTCTCCCTTGAAGATAAACATATATTGCAAGGAATAGTTGTATAGTCAATAAAAAAAAGAATGTCTTATAATCGTTGGAGGAATAATAGGAACGATATTGGGAAATTGAATGGTTTAGAATTGATGCAGTTTTTCTTGATCAGTAACAGTCAGAAGAGCTCGACGCTTTATTGAAATGGCGCCATCTTTTTCGAGTTTTGTCAGACAGGAAAAAACTCGTTCCCTTGGAATTCCTGTATCTGCAGATATTTCTTCAGTGCTTATATCAAGATTTTCCAGCTCTTGTTTAGCAATCCATTGGGCAATAGTTGTCAGATCCAACTTGAGATTGTCCGGATGGTGGTGAGAAAGCAGGAAAGAATCAAGGGCTTGAGTTCGCTGGATTTCCAGATGTGTTTTTGGTCGGTAGTAACGAGAATTTTCCAGTTCTTCCGGTCGGTAAGAAATCCGTTTAGCACCCACAACATGAGGGTAAACATAGCCGTTTCCGGAACCTTCGATTCTGGATGCTGCAAAACTGGAATCCTGCAGGGGCAGGGGTACGGAAAATGCGGGTTTAGAGCGCACATCCGTTAAAGCGGCATCAATTGCTTCCACGACAGAATTACTCTTCGGGGCTGATGCGATGTGAATTACAGCCTGAGCGAGGAGGATGCGTGCTTCGGGGAATCCTGTTTTACGGACGGCTTCACAAGCACTTTGAGCAATTACTAAAGCCATAGGATCTGCCATTCCAACATCTTCCGCGGCGCAAACCACAAGTCTCCGGCAGATGAACTCAGGATCTTCACCTCCTTCAATCATTCTAGCAAGCCAGTAAAGACTTGCATCCACATCGGAACCCCGCAGACTTTTTTGAAAAGCGCTGGCATGGTCGTAATGCTCATTGCCACCCTTGTCATATCGACTGAGAACAGTTTTAGTAACCGCATCAAGAAGGTCTTCATTAAAAATAAGGACACCATTTGTATCTATAGACATACTGTAGAGATCTTCCAGTAACTGTAGAGACTTTCTGATATCTCCACCACCGCGAAGAGCAACGGTTTGAAGAATATTATTGTGATCAATTCTATAGCCGCTCCAGTTTTCAATCCAGGTTACAGCTCGACTTAAAACTAAAACGACATCGTCAATCTGAGGTGAGTTAAACTTGAGGGTTCGCAGGCGAGATCTCAGGGCCGGAATAAGCCCCGAACCTGGATTTTCCGTCGTTGCTCCCAGAAGAGTCAATTTACCATTTTCAACGTGAGGAAGCAGGGCATCCTGCTGAGTTTTACTGAAACGATGAATCTCATCAATAAATAAGGCAACCTTTTGAAGCCCGGCGGTTTCATCTACAACTTTGCGAATCTGTGCTACACCTGCATTGACGGCACTTATTTCGTAAAAAGCAGCTTCAGCATTACTGCACAGGATTCTAGCCATTGTAGTTTTTCCTGTACCGGGTGGTCCCCAGAATACACACGATGAAAGATTCTTTTCCCCGTAAAGTTTTCCAAGATAAGTGCCTGATCCGGTCAAGTGTTGCTGTCCAACAAAATCCTCCATACAGGCGGGTCTCATGATTTCAGGCAAAGGTATTTCAAATTTTTTTTTCATTCAGCTTGATTTCTCCGTAAAACAGCGCTAAAAATATAATATGGATTTTTTAGTAATTTAAATTACAAAAAAATCTCAGGAGTAATAACAATGCGCGCACTGCTTTTTAATATAACGATAATTACTGCAATAGTCACTTCCTCCGGTGCTGTCCGGGCAGACAACGACAGTTGGTTCACATTAGGATTTGCTTTTCACACTGTAAAGAGCAATCTTTCCGATGCTGGTTCTCCCTTCGGTCAGGGAATCAACATGGGATGGCAGCTCAGAGCCCGTATTTTCCGCTCAATTCATGTGGAATTTGATTACAATATGTCCCGGCTTCCCTCTGATGCCCAGTCTGAAATTCTTAATCCGTCATCAGTTACACGGGAACCCCTTAAAAGTCTAACCATCAGTCTTGACCTCGCGCATACTCCCGTGGGAACTCCCTATATTCTCGCAGGGACAGGTTGGGGTGAAAGTTCCGGGGACTTCTCCGGAAATGTTTATCACGCAGGTCTCGGTTATGAACTCGGGTTCTGGAAAAACTGGGCCTTTTCTGCAGAAGTTAGATTTTTAGGGCCTTCTATAAATGATATTCAGACCTATATGAACAGTTCTTCATCAAAAAAATCCGCTTCGGAGATCCCAACGATGCGTGATTTTTATAATTCCAGTCAGTATCAGGTAATGGTTGCTTTAAGATACTACTTCTAAAAACCATTGTTATTTTGTGAAATATTACAGGAAATCGTTGCTTTTGCTGATTTTTTGATCTTTTACTGAAACAATGTTTTGTTTGTCAGTATGAGAAACTATAACCGTACTGCTACTGATACCGTTAGAAACAATCAACTTCCGCCGCCGCCACCGCCACCCCCACCATCCTACTCGAGGAAAACATCACCTCCATCTTCTTCATCCGCGGGAAGTTTTTTTACTGCAATCATTGTTATTGCAGCCTTTTCGATGCTTGTTTACACACTGTTTAACAAGTTTGCAGGTACATCGGAGAATGGAAGTAAAAATGGGAAAAAATCAATAGTTGCGGGGAATAAAGATGATAAAGGAATAAAAAAATCAGATAGTAAAATAAAAAATCTTTCCGTGTCAATTGCTCCTTCCCTTATTAAGGAAGATGAAAATATACCGCCTGAACAATTAGTATATGTTGCTCAAAAAGGGAAACTCAAGGCTCAGCGAATTGAGGATGCTGTTAAATTTGGATATTCAATCATTGATTTAAGTGATGATTTTGCACCCTTTATTTTTACGGATGGACCTGATACGCCCAACAAATATCGAAAAACTTATTTAAACCTAGCAAATGATCGAACGGATGAAGAAGGAAAACCGCTGAAGGCAGGGGACCATAATTATGCTGAATTATATGGAATTATTCCATCTTTCGGTGTTATTGCTAGACGTTTTGTCGAGGATGACTCAAAAGAGTGCTTTAAAAAATTAAATTATAAATATTTTAATCAGGCAAATTATCACGTGACCTATGTTTCCCGCAGAGATCTGCGCAAAGAAATGGAAACACTTAAAAAGGAAGCGGCAAAGTCAAAGAAGAAAAACAGTTATGCTTCCCGACGTCATCGACTTATCACTGCTAAATATTATATGGTTACCGAAGCTCAAAAACGACTTAAATGCGAAGGGCTTTTGAGCTCATATTCTCCGGGTTATATTAATTATTCAACTATTGAAGCCATAAAGGATTTTGAGCACAAACACATGATTTTCGGATGGGGAATTCTTTCCGGCGACACAAGAAAAGGTTTTGGCCGAACGCCTCTGGAAAACAATTACAGATCATTACGCCGCGCAGTGCGGGAACGAATAGTTCACAATCTTGGCTTAATTGAAGACGGAAGTGTTAATAAGGTAAAGGGATTGTCCGATGAGTTCAAGGATCGGGAAGGAAAAAGCCAGCGAATTCCAAATCTTGTGAAAACATACACGGATATCTTTATGAAGGAAATGGGACTTGAAACACCGGAAAAAGCGCTAAAGTTTTTTAAGGATTTAAAAGGCCGACCCTTTGAACGAATGAAAGTTGCTGTTAAATTTCCACCTCTTCCAGATTATTATGATAAGTTCAACTTCAGTGTTGTAATTGATCGTGGCGATGTTTATTACGACGCTCCATTTGATGCCTCGGGAAAGAATCGCTTTCAGCCCGTTTCCCGCCGACCAAGATTGATACTCTACACTACCTGGAAGGGCCAAAAAGTCCCTCTGGTTCGCTGGGGAACAACCATCGGGGGCTGGCGAAGTGAATTTAAAGATGGCAAAGAATATTACGCCTACAAAGAGAGCGATGTTGGCCCAAGAATCTGGAAGGACATTTTTTCTGCACCTGTTTGGATTCCGCCGAAAAGTTCACCTCCATCAGGACTTCTCCGTTCACATCGAAATAAAGATGGCCGCTGGATTACCCGTGTGAACCGGGAAGAAATAGGCCCCAGTTATTTGAGTGCTTACGGACTTGTAGCTGCTCACCATATAAGAAATCGCTCTGACAGTGGAAAATCCATCTGGTTTGATAATGGAATCCGAACTCATGGCAGTATGGATTATATGAGTATTATGCGACGCCACAGCCATGGTTGTCACAGACTTCACAATCATCTGGCCGTGCGATTGTTTTCCTTTATACTTATGCATACGGACCATAAGCGGAAGGGACAGACTAAATTGATCTATACGAGATCGTTCAGTCATAAAAATAAAGATTACAAAATTAAGTTGGATACACGGGGGTATCAGTTCAGTTTGACAAAACCCATTGAAGTTGAAGTTATTCGGGGCAGGGTTTTAGGGAAATTAAAACAGCCTTTCAAAGGATATCTGCCAAAACCTGGTGTTGAGTACGAAAAAGATGATCCAAACTTATCCGGAGAAGTTGACAGCACAGATAAATCCGGAGCGGGCCAGGGAGCTGCAGAGGCTTCTGTTGAGACAAAAATTAAGGAAAAGGAAGAAAAAAGATCCGATGAAAAACTCCTAAAAAGTAACCGGAAACTTCCACCACCACCAATGGGTGTCAAACCCCTCGACTAGACCCAATGCTGTTCGGTTAGTACTTTTTTGAAGTAAATAACCAATAAATACAACGTCATATAATAATTAAATGAAAACAGTAAGTCAGGAAAATAGAAATTATTAGCTGGAACAGGATAATAAGGGGCTTTCCTCTAACGTATTTCTTTTAAAAAGCCACAATTATATTACTTCAGGACACGAACAATTTCTGCAATTCTTAATATAAATTATAAAATCGATTACAAATTAAAAAATTCGGAATAAGGTACACCGTATTCCACAATTGCCATTGACTTTCAAAAATCAAGTATTAGGATACTCATATCTCATTTGGTTCTGCTGGAAGGAGTCACATGTTCAACGCACTAAACATCAGCGAAGCATCAAATCTTGCAATTCACGCACTCATTGTACTCAATAACCTTGGAGGTAAGAAAAAGCTCTCCACTCAGTACATTGCCAAATTACTGAAAGTTTCTGAGTCACATCTGGCCAAAGTTATGCAACGCCTTGTAAAGAAAGGGATTCTACAGAGCGTTCGCGGAGCAAAAGGCGGATTTAATCTGAAGAAAAAGCCTGAAGATATTACATTGCTGGAAGTTACAGAAATCATAGATGGAAACGTTCCAACAAAAAGATGCCTTTTTCAGATTCCCCGTTGTCAGGATGGGGATTGCATAATTGCAAGGCTGCAACATGATGTGAGTGTAATGGTAAGAGAACGATTAGCTCAGCATTCCATCGCCGATTTTATGGTCGATTTTAAGTATATGAGCGAAATGGAAAACAGTTAGTTCCTTTGTTTCAGGACACGGACTAATTAATATTCTGGATGATTTTCCATGTTTTCAGAATTATTTTTTCATTTTTGAGTTGAGTTTATACGTAAGGAGGCCCAATGGCAGAGAAAACTATCACAACGGAAGAAAAGAAAGTTTTAACAGCGTTTAACTCTATTGGAGGAAATACTACCCCAAAGGCAGTTGCAGAGGTTTCAGGACTGGATTCAAAAATTGTTACAAACGTAATTAAATCCCTGAAGGAAAACGGGCTTATTGACAGCCCCGTTCGATGTCGCTACTGTATTACCGAAGCGGGAAAAAATAATTTATAAAATCAAAGTGATTTTTTAATCATACACACAAGGAGAAATCAATGGAAGTAAAAGTTTTAAAATGTGATAAATGTGGAAATATCGTTGAAATGCTTCATGAAGGACCTGGGGCAATGAGCTGCTGTGGTGAAGAAATGAAGCTCATCGTGGAAAATACCGTTGATGCTGCTCGTGAGAAACATGTTCCGGTTATTGAAAAGATCGATGGCGGAATTCGTGTAACAGTGGGCAGTGTTGAGCATCCTATGCTTGATGCTCATTTTATACAGTGGATTGAAGTAATTACTGAAAATATGGTACTCCGGGCTCATCTGAAACCCGGGGAAAAACCCGTTGCTGAATTCAAAATTGATAACACACAGAAATTCTATGTCAGAGAATATTGCAATCTGCATGGATTATGGAAGGCGGAATAATCATGGACGCAAAACTTGTTAGTGAACTCAATAAACAAATTAACGAAGAAATGTTTTCTTCATATCTCTATCTGTCCATGGCTGCATACTTTGAAAACGCTAATTACGGCGGTTTCGCTGCCTGGATGCATGCCCAGTCCCGGGAGGAAATGGGTCATGCAATGAAAATGTTTAAGTTCCTTCTGGAACGTGGAGAAAAAGTAGAACTTGAAGCTATTGCTAAACCACAGGCATCATGGGAAAAACCTTATGATGTTTTTAAGGCAAGTTTAGCTCATGAGCAGCATATAACTTCGAGAATTAATCATTTATATTTTCTTGCTAAAGAAGTTAAGGATTCCGCTGCCGAAATTTTCCTCCAATGGTTTGTTACAGAACAGGTGGAAGAGGAAGCATCCGTATCCGAAGTCGTTGCAAAAATGGAAATGCTCAATGAAGCTCCCGTTGCAATGTACATGCTGAGTAAAGAACTCGGAGCCCGCGGAGCTCACTAAAACTCTCCTGATCTTATAAAGATATTCCTTGCTTACGGAATATCTTGACCGTTTCCTCAATTGTATGGCAGAAAATACTTCGTATCGATCCTTTCTTTGCAAATTTAATATTTGATAAACGATTTTATTAAAGGAAATATCATGAATCATATCAGTGCAGTAAAAATAAGCGATCATGTATACTGGGTTGGAGCAATTGACTGGAGTGTCAGGGATTTTCATGGCTATGATACATCCCGCGGTACGACCTATAACGCATATCTTGTAACCGGATCAAAAAATATACTTATCGACACAGTTAAACGTGACTACGTTGATGAACTGATCAGTCGTGTTCAAAGCGTTATCCCTCTTGATAAAATAGATTATATTATTTCCAACCACGCCGAGCCTGATCATAGTGGCAGCCTGGACATTATGATTGAAAAAATTAAACCAGAAAAAGTTTTTGCCTCAAAGATGGGCGTCAAGGCCCTTGCAGAGCATTTTTTATGGGAGCACGACATTACGGCAGTTGATGATGGCAGTGAAATTGAACTGGGTGGTCTGAAGTTCCGTTTTTATGAAACCCGCATGCTTCATTGGCCGGATTCAATGTTTACTTTTCTCGTAGATGACAATCTCCTGTTCAGTCAGGATGCTTTTGGAATGCATCTTGCCTCATCCGAACGATTTGCCGATGAGTGTGAATGGCCGATACTTGAGTATGAATCAGCAAAATACTTTGCTAATATCCTTCTTCCCTATGCTCCCCTTATTGGCAAACTTGTTACAAAAATTGGAGAGTTAGGATTGAATCCTGCGGTTGTTGCCCCGGATCACGGACCTATCTGGAGAGGAGATGATATTGGAAAGATCATAAATCTCTATCTTAGATGGACAAAACAGGAAATGACGTCAAAGGTTGTTATTATTTATGACACCATGTGGGGTGCTACAAAGAAAATGGCTCAGTCAATGGCTGATACCTTTGCTGCTGCGGGGCATTACGTTAAAGTTCTTCCACTCAAAGGTGTTCACAGATCCAATGTAATAACGGAAATTCTTGAGGCTGGTGCTGTAATAATTGGGTCACCAACTCTCAATAATAACCTGTTTCCGACACTGGCTGATGTTCTTACCTATTGCCGGGGTCTAAAACCTAAAAACCTTATCGGTGCAGCTTTCGGGTCCTATGGCTGGAGTGGTGAAGGTGTTCCTCAGGTAAAGACAATTATGGAAGAAATGGGCATTGAGTTCATTGGTAGTTGTAAAGCAAAATATGGACCTTCTGAAAAAGATATTGAGTGCTGTCGAGATCTCGCACGACAGGTTTCCGAAGTACTAAAAGAAAAAATTGCCAATAAAACGAACTGACCTCCAATAATCAGGCAGCAGGTAAAACAATGTCCAATGAAAAAATCATTATAGTTGGCGGTGGTGGTGCAGGTGTCAGTGCCGCTCAGGCTATTCGCTCTGTTAATTCAACGATTCCTGTAACAATTGTTACTAAAGAATCAATAAAACCGTATTTTCGTCCTGTATTAACATCTCTCCTCGAAAGTCTGGATGGAGAAAATAAAAAAGGCTTTTTTGTAAAAGACGAACAGTGGTTTTTAGATAACAATATTGAATTTATAACAGATTTCAATGTTGCCAAAATTGATTCCGAAAATAAAACTCTGGTGAATTCCAATGGTATGAGTCTGTCGTGGTCAAAGCTTATTATTGCTACGGGATCTGAGCCTCTGGTGATTCCTGATGCATTCCGACACAGAAAAAACGTTTTTACAGTTCGAACCATTGAAGATACTCGAAGGTTATATAATTTTATTTCCGGGGTTTCTTCAGTCCTCATTTCCGGGGGTGGTTTGCTCGGTCTGGAAGCTGCATGGTATATTCTTCGCCGGGGCATAACAGTACATGTTTCAGAATATTTCAAACGCCTTTTACCTCGCCAGTTGGACGAAGATGGTGGTGCTTATCTTACAGATATTATAAGTAAATCAGGGGTAAAGCTGCATACTGGTGCATGTATTAAAGATTTCTCAGGTGAGACATACCTGGATGTCGTTCTTGATAATGGTGAAGAACTCAAAGCAGGATGTATTGTATATTCCGTAGGAGTTAAAAGTTCATTTCCAGAATTAACTCCGGAGCCACCGAAATTGGAACGCGGAATTATTGTAGACGAACATATGCGTTCATCAATTGATAATATCTACGCATGCGGTGATTGCGCTCAGTTTGGAAATTTTATTCCAGCTCTGTGGATGGTTGCCCTGAAACAGGGGGAAACCGCCGGAAAAAATGCCGCCGGGGGAGATGCAGTTTATCAGCATCAACTCTATCCGGCTATGCTAAAGGCTTTTGATACCCATGTGATGAGCGTTGGATCGATTGAAGGAAGTTTTATTGAAAATCGCACGGCAAACTCCTTTATGCGATTGTTTCACGACGAGAATGGAAATTCTAAAGGAGCCTGGTGCATAGGTGATCCTCAGCGAGCGACTAAACTTATCAAAATGGTAAAAGACTCATCTCCTGCAGAATCATCAGTATTTCATTGAATTTGTTTTAATAAGATTCTTGGCGGTGTTTATAATAATATTATTGAGGAGTTAATATGGCATCTACACTGGATTTTGTTGAGTTTGTTGCAGGTCAGATAACCGGGGCGGGTCTTATTACGTTCAGAAAAATGTTCGGCGAATATGCTTTTTACTGTAATGGAAAGGTTGTAGCTTTAATATGTGACAATCAGTTTTTCGCAAAACCGCACCCCCAAATCAGAGAGTTTATTGGAACTGTTACTGAAGCTCCACCATATCCTGGTGCTAAAATGCACTTTTTAATTTCTGATAAACTTGAAGATGCTGACTGGATGAGCGAACTTATTAGAATCTCATACAATTGTCTTCCTGAGCCTGCCCCTAAAAAACCCCGGAAAAAGAAAACGAAATAGTATCAGAGAATTACCAATGTAGAAAATTTATTCAATGCGTGCAGTGGCCATGGAGTGAACCTTTGTGGTGAGTTCGCCTGTGGGAACAGGATCACCTGCCATAAAGGCAGTCTGGCCTCCGATAAAGAAATAAAATGGAACACTTGGGGCCTGACAGTAGTCCGTAAGGATGTTTTCCCCGTTTGATGTAAGAATAATATCGTAAACTCCAGTAGCTCCTGCGGGAATAGATGCGAGAGTTCCGATGAGGCTGGCTCCTGGATTTATGTCTCCATTGGCGTCATACAATGCCGTGACATTTTGCGGTGCAAGATAAATTTCAAGGGGTGGAAGATCAAAATTAAGAGTATTAACAGTTACTTCCATTTGGATGTACTTGAACGATACTGTGACATGATCTTTAGAACTGACTACAGCGAGTTCTTCTACTTCTTCCTGAAGATTGACTAAAGCACTGCGGAGTACATATTCGCCAATGGCCATGCAAGTAGAAGATGCGGTGTCGCACTTAAAGTTTTCACCACCGGCAGTTTGACATACGGTATCGTCTGTGCACGCTACTTCAGGAATCTCACCTTGGACATCAATATTGAAATCATTGGTATTAATAGTGAATTCTTTTTCCGGAAGAATAAAATTGAAATCGGTGATGTCTTCGGCAATAAAATCGCATGATGATGTGAATAAAAGCAGGAAAATTAAAAATAAGTTAGTTTTAAACATTCTGAACCTCTTTTCATGTACTTTTCAGAACTCGTCCGAAAAAGTATAACAATAAATATATTGAAACCATAAAACAAAAATCATACACAGTATAATTATATTACTTTAGAGAACAACAGGACAGTAACTAAATCGATCGTGTCCTGAATTTCAATTTTTATCAAAATTGAGCATGTTTACGAAATCATGCTATTCAGAACACTGTAATAATTACAAAGTCTTCATTCTTAATGTCCTGTGTTAAATTAAGTCGTTAACTTGAAAAAATAGTATTACAGGACATTAACTAACTAGATCGGCGGAAAAGGTAATAAATTTACCTGATCCCTCGAAACAGTGTACCACTCTTTGTCACTTTGGTTGCCTTTTTTCAAGTATTTTTTATATTTCCTGATATTTTGGTTGCAGTATCTAAGAGTCTGGTGTTAAAAAACGCAGTTTTCTTCGCGAAGTAAAATTCCGGACGCGAAATAATTTGGATTTTAAAGAATCGATAGATATATTCTCAGGGTATTTGATTATGCTTATAGAACCGGAAAAAAGACGTATACGCCTCAGACAAGCTCCTCCTTTTCCCATGGGAGCATCTCATCACTACGGCGGAACTCGATTTGTTGTGTTTTCCAGACATGCCACGGCAGTATCCCTTTTATTTTTTGACAACGCCAATGATGTGAATCCATCAAAAGAATGGAAATTGAGTCCCGATCTTCATCGTTTCGGTGATATCTGGTCCTGTTTTATTGAAGGGTCAAGAGAGGGGCAAATTTACGCATGGAAAATGGATGGGGATGAAGTTATTGATGGAATAAAAAGTTTTACCCCCGAAGCTTTCCTTATTGATCCTTATACAAAAGCAATATGCGGACCATATGAATGGCGGGATGGACTTGGTTCCAGGGATATTCCCACTGCACCAAAATCAGTAGTAACATCACCAGTTTACAACTGGAAACGCACAATTTCTCCTAAAATACCAATGGAAAAGACCGTAATCTATGAAGTGCACTTGCGAGGATATTCAGCACACCCTTCGGCACAAGTGGATTTCCCCGGGACATTTGCAGGGTTCATTGAAAAAATAAAATGGATAAAAGAACTTGGCATAACAACCGTTGAACTTCTTCCTATTCAGGCTTTTGCTGAAAATGAAGTCATCAATCGAAATCCATTCACTGGGGAAAGGTTGAAAAACTACTGGGGATATTCCACCATGGCCTTTATGGCAGTTCATCCACCGTATGGAGCTTTGCCCGGAGAAGAGAAAGAAGAATTCAGTCAATTCGTAAGGACTCTTCATGACAACGGACTTGAAGTTATTTTAGATATTGTTTTCAACCATACAGCAGAAGGCAACCAGACGGGGCCCGTTTTAAGTTTTCGCGGCCTTGATAACTCCATCTACTACATGATGGATACGGAAAATAAATGTTATCTGAACTACTCCGGCTGCGGAAATACACTTAACTGCAATCATCCCGTGGTGAGAGATTTCATTATGGACGTTTTGCGTTACTGGGTGGTGGAAATGGGAGTTGACGGATTTCGATTCGATCTGGCAAGTATACTTGGCAGGGATCAGGATGGAAATCTTCTGGATAATCCTCCCCTTGTGGAAAGGATTGCAGAAGATCCGATACTGCGAAATGTAAAAATAATAGCAGAAGCATGGGATGCGGGCGGCGCGTATCAGGTGGGAAGTTTCCCAGGTACACGCTGGGCGGAGTGGAATGGTCGTTTCCGTGATGATATTCGAGCTTTCTGGCTCACGGAAGGTGGAAGTATTGCGGATTTTGCCACAAGACTTGCGGGAAGCGAAGATCTTTACGGCTCATCGGGTAGAACTCCTCTGCATAGCATTAATTTTGTAGCGAGTCACGATGGATTTTCCCTGAGAGATCTTGTTTCTTATGATTATAAACACAATGAAATAAATGGGGAAAATAACCGTGATGGTGACAATCATAACCTGAGTGATAATCATGGTATTGAAGGCTATACACATGATCATGAAATCAGGAATCTGCGGCTCCGTCAGATGAAAAACCTACTTCTGACCCTTTTCGTCTCTCAGGGAGTTCCAATGATTTACTCCGGAGACGAATATGGCCATACCAAACTTGGAAACAACAACACCTACTGTCAGGATAACCCTGTTACATGGTTTGACTGGCGGCTCACAGGTAATTCCCTTGTTGATGAATTTACAGTGAGCGGATTTGCAGATCCCCTTGATGTGGATATTGAAGAAGGTCGTCACATCACAGATTTTATCAGAAACCTCATAAGTTTTCGTAATAACCATCCACATTTACGCCGCAAAACATTTTTTTCAGGCTCTATAGTAAAAAATTCACCATCTCCATTTTCTGGTATGCGAGATATCATGTGGATAAATGAAAAAATGGAAGAAATCGACTGGAGCTACCCGAGAAAGTTTATTGGTGTCATTCTAGGGCCTGTCATTGAGAATGATTGTGTTAATCTTCCGGTTCAAATGTACTTTAATGCCACGGATGAAGATATCGTTGCGGTGATAAGAAGTATTCCCGGTTACCGCTGGAAAATCATGTTTGATACCTCAGATATGAGGATTTCCGACAACTCAGATCGCATACTCGAAGATACCATAATTACAGTAAAATCCAGAAGTTCCGTAGTAGCTTCGCTGGTTAAAGTATGACTATACCCAATGCTGGTCGGTTAGTGAACTTCCGAGTAAATTAGTCAATAAATACAATCTTGTAAAACAATTACAGGCAGACAGGAATTCAGGAAAACAGGGGTCAGGAGCAAGGATCGAAATTTAAAAAGTGAATATTTGCTTTCAACCTTTGTAATTTTCCATTGATATTGAATGGTTAACCGCTGATCCTGATCCTGTTTGCCTGACTACCCGAGTCCCTGTTAAAAAATTACAGGTAGACAGTGAATCAGTAGCAGGAACAGGACAATCAACTCTTTCCTGAAGATTTTCTTTAGAATAACTCACAATCGTATTACTCAGGAAGCGGTCTAACCAAAATCTGAGAAGAAACCATACGTTAACAATAGTTCATGTAAAACAAATCATACAATAGTAACTTTATTTTCACACACTGAACCGCGGACCTGCTTTTTCGGAAAAAGGTTCCATGTTCAGTAACCGTTTGTAATAAAATAATAAACTTAGAAAATTGAAGAAAAATCATCAAGTGGCATCATCATTGCGCCTGTAAAAAGACGTAGCCGCCAGAATCCTGAAACTTTTATGGATTCAATTGATTCTGTCGAATTTAACGCTCATTTTCCACAGGAGGTATCCAATGTTTCGTATATCAATCTTTATGCTCGTTACGGTTTTTTCAATTCCTGCGGCAAACGCCCGAATCAGACGACATCATCGCCAACATATGAGTTTATGGAATGTCGGATATTCGTATGTACCGGTTTCGTGGACTGATCAGTGCATGCTTGATATATTAGAAGAATATCCGAATGCAAGTCTGACCACACAGAAGATCCTGTACATCCGATGTCTGAATCGTTATCAGAGACCTGTGGTCACTATTAATCCGGTCTATTCGAGACACTACGTTCGTCATTCACATCGAAAACCGGTTTATAATAGGCCCCGTCACAATTATCGTCGCGACAGAATCAAACCGGCTCCCGTAAATCGTCGTCCTAGAATTCACTCGAGGACCACCCCTGTCCGGAGACCAACTGTGGCTAAAAGCAGATCCCGCTCAAATAATTCGGGTTACTCAAGATCCTCAAGCCGCAGTTCCTCAAGATCTTCCAGTTCCTCAAGATCCTCAAGATCCTCAAGCTCCTCCAGTTCATCCCGCTCTCGCCGCTGAAAAAATCCACTGGTCTTTTAATAATATCTATCAAATCAATAGTTTTACATAAATATAGAGAAAACACAGGAACTTAATATTAAAAAAAAATTAGATTATTTGTTACGTATGTTGAGTTTCAGATACGAACTGCCTTGAAAATCCTCTAAATTAATGGCAAGTTATGGCACTGAATCGCCTGTCCGGTAAAGACCCTCAAGGTAACTCACTGGCTTTCGATTCTTTATTTTTTAAGAATTGACGTTCAGTATTTCAGGTATTTCTACTTTCTACCCGGGGGGTTAACTGTTTTCCTGAACTACTGGGTTGTCAACATTCGGGGTCTTTTGTGAATTTATTAAAAATTCTATTCGGCCACTACTAATATTTTCCGTATCTCTTAGTCTCTATCCGGACTATAAAGATGCAGAAAACAGTGTTTTTTCGAATTTCCGGATAGAGATTAAACGGAGGTCTGAATTGCTTTTTCAACAGGTAATCCTGGAACTTACAAAATTCTGGGCTGATCACGGATGCATCGTATGGCAGCCCTTTGATATTGAAACCGGAGCCGGAACATTCAATCCTGCAACCTTCCTTATGTCTCTGGGTCCTGAGCCATGGAAGGTATGTTATGTTGAGCCATCTAGAAGGCCTGGAGACGGAAGATATGGGGAAAATCCCAATCGTCTTGGTCGTTACTATCAGTATCAGGTGGTTTTAAAGCCAAATCCTGAAAATACTCAGGAACTTTACCTCGATTCACTTCGTCGCCTTGGTATCGATCCCTATGAACATGATATTCGTTTTGTCGAAGATGACTGGGAATCGCCTACTCTCGGGGCATGGGGGCTTGGCTGGGAGGTTTGGGCTGACGGAATGGAAGTCACTCAGTTTACATATTTCCAGCAGGTTGGCGGTTTCGATGTAAAACCCGTTTGTGCTGAACTCACGTATGGTCTTGAACGTATAGCTATGTTCCTTCAAAATGTAGATAACGTATATGATCTTGAGTGGGCCCCGGGTGTTTATTATGGCCAGATTCACCGACATGATGAACTAGAACTTTCAAAATACAACTTTGAAATTGCGGATACGGCTATGGCTTTTGACCTTTTCAATAAATACGAAAATGAGGCAAACCGCATTTTCGATGAAGGGCTTGCACTTCCTGGCTATGAATACTGTCTTAAATGCAGTCATGTTTTTAATATCCTTGATGCCCGGGGAGCTATTTCCACAACGGAACGTCAAAGATTCATCCTTCGGGTTCGTACACTTGCCCGCAGAGCGGCTCAGGTATGGCTGAAAGTCCGGGAAGATCTCGGTTATCCATTACTTCCGAAAGGTGCATAAATGAAAAAAGACTTCATCTGCGAACTTTTATGCGAAGAAATTCCCGTTAAAGAGCAACTGGTGTTTCTTAACGAGAAAAAAGCTTTTGAAAACATTCTTAATTCTTCACGACTGGGTTTCGAATCAGTTCAGATTTTTGTTACTCCAAGGCGCCTCTCCATTTATGTTCATGGACTTGATGAAATGCAAAAAGGCCTGAAAGAAGAAATTCTTGGTCCTCCTGTGGATATTGCTGAAAAAGATGGCGTTCCTACAAAGGCCGGCGAAGGTTTCGCTAAAAAAACCGGCATAGATTGGAAGGATTTCCATCGAGCAGAAAAAGGCGGAAAACTCTGCATTGCATACTGGAAAATTGAAGAAGGTCGCAAATCCACCGATGTTCTGGGGGCGGTTCTTCCTGATTTTATTAAATCAATTCATTTCAGTAAATCAATGCGCTGGTGTGATTACGAGTACACATTTTCAAGGCCTCTCAAGTCTGTTCTAGCTTTGCATGGTACGGATCTTGTTCCTTTCAATATCTATAATCTCGATAGTTGCCGAAAACTATACGGTCATCGCTTTTTGTCTCCGGATTTTGTTGAGATCGAAAGAGCTGAAGATTACATCGAACTTCTAAAACGATATAATGTAAATATTGATCATAAAGAAAGGCAGCGGCTTATTTATGTAGAACTTCAGGCACTTGCACAAGATCATAAGCTTGACCTTATAGAGGATCCTGACCTTCTTGAAGAAGTTTCTCTTCTCCTTGAACAACCCACTGTAGTCCTGGGACAATTCTCCGAATCCTTCCTTGAAGTGCCCGAAGAGGCTATTTTAAGTGCCATGAGGAAACATCAGCGATATTTCGGATTCCGAAAAAATGGAGCATTGGCTCCTTATTTTGCTACGGCTCTGGGTACTCGACTGAAAGATCCATCTCTTGCTCTCCGGGGAAATGTACGCGTACTCAGCGCAAGATTGAGTGATGCTTCATTTTTCTTCCGTGAAGATCTTTCCAGACCACTGGAAAGTAGAAAACCTCGTCTTGAGGCTATGGTTTACCATCAGAAACTCGGAACTCTCTGGGATAAAGTAGAACGCATTATTTCTCTTTCCAAGTGGTTTGCTCCAATTTGCGCAGCAGATCCCCAAAAGGCAGAGAGAGCGGCATTTCTCTGCAAAATGGATTTGGAAACACACATGGTATATGAGTTTCCTGAACTTCAAGGGCTCATGGGTCGCTATTATGCCTCAAAACAGGGTGAAGATGCTTCGGTTTCCGCTGCGGTTTTTGAACACTATCTTCCTAGAAATGCACAGGATTTTCTTCCGTCTGTTCCCGAGGGGGTCACAGTAGCTCTTGCAGATCGTCTTGATACTATAACCGGTGGGGTAGCTGCGGGACTTAAACCAACAGGTAGCGCAGATCCATTTGCTTTAAGAAGGAATGCTCTTGGTCTTATACGCATCACTCTTGAACACGGACTCAGTTGGTCTCTTGAAGAAGGTATCTTAAAAGCTGCTTCAAATTTAAAAATTCCGTGTAATGGAACCGATATTAAGGCATTTATAATTGATCGTCTTCGTAATTATCTCGCGGAAAAATTTCCGAAGGAAATGGTTGAAGCCGTCATTAGCTGCGGTGATGATAACATCTGTGATGTTAATGAGCGGATCAACGCTATTTCGCGCATGAGCCAGACTCCATCGTTCAGTCCTCTGGTTGCTTTGTTTAAACGCATGAACATCCTAAAAAAAGCAGAAAATATTGGTGATCAGATTGATGAAACTGCCCTTGTTGAAAAAGCAGAGATTGATCTTAACAGAATTCTGCAGGATGTTACGGGTAGAGTCGAAAACAAGACAAATATCGGAGAATATACCGATGCTCTTGAAATTCTTTCAACATTGTATGAACCGGTTGATACATTTTTTGATGATGAAAAAGGCGTCAGGGTAATGGCAGATGATGAAAAATGCCGGTCAAACCGACTTACTCTTTTAAAACAACTGGATCAACTCTTTAGAAAAATAGCAGACTTTAAAATGCTAGCGGGGCTATCATGAGATCTTTTGTCGGTCTTTTAGGACTTGCCATTGTTATCGGTGCTATTTTACTCGCCGTAAATGCGGGTATGGATGCCCATAGCCTTTACAAAAAAGGTAAACTATCATTTGAAGTTATGAATCCTCGTTTTTGGCTCAATGACCCCTCAAATTATGTTCAGGGAATAGCTCCAAACGGAAAATGGTTAATAAAAGGCTTCGGATCTCTCATTTTATTTTTTATTGGGAGACATATTCAAAATCAGTCAAGCCCTATGCATGACGGTTGGAAATAGCAAATGAAAACATATATTTCTATATTAATGGCACTGTTGTTATTAAATGCCTGTGCAAAAGAGACTCCGGGTATTGATCCTGTGGAAACGGAAATTTTCTTCCCCACGGGGCTTTTGCTCAAAGAAAACACTCTGTTTGTAACCAATGGAAACAGTGATCTTAAGTACAACGGCTCCACGATATCAGCCCTTGATTTTCAGGAAATTCTATCCATGCTTGAGAATCCTCTGGAAAAAGCCGGTTGTTATCCTGATCCTGAAAACATAAGCGAATTTCTGTGCGATCTGACATCTGATTATGTTCAGACAACCCTTCGTACGGGCAACTTTGCCGGGTACATGATTGCGGCAAATCACCCCGGGACCGACTTTGATTATCGCTTATATGTAAGCGTGCGTGGTGATCCATCAGTTACATTTATTGATGTATCCGTTGATAATGATGGAAAAATTACCTGTATGGACTGCGGAAACGGTTGTGATGACTCTTTTCCCAGGGATTGCAAACGTTCTAACCGCATTGAACCGGATGATGCTTTATATTCGGATCCGTTTCGTTTCCACTATGATTCATCAAGAGAAATCATAGTTGTTTCACACCTTAGTGAGGCAGCCTTAACGGTTATAGATAATGCCGTGGATCCGCCTATGGTTTCTCAGGTTCTGGAAAATGTTTTCACGGAGAACTCCGTGGGATATGCCGGAGGATTCTCCATGGCATCTGTTGGCAATGATCGCTTTTTTGCAACAAATGCATACGGGCCGGAGATTATGAGTTTTTCATTTGTGGATGCCGACCCGATTGATTTTATAATTCCCTCAAGTAATTATTATCTTCAGGCACCATGGGGGCCCTTCGAATATGGTGCGGAAGCTCGTGGGATGGTGGTTTCCTCCGACGGGAATACTTTATATTCCACGGTCAGGTATCCGCCTTTACTTCTTGCTCATGATCTGACTCCTGATGAAAACCATCTTCCATCTATGGATCTATTGGGAGCATTTGAGATTCCCATGCAGCCGTCTCTTATAAAAACCTCCAGTATTGCTTTCGGATACGAGCTTATTTATATTGCAAATTTTTCAATTGGACAGATAACAGTTGTTGATCCAGTTCAGGGTAAAGTCATTGAAAATATTGATGCGGGCAGTGGTCCGAGTGATTTTATTTTTGTGGAAGAACCGGAATTTACCGGAATAATATCCGCAAACTTTGGTGAAGGAACTATATCCTTCATAAAAATTGAGAATGGAATCCATAAACGGATAGGACGTTTGGGAAAACCACAGAAAATCGGAAACTGACAGGCTAAAAAATGCACTATAAACTTCTATTTTTATTATCTGTATCCTTGTTTTTTATAATTTCCTGCGATGAAACAACTTCCGAAGCCCCGGATCGCCTGTTAGATGGTCCTATACAGTCTGTGTTTTTCTGCACAACCACTGATGCATCTGGAAACCAGCAATATCTGAGCGCCACCGAGTGCAGTACTTCTGATGAAAACACCGTGAAATATGCACTGACTCTGGCTTCCACAAGGGGAGAATTGGCTTTAGTCAGTCTCTCAAGTGAGAAGTTCATTGATCTGGATAAATATCAGCCTGGTTATAATTTTATCCCCGTTGGCAAACCGGTGTCTGGGATGGTTATCAATGAAGATACCGGTGTTGTAAGCATTCTTGGATCAGAACCCGCTAAGATTACTAAAGTCAACATAGAAGACATTGTTCAATTTTTAAATGGAAACAGCACTTCAATACCAACAGTTACATCCAATTTCGCCACAACAAGTGGTTTTTTAAGGGCAAACGCCACTTCAATCGAGATGTTACCGTCTTCGGAGAATTTTCTCGCAGTTATGCCGAGATGCGGGGCTGTTGTTGCCCTTAGTGGAGACGCTACAGTCCTTAATGCACTGAGAATGGAAGATGCAACTTCACTCTCAGTAGTAACAGGAGATTTTCAGTGTCCCGCAGAAGGTGCCCCCATTGAAAATGAAGCACCGTCTTCAGAAGAGACGTTTTCTCGATTTCCAACAACCCTTTTATCCTCAGATGGTTATGTATACATGGCATTCTATGACGGTTCAGATGCTTCTGTTTTTCAAGTGGAACTGGACTCTGCGGGAGCAATCCTGAACACAACGCCCATCACTCTTGAAGGTAATACCGGTGGGATTGCACGCATGAGAATGTCTCCCCAAACAAGGTGGGGAAAGTTTCTTTACCTGATCACCCGAGCGGGAGATGTGAGAGTTGTCCGCGTTGATGATCTTACAGAATGCGACACTAACGTTGAAACAGGTGCTTTGGGAAATATTTCTATTGATGATCCAAACCGAGGGTGTGTACCTGTGGGTTTGATGCCTCGAAACCATATATCTACTGCACCAGGTATCAGGCCCGGGCGCAATCAGATTGCCGTGGACGTTGCCTTTTTTGAAGATGAAGTTACATCAGATCTTGATTCCAAAACGACTCTCAATGGAATTTTTGCTTTTATCCTCACTATGAATGGGAATCTTTATGTAACTAACCTTGATGAAACTTTTTCTGAAACTCTTTATAGTTATAGGCTGACTGATGATAATGAAGTTTTTTATCCCGCCGAAGTAATGGCTCACAGACTTAGAAATCTTACTGCGGTAGAATCAAATGGTTTTGAAACCACCGGTAGACCTCGAGTGACAAATGATCCCTATTATCGTGTAGATGGATATTCAATTATTCCCGATGATAGACCTGCTATGGTTATTGAAAATGATTCACTGGTTTCTGATATCGAACAATACATGAGTCGAAATGAAACCTGGTCTTTCGTCTGGCAGGGGACAATTCCAGATACAGCTAGAAGTTCAGGTATAGTTCCCGAAGATGATTCATTCCTCGAACTTTATGATCCAGGAACAAGTTTCTGTGAAAAAGATATCAGGCCCGGTGATGTAGTAACTTTTGCAGGATGCTATGATAGTGACGACTGTGATCCTGGTTTTCAGTGTCTTAGAACTCCCCTTCAGAGCTATGATACAAACGGAATGTGTTTCCCGGAAGATTCCAGTATCGACTACAGTAATGTATGTCGAAAGCTACTTGCTTCAGACAGGGAATATTTGATCACCGAGGTTTATTCCGATTCCCTTACCCTTGAATTGAATTATCTGCATGAAACTATTGATTCTACTGCTCTTGTTTCCTGTGAAAGCAATATTGACTGTACTCGCTTGACTGATAGAGGCGGTGGTGTATGTACTGAAATAAATGGACAAAAATACTGTGTCAGTGCTCCGATACCATTAGAATCCGTGGGAATGGATGTAGAGAAATGGTGTCTCACCGGGTTTCAACCTTACAATATAAGAACGGGAAATGAGTTTTTCGTATACAGCAGTTCCACACCGTATGTTTTTGAAACTTCAACAAATTCAGGAATGCAATGTGTATATGAGGGTCCATCTCAAAATCGATTTGCTCCCGTTAATGGAATTGTTGAATTGCCCTTCTTTAAATTTAACATGACCTTCAACCCATCTCGATTAATTGAGTGGAAATATTCCATCAGTTTCGAAATGGAAGGAGCATTCAGTTATTTCGTAGGCGATATGGGTGCTCGATTCCCTGCTTCAATTTCCTATGGCCCTGATGGTAATTTCTACATATCCGATGCCGGTGATACAGGTTCTTCAGGGACAACCGTGGGCCAATTGATCCGTCTTGTTCCAGATGATTTCTACATTGATTCAGATTTTATCATCCGCTAACGCAACCTTTCCATATTTTCCGCGATAATAAGTCAATGTCGGTGAAAACTTGAAAATACAGTAGTTCAGGATATTGACTGATTCAAGATATTGATTTTTTCCTGATTTTTTTTATTTTCATTGCAGAACATGGAGATTGCTGTGTCCGATCGACCCGGAGGGGAGCCTAATCAGGAGCCAACCCCAAAAAGACTTGAAAGAGCTTACAAAGAAGGCGAAACCGCTTGGTCTACCCGAATAGTTGCAGCCATTCAGTTTTCCGTTTTTCTTCTTATCTTTTCGGCAGTTATAAAATCTTCGTGGAATTTAATATTGGAGTTCGGTGCAGGGATTTTTTCCGGAAAAACGACGGTTAATGGAATTCATCTTGTGCTTTATGACAGGATTCTCGCAATTACACTTCCTGTCATTATTGCCATTGGTGGCGCTACTCTGGCAGCGGGATTTCTTCAAATTGGTTTCCGTTTCAATATTCACCGACTTCAACCTAAACTTTCCAATCTAAGCCCAGTGCGCGGAATTAAACAGATATTCAGTCTGAAACGTGTAACAGATATGCTTCTCAGTCTGTTCTTTATTGTTTTCGTTTTAATATTACTAACTGAGACTGTTTGGAATCATCGAAAACACTTTGTTCAAAGCGCATTGAATCAGGAACTGGGTAACATTGGTGTTTATACCGATATTATTTTCTCGTTTTCTACTAAACTTCTTGTATTTACGATCATTTTTGCGGCAGTAGACTGGTTTATAATATATAGAAGGTATCGTCAAAATCTTATGATGACTAGATATGAAGTAGAAAAGGAAATGAAACAGGATGAGGGTGATGCAAATATTAAGAGTCAGCGTCGGCAAATGCACGCAGAACTCTCAATGTCCGAAGGTATAAAAGCAGTCAAGGAGGCAGACATCGTGATAGTAAACCCCACAAAAATTGCTGTAGCCCTGAAAAGTTTTGATGGCAGTATTCCTCAAGTAGTGGCCAGTGGAGAAAATGCTAATGCACTGAAAATAAGAAAAGAAGCGGAGAAGCATGGTGTACCCGTTTATCGTGATGTTCACCTTGCCAGAAATCTGAAATCAATCAATGTGGGAAGTGAGATACCACAAGAGCTTTTCGATGCAATTGCTATAATTCTGGCAACAATCGAGAAAGATGGCACAGTATGAAAATAACAAATGGAATACGAAATATTTTACTAAAGGTAACCCAGACACAATCTGGGGAACCAGTTCCTGAGGTTACGTTTTCAGATTTACAAAAAGACAAAAAGTCAACATGGTCTTCTTTCGATTTTAATCAGGCAATTTCCGGATCGGAATTGATTGATAAATACTTTCCTGGGCTAGAAAAAATGAAACAGATGCGTCAAAAAATCCGGGGTCGGATGGGTTCAATAATCTGCGGTTGATCTCGTGAACAATGGGCCGTTTTAATTGCCAGAGATTCTCGGATAAAAATCAAGGTAGTAATCTACTGCGTCAATAGAGTGTCTGTAGGTTACTCTTCCATTAACAACCCTCATTTGGGCTGGCATATAAAATCTTACAAAGGGAAGAGCATCCATATATTTTCGTTTTATTTCTTTCAGTTCGTCTGAGGATAAAAATTGTTCAGGTTTAGGCATTTTATCCATTACTGCTTTAAGTCTGTCTGGAGTAGGACTTACAATAATCTCCATCAAAGATTTCAGTGATGTTGTAAGCTCAGAATTCTTAAATGCTTCGGGAAAAACGTCTTCATGGAAAAAGTTTTTAACATTTTTCCATGGAGCTACTTGAGGATTGCCTTCAGACCGCTTTATTTCTCTGAGACCTAAAACCAATCGAATGAGTGCCTCATCGGCAATAACATCCAGGGAAGGGATTTCAGAAATTGACCGGTGGATAAGATATCGATAACTCCAGTACTGAATCGGAGTCTTCTCGCATCCTGATTTTTGGGAAAAACCTGTAACTGAATGATTTATCATAATTAATTGTATAACGAGCCTTCGCCAGATAGTTTTTATTACTTCAGAATCATCATACTCCTTATGAAATGTTCTGGTTTTAAGATTATCCGAAGACAGTTGTACGGCATCCTTTATTCGGTAATCCATTTCAGTCAGAAGCTCATTCATCCCCGAATAGCAGGAGTGAAAATTTTTTGCATCATTTTCGGAAAAGATCAGTTTTGCAATATTAAAACCAGTTTTTCTCCAGTCTGTGTTGTAAATATTTCCCGGCAAAACATCACTACCTGGATAAACTTCCCTTTTAATACACATCGAGCAGGGCCCTGCCGCACGGATCAAATATTCATCAGTGTATTTTTTATCCTCAAGCGTGTACTTGGTTTGTGGAAAATAATTTTGAGCCGTATCAATAAATGTTTTCTGGAACAGATCAAAAGCAAAACGCTTACTCTCAGCATTGAAAGTAAGCCATAATCGGAAATCATCGCCAAAGGGCTTTATATGCAGACGATATCTTGCGATTTCAAAATGGCTCTCTGCAGGTTTTATTTTTTTTGACAAAATATTAATCATTCTACGGAAGGCGTTTCTCTGGTCTCGGGAGAGCTTTAATTGGAGTGATTTTAATAGTTCGATGCTGTTTTTTGGCTCCACAATGCCGTTTCTTCTACCGTTCCACACAATCTCCGTGAGGGAAGTGAGAAATAAGTCGAGATCTTTTTGGGTTGTATGCCTGAGATTATAGCCTTTACTGTAAAGCTTTTTAACAAGTTCCCTAAAATCCTTTTCTTTAAATGTCGGTTTGTGATTTGAAGGAATTGTTTTTAAGGCGAATAGAGGCAATGTATAATTTCTAATATTCTGTAACAAATCAGAAGCGGAAGACTCTTTCTCAGAAGAATTGAGCAGTGAAGCTATAAAACTTGCAGTGTCAAATTCATCAAGACTCTGGAAAATCTTCATTTCCCAGGAATTCATGAATTCAATTATCGTGTTCAGCGTCTTTGTTTCATCCGTAGACAAAGCGTAGGAAGGCGCAGACGAGAGATTGTGAAAAAGATACTGATTTTTTCCATCGAAAAAATCGAAAACAACTTTTCTTGTTTCAACAGTTTTTCGTTTCTTTTCGCGGCTTATCCCATCACTGGCTATATCACTATTGCTCTGATCTTTTGTTTCCGTTGAGGATTTTCCTTTACCGGATAAAACAAGAGTCTCATCAGAGCATGATGTTAAAATTGCTATGATAATCAAAATTCTATACATTTTATTTCCTTAACCCCTGCAACTCAAATCCATGTCTTTCAAAAGCTCTTGTAATTCTTTGACTTTCTTCCTGCATTCTTGTGCGGGTTTCTTCATAGGATATGCGTTCTATCTCAACTTGAAAGTTTAACTTCAGTGGACTACCACTCATTATTTTCATATCGTCCTCTTTTGGGATAAAAACAATAATATCAACTTCAGGATGCTGATCTGCCAGATGAGGAAGCATTCCCATGAATCTGGTATTAATAAGAGCTTTTAATCCTTGTATACTTGCAAAAACGCCTCCCTTGCTTTTAACAAAACCACTTTGAGCAGATCTAACGGGTACTAATGGATCTGTTACAACAATCAAAGTGGCTCCATGTTCTATGGCTAATTCAATTTCAGAGGTTCTCGTATAAGAACCGTCAATAAACCACCTGCCATTTATGTATTGAGGAGTATAAAAGGGTATTAAGGACATACTGGCATGAATGGCCCGGCTTACGGGAACATCATCCCATCCTTCTGTTCCAAATACAATGTGCTCATAAGTATCCTGGTCCGTCGCACCAATAAATAGACTATGACCGAGTTCCTTAAAACTATTGGTCATCCCGGGTAAACTGAATGTTTTTTCAACCACTTTTTCAATAATATCCCCCTTGAAAAAGGCATTAGGTACTGCACGGAAAAGCTTGTGTATCAGAGATTCAGAGGTAAATGCAGTTGCGCTGAATGAATGGATAAGGGCCCGGGCAAACTCTGAAAAAGCCGGATCAAATAGTTTTCCCGGACTTATTGATGACAGTATCGTTGAATCCTGCATAAAAGCGCGGGCGAGTTCAATTGGCGGTATTCCATTTGCAAGACTGGAAGCCATGATTGCTCCTGCGCTTATCCCATAAAATAGATCGAAATCAATAATACTTGAGCCAACAAGAGACTCGTCCAGAGCCCGAAGAGATCCTATTTCATAAATCAGCCCTTCAATTCCTCCTCCGGCACAGCACAGAGCGGTCTTACCTTTTTTTTCCGGAAGGGCAACTTTTCTTAGCCTTTGATAAAAATCACTACCACCGGAAATAAATACATCTCCGATATTCAGTTTTCCAAGGGAAAGCAATGTATCTGATGTTACAGATTCAGCGAGAAAAAAGCAGAGTACTTTGGGGCAACTCAAATGCCTCTGATGGAAGGGTACCGAAGTAATAATATTGATAAAACGAAGATAATTTAGACCGCAGTCACAATCCAGGACAGCTGCGTCCCAGGCCTTTGCCCGTGATTGGGCTACTGCCTCCTCTATGGAAAATGCGAATGTAAAATCAAAAATATGATCTCCATCTTTGCATCGAACATAGTCTGAATGATTCCATTTTTCTTCTCCAAGAATTTTTGCAAAAACTTGTTTGCGCTCGGGAGTCGTAATACTGAGTATTTCCAATCTAGTCATGATTTTTCCAGTAGATATAAGCAGGGGTATGCCATTGACTGTAGTGGACATTACATTTATAATCCGATGACAACATCAGACATCTACGGTCTGAACCTGCTACCCACGTGAGTTGAAATTAACATGATGATGAAAAAAATCCAGCTGACGCTTCTCCTATCCGTATTTCTTATTTCCGGATGTGGTAAAAAGAAGAAATCAATAGAAAGTCTTGTATCATCAAACAGTTACACTGAAATGGGTCAGATTGTTTCAAGTGAATCTGAATCAACTGATCGCAAAACTCAGGCAGTAGTTGCTCTGGTTAAAGCAGGAAAATATTCTACAGTTCTTCAATCAATTCAAGGAAAACCGGAAGCAGAAAAAATAATAAAACCAGCCATTTCATGGAGTCTTGAGCAACTTAAGGGTAATACTACTCAGGCTGTCGTGGCAAAAGATGCTCTCACAGGCTTGGTAAATTATACTTCTACGGCCGCTTCCAGCGCTGTCTTCAACTGGTTTGCTACTGATATTGAAAAAAGGAAAGAAGCTGGTGATTACAAACTGAAAAACTGTTTAGAGATTCATTGGAACCGTGCCGACGCTTTGGCTAAAGAGGCTGTATCAAAAGCTCATGCATCATGGATGGTAAAAGACTTGAAAAAGCGAGGACATGAGGGTGTGGTTCTCTTTAAAAGGGGCCGACTGGATAAGCCTGATTTGAAAAAAATCACTAAAGTAGAAAGTATTTACCGAAACTACTTTGAATATTTTAAAAAAGCCACCAGTAATGCAATTATTGACGCATTGACTCCAGTTACACCGTCGGATGTTTTACTTTTACAGATATCATTCCTCTTTGATTATGCGGATGAAAACCAACGAAAAAAAGCTGGAGATGTTCTTCTGAAAAAAATGATTGAAACCCGCCGATTTACTCTTGTTTCTCTTAAAGCAATGGGGGATTTTAAACCAGTTGGAGCAACTGATTATCTCAAAACACTGCTGAAACCAGGAATGCAGAAAGATGTACTTGAGGCCGCACTGACTGCTCTAATTGCAATTACTGCCGATGCAAAATCCACAGAAATTCTATTTGATCATGCTCTTCCGCTTTTTAAAGCTCTTGCTGGTGGTAAAGCCCCAGACCACAAAACTATGGCTCTGGCAATCACAAGTGCAAAGGGATTGGAGTATCCACGTGAATGTCAACTGAACCGTTCTCATGGAACCATCCTCAAAGCAGTTTTCAATGCAAAACTGAAGGGAGATCTCTTTGAATTGCGAAACTCAATAATTAAATCCATCTATCGTATGATCATTTGTACAGAAGGCGTGGATGGGCTTGATTATCTTATTAAGTCAACTAAATTTCCGATATCATTTGAACAACTTAAATCGCTGGTTACAAGTTTCAACACTCTTAACGAGAAAGATCTTAATAATTACCTGAGTAAATCAATCAATTCAAAAAACCTGTTAAACACTGTTGTATCTGTTTGGGGTATTTCCGCATTTTCAGGAAAAGAGTCCATTGAAATAATAAACAAATACAAGAACGATCTTCGACAAATTCCTCAGTGGAACCAGACTGTGGGAGATTTTACTAAGTCACTTGTTTCAACTATGGAAAAAAGACTTGCCCTGAAAAAATAAGTTCATGTTTTGAAATTTAAATTTTGAAATTTAATGGCATTTGTGTTTTTATACTGTGGTTGTTTTTACTGATATTTTTAAAGTATGTAGTAACTTCATCCTCTGGTGAGGTTAGGGTTTTTTATAACGGAGGACATTATGGATTCCCGTAAATCAATGAGACATTTCTACTGCCGTGACGTGTTATGGGAAACATTTGAACAGATGGCAACTGATTTTGCTGTTAGTGTGGATTATCTTATTAACGAGTCAATGCGTCACTATGCAAAAAATAAAGGTTATGAAGTTGGTGACACGAAGGGGATGCAGGCACCTTCAAATCTTGTGAATCCGCCTACGGTGGAAGTCCAAATTGGAAAAAACAGCCCTCCACCACTGCCTGGGCAAACTTCAAGAAAACCTTCAAGACAAAGTGGTGCTTTTTCTCTTTCTCAAGAAATTTATGCGGATATTCCAACAGATAGTCCGCCTATGACCCTTTATGTTATGTATGATGGAGAGAAACATCCGATTGATAAAGATCAGTATATTATTGGTCGTGTTGGTAAACTTTGTGATCTGGTAATCAAAGACTCCAATATATCGAGAAAACATGCTGCTGTAATCAAGCGCAATGGAAATTATTACATAAAAGATCTTGGTTCCACTAACGGTATTGAATATAACGGGATGAGAATTGATAATAAACGTATAGATGAGGGTGATTCCTACCTTCTTTGCGATAACAAGGTTACTTTTACGTTCAAGTAGTCGATTAGATTCTCCCAAAGCTTATTTTTTACATCTCCAATTATAGACTTTCCAATGAAGCCTTCTTCAGAATTCCGAAAAAATCTATGTGATTTCCTGATGGGACAAGGGAATGTAAGGTTTCCCGATATTCCTGATAATATTGGTACCCAGTCCGAAAATGCCAAATTGTGGTTGAAATCTGTTTGCGAAGGTGTCTCGGAACATACAAAAATCCAAGCGGCTCGTGGTATTCGATTGATTGATAAAGGTGAATTGATTATTCGAAATGTTGACAAGGCAGCAGAGGATGATCGAGTTGAAAAACACAGTGATATACACCCGCTTCTTTCTTCGATAACACTTTTAAAAGGGTGTGGTCCTCAGACGGCAGAAAAATTCTCTAATGCTGGAATATTCACCATCTATGATTTGCTTTCCTGTCACCCTGTGGAATATCGGGACTTGCGCAAAGTATTGAAAATAAATGAGATTCAGGAAGGCGTTTTCTGCTGTTTATGTGTTACGGTCACTAAGCGCTCCATGTTTTCAGGCAAGCTATTCGCTGATGCCAGCGATGAAACCGGTGTAATCAAACTTAACTGGTTCAGAACATGGCCGGCCCTTGCAAAGCAGGTAATTCCAGGACAAACCATATATATTTCTGGAAGGTGTACTGTTCGCGGTACCTTCAAGACTTTTTCCCATCCGGATGTAAGCATTGAACGACCCCATTACTTTTTTATTCGCTACAGTGGTGAAACAACAGGAAATCTAATTAAAAGATTTGTTTCTCAAGCTATTGAATTTGCATCAAATTCTCAAGCGGAAACACTGCCAGATTATATTCTTAAAGAACGCTCTCTCTGGGCTGTTGCAGATTCACTGAAATATATTCATAATCCACCTGAAGATATTTCGTTGGATGATATAAGGCAACTTGCTAGGGGGTATCACAGCTCCCAGAAGCGTTTTGCCTACGAGGAATTGCTTCAGATTCAATTGACAATGTTATCAAGGAAAAAGGCTGTTACAGAAGTTGAAGGTCCCGTCATAAACACTGGTTCTGTACATAGTTTTTTAAACCTTTTACCCTTCAAACTGACAAATGGGCAAAATAAAGCACTTTTGGAAATTCTGAAAGATATCTCTTCGGGGAAAATAATGAACAGGCTCCTTCAGGGGGATGTGGGTAGCGGGAAGACTGCCGTTGCCATTGGTGCATGCATCGTTACAGCACTTTCAGGTTATCAGGCTGCTTTCATGGTACCCACAACCATCCTTGCAACTCAACAAATGGATACTTTTACCCGTATAGCTGAACAATTGAATTTGAAATGTGCAATACTCACAGGAGACACTCCTTCTCCCGTTCGTAAATCAATTCTTGCAATGCTTGAAGGGGGCGCAATTGATATACTGATAGGGACTCATTCCTTGATTCAGCAAAATGTGCTTTTTCAGGACCTTGCTCTTGCTGTAATTGATGAGCAGCATAGATTTGGAGTATCACAACGGGCCACATTGAGGACTAAAAGCGGATTTGGAAATTGTCATCTTCTTGTTATGACTGCTACTCCGATTCCCAGAAGTCTCGCTCTTACTGCTTATGGTGATTTGGAAATAAGCATCATTGATGAACTTCCACCCGGCCGCAATCCCGTGGAAACTGTTGTAATTAAAACGAAAAAAGAAAAGAAACAATTAGTTAATAAATTGAA
The DNA here is from genome assembly GCA_018821305.1 of Myxococcota bacterium. Classification (GTDB taxonomy): domain Bacteria; phylum Myxococcota_A; class Polyangia; order HGW-17; family HGW-17; genus JAHJMN01. The sequence goes on from JAHJMN010000146.1 coordinate 57,664, forward strand.
TGATTATCTCTCAAAAGGTGAGAAGATATTTATAGTTGTACCATTGATTGATACGGGAGAAGAAAAAGACCGGCCCGACATACACATCATCCACCGTTTTTTTTCAGAAAATCTTCCGGAAGCAAGATCAGCTCTTCTTCATGGAAGGATGTCAAATCACGAAAAAAATGAAACTATACAGAATTTTCGTGATGGCTTGCTGAATATGGTTGTTGCTACAACAGTGATCGAAGTTGGAATGGATATACCAGACGCATCGATTATTGTAATTATTGAAAGTGATCGATTTGGACTTGCTCAACTTCATCAATTACGTGGAAGAGTAGGTCGAAAATCTGGAAGTGAAGCATTCTGTTACCTGCTTGTCTCCGAAAAACCCACGGCAGATGGTTTAGAGCGACTGGAAATAATGAAAACCTGTTCAAATGGATTTGAACTCAGCGAAGAAGATCTTAGAATGCGTGGCGCTGGAGACATTCTGGGAACAAAACAATCGGGAATAATGGCCCTGAAATTTGGCAGCCTTATTCATCATAGAGAAATTCTGGAGTTGGCTCGTGAAGATGCCCAGAAAATCCTGACCAGAGACCCTCAACTTCAGAGTCAGCCTTTTTTAAGGCAGAAGACAATAGATTTGTCACTGCGAGAAATATTTGGAGCCGAAAGTGGCTAAGGTGGGTGGTGGGGTAATCACATCAGCCCCAATGACAACACCCCTGTATTCCTATACGACGCTTAATCCGCGGATCTCCGGTGCCCTGATTTCTTAACAGGGGAGTCAGGAAGTCAGGAAAACAGGATCAGGCTCAGGTCATAAACATTCAATATCAAAGCATAATTACAAATGGCAGGATGAAAACAAGTACTTTTCCCGTTTCGATCCTTTTATTCCGAGAGCGGTCTAGACCGCTTCCTGATTAATACGATTGTGACTCGTTTAAAAAAAATGCTTCAGGAAAGACCCCTGTTTTCCTGTTCCTGCTACTGATTTCCTGGTTACCTGAAATATTTTAACAGGGACTCAGGAAGTCAGGAAAACAGCGACAGGCTCAGGTCATAAACATCCAATATCAATGTAAAATTACAAAGACTGGAAGAATATATTCACTGTTCTACTCTCGATCCTTTTATTCCGAGAGCGGTCTAGCAATATTTACAGCACCTTGCGGTTACTGTCTTGAATAATAAACTGACGAAAAATTTGATTTCTTGTATTTCAGGACAGTAACTGATTAAAGAACATGAACAAATTTCAGGATGTGACCAATTTATTAATGAGATTTATGAATTACCATGGTAAAATAACTTTCGCATTGGTGAAACCTGTAATATCCAGTCATTACAGTAGTTTTCTTTAGAGGTTGATTTTGCTGAACAAAATCGGTAAGTACGAACTTATTGAAGAAGTTGGACGGGGTGGAATGGCCGTTGTCTACAGGGCAAAGGATTCCATTTTAGGGAGGCAGGTTGCACTTAAACTTCTTCATCCGTATCTTGCAGAAGACCATCAGGCAAAAATCCGACTCGAGAGTGAGGCGAGGGCAGTAGCCAGTCTTCATCATCCCTTAATTCCTGAAGTCTATGATTTTTCAGGACATGACTCTGAGCATGCTTATATTGTAACAGAGTATGTTGATGGTGTTACGCTCGCAAAATTTCTAAAACAAAACGCTTTTGATTTGCCAGAATGTGCTCTGGTTGTTTTTCATCGTATTGTCACCGCTCTTGATCATGCACATAAAACTGGGATTGTTCACCGGGATCTGAAACCTGAAAATATAATGATAACGGGTGATGGCGAAATCAGACTTATGGATTTTGGAATCAGCAGAGTCGTCGAAAACCCGGGAATCACTTCCACCGGGCAGATCCTTGGTTCTCCAGCCTACATGGCTCCAGAAATTGTTCGAGGACAGATAGCAGATGAAAAATCTGATATTTTTGCATGCGGAATACTCATTTATCAGATGACAACCGGTTGTCTACCGTTCACTGGAACAAATCCCCATGCGGTGCTCGTTAAAATTGCAGAAACAGAATATGAGGATCCAGAAGTTAAGAAACCGGAAATAGGTACCCGTGTTTCTCGTTTTATACGACGACTCCTTTCAAAAAATCCCGAAGATCGACCTCAGAATACATCAATACTCCTGAAAGAAACAGAGGCATTACTTGCAGATTCAAACATAAATAGTAATGAAATCATTGATTTAAGTCGAAAAGTTATTACCCGTGGAACTGAATGTGAAAAGAAACTTAAACCACGAGTTATTAATTCACTGATAAAATTGACTCGTACTGAAGGAAACTCTGCTCTTGCACACCAGACAATAAACCGCCTGCTATGTATCGCACCAGACAACAGTGAGGTAAAACTCCTCTGGGAAAATATTTACGCTGATGATAACAGGTTTAAATTCAAACCTGCAATTGTTATCTCAAGCTTGATTACAATTACAGTGTTGATAATTGCTATTTTTATTTTTCTTAATCGTAACCGAACAAAACCGGATTTGTTCAGATTCAGTTTATACTATCCTGATACTCAGGTGCTCTTTGTACCTCAGGATAAAGATCTCATATCTACGGATATTGCCGATCCCGATGCTGATACAAGTTACAGTTATGTTCCGATTCTCGTAAATGACGCAACACAGCTTGCTGTAAATAGCATGGTCCCGATGGATAAAAAAAACAACGGTCATAAACCTCCGGTTGATATGAAACAACCGGTTTTTGTTAAGAATGGAACACCGGTCATGCCGGCGGATCCTATGATGGAGTCTGCTCTAGAACGAGAATTTACGATTTTTCCTTTTCCTCAGGGTAAAGTTAAAGTTTATCTTGACAATAAATTCCTGGGGTTCTGGGGTCCATCACCGGGTATTTCTTCTGTCCGCATTGGTAATGGAAAACATGCGGTAAAGTTGACCCACCCTCTTTGTTATTCTAAGACTATTACAATTCCTGAAAACATGAAGTCTGGAAGGATAAATGTCAGGTTGAACTGGAAACCAGCACGTCTAATCGTTGAAGCTCCAGAAGGCAGTGTTGTTGCAGTAAAAACACTTGAAGGCAACCTGAAGACTCTACCAGGCATTCCTGGCGCTCCCATTGAAGTAGTTTTTCCCCAATTCTGGGATAAATCCAATATCAGGGTAAAAGTAATTGTTGCTTCAGGTAAATTCCGAACCAAGGAGAAAAATATTACCCTTATGGCCGGTAGACTCATGAAAATGCCTTTCGAATCATTTGATTAAAATGGCATTTATATCCTGTTTCAAACCTGTTTTTTTAGATTAACAGTCGCATATAGGAGAGCAGCACTTATTGCCATTATTATAATATTTCCAAAAATTGCCACCATAGGAAACCTCCTGTGTGTAGGAACAAGTACCTACAAAACCTACATTAAACCACCATTAGTCACACGTCAATCTTTTCTTTAAAAAAAATTGTAAATAATTGATATTATGCATAGAAACCGTTGTATGCTTTTGGAAGAGGCTTTGTATCGGCAGTACGCAATTTTGATGCTTCCTTTATATGTGCCATTGTAATATGACTGGATCCTTCAAGATCAGCTATTGTTCTTGCAATCTTAAGGATTTTATCCACGCTTCGCACTGAAAGACTGTTTCGCTCAACGGTTTTCTCCAGCCATAACTCCGATTGAAAGTCAATATTGCAGTATTGGCGGATCATTCGACTATTCATTCTGGAATTGTTTTTTTCAACTTCGTCCTTGTATCTATTTTGCTGAATCTCCCATGCTTTTATTACTCTGTGTCTGATATCACTACTATTTTCACCAGCACTAGAACTGCTTCTTATTTCGGCATAAGTAAGACCTGGAACTTCTATCTGAATATCAATGCGATCAATCAGGGGGCCTGAAAGACGATTTCGGTAAATTTCAACTGTTCTATTTGTACAGATGCATTCTTTTCTGGGATCACCATAATGCCCGCAGGGACATGGATTCATAGCTGCAATCAATTGGAAGTTACAAGGAAATGAAATACTACCCCGTGCTCTTGTGATCGTTACAATGCCATTTTCGAGAGGCTGACGAAGAGTTTCCAGAGTTTGTCTCGAAAACTCGAGCAGTTCGTCGAGGAATAAAATTCCATTGTGAGCAAGACTGATTTCCCCAGGTCTTGGCCCTGGTCCTCCACCAACGAGTCCTGCACTTGTAATAGTATGATGAGGATTCCTGCAAGGCCTGGAATATATAAGATTATTGCCCTTTAAAATGCCTGCAACAGAATAGATCTTTGTACATTCAATTGCCTGCTGGTTATCCATCGGTGGAAGAATTCCTGGTAATCTGCGGGCAAGCATACTTTTCCCACTTCCAGGTGGTCCTATCATCAAAAGATTATGACCTCCGGCGGCAGCTATTTCCATTGCCCTTATGGCAGGATTCTGACCACGGATATCACAGAAATCCGGAATGTCATTTGAATGAAAAGTCGGCTCATCTCTGTAAGTGTTTTCCCATTCTCGTTCACCGGTTAGACATTGCATCACTTGAATGAGAGAATCAGCAATACAAACTTCAATTCCACTAATAAGTGCCGCTTCACTACCATTTTCTCTCGGTACAACAATCCGATTGTATCCTTTTCTTGCGGCCATATCTGTTATGGATAGAACGCCGTGAACTGGCCTGACAGTGCCGTCAAGGCTCAATTCACCGATGAAAAGGGTTCCACTAAAAATATCAGTTTTAAATGAACCATCAACTGCGATGACACCAAGAGCGATTGGTAGATCAAAAGCGGTAGTATCTTTTCGGATTTCAGCTGGCGCGAGGTTTACGGTAATTTTCTTGCTTTTCAAAATAAATCCTGAGTTTTCTACAGCTGTCTTTATTCTTACTTTTCCTTCAGTTACTGCCGTGGATGCCATTCCTACAAGATGAAAACCGGGCAGTCCTACCCTTGAATCAACTTCAACAATAATTTCAAAAGCATCAATTCCAATGACATCTCCTGTATGTACTTCTGTAAGCATTTCTTATCCTTCCTGACCCTTTGAACAGGTAGGTCGATATGAATTCGTTCGTGTCCGGAAATTCGCTTCGCGAAGAATTTTATTAAAAATTCTATCCGGCCACTATAATAAATTCAACACCTTGCGGTTACTGTCCTGAGCAAAAATCGGGCGAAAAATTTGAATTTCGGTATTTCAGGACAGTAACGAATTCAAGTTACTGACGGTGTGTAATCACTTTTTATGCCATTCTTTTGCTATTGTATTTTGTATACGGTTTCAATTTGCAATTAAGACGAGTTTTAATATAAATTCTGTTGTAATAGTTGTATAAAAACAATATCTTGAAGTTTATGATCTTAAAATGATCTTTATGGAAAATTAAAAATCTTTATTTTTAAATGGTTGCCAAACAATACTTCTTTTTTAAAAGTTCCCATGAACTTACATCGATATTTAGACAATACCGTCCGCATATGGTCTTTTTTTTTTCAAGTTTTAATGATACATTCCCACCGTATTTTTATTGTTTTAACAGGAGTTGAAAATATGGAAAAACTTATTATTACCGCAGCAATAACCGGCGCAGAAACTACTCGGGAACAACAAAGTGCTCTTCCGGTAACCCCACTGGAAGTAGCAAAAGCAGTGTCAGACTGTGAGAAAGCTGGAGCTTCCATCATTCATCTCCACGCAAGGGATGATGATGCAAATCCAACAGCGAGTATAGAGCGCTTTGGTGAGTATTTGCATGAAATTCGCAAAGTAAGCAATATTGTAGTCGAATTCACCACTGGCGGCGCTATTGGAATGACTGATGATGAAAGACTTGGGCCGACTTCAATGAAGCCTGAAATGGCTTCTCTGGATTGTGGCAGTGTGAACTTTGCCGATGAAATTCTTCCAAATTCGCTACCCTCAATGAGGACATTTGCAAAAACAATGATGGAATACGGTGTGAAACCTACGTTTGAATGTTTTGACGTGGGTCATGTTTATAATGCAAATATGCTCATAAAAGAGGGACTTGTTAAACCACCATTCCATTTTACATTTGTTTTAGGAGTACCAGGCGCCATGCCTGCGACAGTTGAGGCCCTTCTCATGATGAAATCCGCTCTACCGCAGGAAGATCTTGAATGGACAGGAATTGGTATAGGGGGACGGGGAAGTGTTCTTATTCCTCCCGTAAGCGCCCTTATGGGTGGACATGCCCGCGTTGGGTTTGAAGATAACATTTATTATCGTAAAGGTGAGATTGCTGTATCAAACGCTCAACTTGTCGAACGTATACGATTATTGGCTGAGATGTTTGGGAGAAAGTTAGCGACTCCGGATGATGTACGTAAACGTTTCAATCTCTCAAAGTGAGGTATGAATATGAAAATTCTTGTTACCGGTGGTGCCGGATTTCTAGGTCTTCATCTTGCGAGAAATCTTACGGAAAAAGGACACCAGATAGTACTGCTGGATATCGCTCCATATGAAAAACATGAGTATCCAGAAGGTGTTGTTTTTATTGATGGAGATGTAAGATCTCACGGGGATATGGAAAAGGCACTGGATGGTTGCAGTGCGTGTATCCATGGTGCGGCGGCTCTTCCCCTCTGGTCAAAGGACGAAATATATTCAACAAATGTATTTGGTACCAGAATTGTAATTGAAGAATGCATCAAAGCAAACATCAATCGTTTTGCCTATGTTTCTTCCACCGCTGTTTATGGAGTTCCTAAAATTCATCCTCTACTGGAATCTTTTCCGATGGTAGGCGTTGGTAGTTATGGTGAAAGTAAGATCCTGGCTGAGGGAATATGTAACGAATATCGCAAGCGATCTTCGCTGATCATTGGAATTATACGGCCTAAAACATTTATTGGACCATTTCGGCTTGGAGTATTTCAGATTCTGTTTGACTGGATCAACGGTGGGCACAGGATTCCACTTATTGGAAACGGTCAGAATCGTTACCAATTGCTTGATGTAGGTGATCTGGTAAACGCATTTGAACTCATGATAACTACTCCGGATGAAGACGCAGCTGCAGAAACTTACAATGCGGGCGCTGCTTCTTTTGGTACTGTCTCTTCAGATGTAGGTGAATTGTGTAAACATGCAGGTAGCGGCTCAAAACCACTTCCAACTCCTGCACTTCCAACTATCGCAGCCCTCTCGCTTTTTGAAAAAATGCATTTAAGCCCACTATATAAATGGGTCTACGGAACTGCTCACACTGATTCCTTTGTCAGCACTGATAAAATTCAAGAAATGCTCGGTTGGGCTCCGAAGTATTCCAATGCCGAGGCACTTATCAGATCTTATGACTGGTATATGGAAAATAAATCAACGATTCCAGAAGGAACAACTGGAGTTACTCACCGCGTAGCGTGGGATCAGGGCATATTAAAAGTATTTAAGAAGTTTTTATAGAAATTAAACTTCGGAAGCTGTTTTTAATAAAGTAGCTGTACAAATTATTCCGTTATAATAATTCTCAAGTTCGTATTTTTCGTTCGGACTATGAATATTATCATCAGGCAGGCCATAACCCAGAAGCAGGACGGGAGCATTAAGTTCTGATTTGAACGTGCCGACGATGGGAATACTACCACCTTCACGGATAAATACAGGTTTCTTACCGAATCCTGCTTCCATTGCTAGACTTCCTGCAGTAAGCATTGCTCCGTCTCTTTCAACCATAACAGGGTTTGCACCGTGATGATTGATTACTTCAATTGAAACACCAGATGGACAGATCTTCTTAACCCAGGCAGTAAAAGCCTCGGAAATCTTCTCAGGATTCTGATGAGGTACAAGCCTCATGCTGATTTTTGCGGAGGCAGTGGCGGGAATAATCGTTTTTGCTCCTTCCCCTGTATATCCACTTATCATTCCGTTTACGTCGCATGTTGGTCTTGCCCACATGCGTTCAAGGGTGGTGTATCCTGATTCACCAAATGGAGAGACAGCTCCAGTTTCACGATTCAAATCAGCGTCCGTGTAATTGAGTGAGGCAAATGACTTTCGTTCATCATCTTCAAGTATCACTACATCATCGTAAAAACCGGGTATGAGAATATGACCTCTGGAGTCCTTCAATCCAGCAATAATTTCGCAAAGTGCATTTGCCGGGTTCTGTACAGCCCCGCCATAACTTCCACTGTGAAGATCTTTTGATGGGCCTGTAAGCTTTATTTCCATATAACTCATTCCGCGCAAACTATAACATATAGCCGGGGTTTGGGCGTTATATAAACTTGTGTCACTCACTATAACGGCATCACAGGCGAGTTTTTCTGCGTTATTTTCAGTAAATTCATAAACCGCATGGCCCCCGCATTCTTCTTCTCCCTCAAATATGAGTTTTATATTCACAGGAATTTCATTTCCTGTCTTAACCCAAGCCTCAATTGCCTTTAAATGGCTGTAAAGTTGCCCTTTATCATCTGATGCTCCACGAGCATATATGGTGGTGCCTTCCAAAACGGGATTAAATGGCTCGGACTTCCATAATTCGAGAGGATCAACTGGTTGGACATCATAGTGACCATAAAAAAGTAAAGTCTTTTTTGAAGGATCAATTGTTGTCTGAGCATACACCAGCGGGTTTCCACTCGTCCGGATAATTTCTGTCTGAAATCCCAGCCCTTCAATTTCCTTTTTTAAAAACTGGGCAGCTTCTTCTATATGCCCGGAACATGAAGAGTCTGCACTGATGGATGGAATACGTAGAAAATCAAACAAGTCATCAAGATGTTTTGACCGGTTATTATTGAGATAATCCAGAATTTCTTTTTTCATTTGATGTTTTCTCCTTTTTCTCGATTTTCAATTATATCTCTGGCTCCTTCGACTCCCGAAATAAGAGCCTCCCGCACCGTCAGCAGGGTTTCCCCGCTTATGGAAGCAGCAGTTTCAAGAGCCATATTAATTGTAGCAGTGAGAGTTCTGGAAACACTGCCACCCATATCTTCAACAGCGCTGAGGGCTCCTGTTATGGCCCCAACGGCAATTTTTCCAACATCTTCTCCACTATCAGAGGCAGCTCGTACTGCTGTAGAAACGGCCTGCTCAAGGGATTTGGTAATTTCGACACTGGTACCTGTAAGCCCGGCCACAATATTTTTAACGGTTTCATTTACTGTCAGAGCAGCATCTCCACCAATCCCTGCTGTTGATCTAATGACACCGATAATAATGTTATTTATTGCTTTATCTAAATCCGCGCGTACTTCTTCAAGTCCACTTATAACGCCTTTAACCGTTGCCCCCAAAGCTCTTATTGAACCCTGAGTAACATGGTGCGCACTATCAATAGTACCGCTGAGGCTGGTCAACGTACCATTAACAAGGTTTGTCGCAGTATTTATAGTATCACCACCAACATCATTGGCCATTTGAATTGATGATTTGGCAATAGATGTCGTTGCCAGGCTCATTTCATCTGCAATATTTTTAATATCACGTATCGTCGTAATAACCCTGGTTTTAAAAGTTGTCATGACACTTCCAACTGTTTCATCAACGTCAGTGACTATTTTAAGCACAGTATTTTTAATGTTTCCGGATATCCAATGCAGCATATTATTCTCCTTAAAAATTCTTTCTGAAATTTATCTCTCAGAAAATCTCCTGATTAAAAAAAACCTTTTCTGACATAACATAATACAGTAATTACTATACGGGGTTAATTCAACCTGCAATTTAACTGGTGCATAAAGACTTGTTATTAAACAGAAAATATCTTGGATTTATTTCAATTTTCTTAAAATTAAATTCTTTCCTATTTTATCCGAAAATAAATTACTAAACCAGTACTTGAAACCGGAAGAAAATATTTCTATTGTAGATAGAGTTATTTTCATGCTACGGGGTAAATTATGATTGGTAACTATTTTGACAATATCGATCCGTCTTTTGCCGGACTTCTTCGGGCTATACCGGATTTGCTTTTCGTAACTGATGAAAATGGAACTTTCCTTGATTTTAATATTTACACATCAATACCCCTTGCCCTTCCCCGGGAAAAAATAATTGGCGCCAGCGAAAAAGATCTTGGGCTTGATAGCGAAACAATCACAAGGTTGCACCGTACGAGAAGTCTCGCAAAGCAAACAGGTCACACTCAAAAAGCCGAATATTTTCTTATGTCTGAAGTTGGTGAACGTTCATACTTTGATGTTAGAATAGCGCCATTGGAAGAAAACCGATTTCTAAGTGTTGTTACTGATATAACTGCAACAAAATTAATGATGGAAAAATTGAATATGCTCAGCCTGGGAATAACTGAATCCCTTGATGGAATAGCAGTTGCTGATAACAGTGGCGAAATTATTTTTTATAATAAGGCCTGGGCTAGAATGCACGGGTACACTGAAGAGGAAATTGTAAAGTGCAACATCCGAGATTTTCATTCAAAAGAGCAATTTGTTCAGGAAGTTGAACCTTTTAATCTGGAAGTTGAACAAAAGGGATCTCTTCAAGGTGAGGTGGGTCATCTGAGAAAAGATGGAACGATATTCCCTTCCTGGATGTCTACAAACGTTTTAAAGGATGACCTGGGTAGAAAACTTGGATTTATTGGAATTGCCAGAGATATTACAGCAATAAAACTGCGTGAGCTTGAACTCGAAAAAGCGAGAGAATCGGCCATATTTGCAAGTGAAAGCAAATCTCAATTTCTCGCAAGTCTCAGCCATGAAATACGTACACCGATGAACGGTATAATTGGGCTTACCCAGATTCTTTTATCTTCAGAAATATCTGACGAAACCAGAGACTATCTGAACATGATCTTGTCCAGTTCGCGTAATCTCATGAATGTTGTAAATGATATTCTTGACTTTTCTAGAATTGAAACGGGAAAGTTTGATCTCAAATCCGTTGAATTTGAATTAAGAGAAGTAATTGCTCAAGCTATTTCGTCCCAATCCTGGGAGGCTAGAAGGAAAAATATTGAACTGAATTATGATTTTTCATCGGATTTGCCTGATTATGTAGTATCTGATCCCGTTCGAATTACTCAAATTATTATTAGTATAATTGGTAACGCGATAAGAACCAGCAATAATAAACCAGTAAAAATATCGATAGAACCATTAAGTATTAAAAATAATATTTGCGAACTCAATATTTCAATTAATGACTTTGGGCCGGCTATTACTCTGGAAGATATTGATACAATCTGGGAGACTGTAGATAAAGTTAGACCTGGGTTTGGCCTCTCCATTACAAAACGCCTCGTGGAACTGTTAGAAGGGAAAATTACAGTTCGGAGTCATAAAGATCTCGGGAATACTTTTAATATTTTCATTCCAGTTTTGATGGGGAGTCGAAATTCTGAAAAGATAATTAATATAAATTCTTCGATGATAATGTGCCCGGACACCTTTTCCTGCAATGGTTTAGTTAATCTTCTTGAACACTATGGGATCAGTGCGATTCCCGTAAACGATCCACTGGAGGCACTCTCTTTTCTTGAATCATCATTAAAAATAAATAATTCTCCTGAAATTATATTTCTTGATGGAGTTATCAACCCTGAAGCAAGTTATGATTTGTTACTCTATATAAAAAACAATTCAGACTTTGAGCCTTCTCGTGTAATAATCATTGGAGGTCCTGGGGATCCAGGGCTTAGTGAAAAATTTAAAAGTATGGGGGTCGAGCATACTATTAATAAGCCAATAATTCCATCTAATTTAAGGAATTTGCTTAGTCGAATTTATCAGTCACGTTCTGAAAGGAAATTTTTAGAAAAATTACCTGATTTAGCTGGATGCAGCGCACTGGTTTGTGAAGATAACCCTGTTAACCTCAAACTTGCTAAAGTCTTACTTGAAAAACTTGGTTGTCGTGTGGATACTGCTGTTAATGGGATAGAAGCAGTTGAAAAAACAGAAAAAAAATATTATCAACTGATTCTTATGGATGTAGAAATGCCTTCCATGAACGGACTTGCAGCCACAAGACACATTCGCAAAACACAGCAGGTGACGGGCAATCTTAATTCAATGATTATAGGCCTGACAGCTGGAGTTATGCCCGGAGATAAAGAAAAATGCCTTGAAAGTGGCATGGATCTGTATATAGCAAAACCCTTGAAAATTGATGAGTTTTACCGAACACTGAGTAATTTTTCTCATCGTTTCACATGCTCAGAGGAATCAATGATTGTGACAGAATATATAAACATAGCCCCTATGAAAGAACGATATGGAAATGACTTTGAACTTATTAGAGAACTTATTGAAATGTTTGAGTTGGATTATAACAAGTATTTGATAAGTATCAAAATGTCTGCTGACAATAAAGATTCTTCAGGGGTAAAAAAGTATGCGCATACACTCAAGGGGGCAATATCAAATTTCGACCCTGTAAATGCCAGATTTCTCGCTCAGGAAATTGAAAACTTATCTACTATTGGGGATTTTGAAGGAATTAATCAAAGGCTTGCTAAACTTGAGACAGAAATTCCCGCTGTTATACAATCTGTAAAAAATATTATTGAATCCGGATGGCCATGTGATTGAAATTTACCAAAGAAATTAGACAGTTATTTTTGAAATCTACGTCTGAAAAGTATAAAGCCAAGTCCAATTATAATAACTATTGATACAGGATAGTGCCCTGACTTCGAGGGTGATCTACAACTGCAGCCGTCATCGTTACTTTCGTTAAAGCCGGGATCATTAGTTCCATTATTATTGTTGTTATTATTGTTGTTAGTTCCACCATCGCAATTCATAGGAAATGCTCCCGGAATAGTTTCTGGAGAATCCGCTGTGTATTTTAATACCATGAGGTGCTGACCAGCAATATAACCGGTATTGGGATTTGCAAAGGCAAGTTGATGAAGTCCTGAAGTAATCTTTGCTCCTGGCATCATTTGCCCCCAATTGTTCATTGACTCTTCATAGTGTTCATCCATAGTCCATGTGGAACCGCCATCGTAAGTACGCATAAAAACAGTAAGGAAAGTTGGATTTTCTTCAGTCTCATTTGGGTTGCAATTAGAAAGACAACTCAAACCAAGAGCAACTCCTCTTGTGCAGTCAAAAAATTTAATGCCCGCAACGTCTGTTACATCTGACTCTTCAATGGTTTGTGTGAATTTAAATGGCATATCAAATTCAATTTCCAGAGAAGGATGGCGTGGAAGAGATTGGGCGTCAAAAGTGGAACCTCCATCGGTCGTTTGATAAATAAAACCTGAACTTCCATTGTAACCACCAATCCAACCATGAGAATCACTGACAAAACTCGCTGCGGTTACTTTGAATGGCAGGCCTGTTTTAACCAGTGTAAAAGATGCCCCACCATCTGATGTTCTCATCACAAAACCATTCCCGGGCGTCTGCGATGTATTATTTTCATCATAACCTAGGCCTCCTCCAATAAAACCAATCATAGGAGTGACCATATTAAGAGCAGCAACATCTCCGGTAAATGAAGGTAATGATATTTTTTCAAATACGGAGCCATTTAAACGATAAAAAGATGATGCACTAGTTGCAAAAACCTCACCACTTGGAAAAGACTGAAGTTTTTCAATCATTTCTTCAAGTGTGTCATCCAGAACTTCCCAACTCATTCCACCATTAGTTGTTTTCCAGATGATGTTGGTTTCCAGATCAAACCCATCTTTAAACGGTAAATCAACACTCATACCGGAAAGATAGCCATTATTTGAATCAATGAAGGTAATTGATGTAAATATTACCATTCCTGAAGAAGTGGGAAGCATAAACTGGGAAAAATTACCTCCCGAGGAAGTCCTGTAACCGTTAATTTGTGTGTTTCCACTGTTACTTGTAGCACCAATAAACCAAGCATTATTTTCATCAAGAACATGGAAAGCAAGAATCTGATTATCCTGTCCCTCAGACTCAAAAACACGATCCCAACTGGTGTTCCCATTTGCATTCAGGGAAAAGCAAAGAAGTAAAAAAGTGGTTACAAATTGAAAAAATTTCATTTTAAACTCCTTTACAGTAGCTAAGGTATATTATTGTTAAGAGAGATTATTCATTCCAGCATACACCAAATCCGGAAACGGAATCGACGAGAACACATTCATCTATTCCACAATCTTGTTCCTGATATTCCGGGCGACAAAGAGCATGGCATGTCTCTTGTTGATAAGGGCCAAAGCAGGTATGATTGGGAGCGCAGTCATCAGGCCTTGCACATGGTTGGCCTTTTAAAAGACCATTTGTCGGTGTTTCAAGGCATACTGTTTGAGAGCCAGCGTTAAAAAGCATATAGCAGCTCTCATTAGTTCCACAGCCAAAATCATAGTAAGCATCACAGTCATCAGCTTCCTGACAAAGGTAGGCACTTCCAAGACCAAGATCCCACTCAAGCATGCAGATACCACCTGATGGACAGGGAGAGAACAGACTTGCACAGTATTGAATACATGTTCCACCGTCTTCAGGAATACCTGTGGGTGGATAACAGAAGTATCCTGGAGGACAACCATCCTGTGTCTGTCCTGAAGAAATCACTGCACAGTTATCGCCAGGTTCCAGCGCACCAAAATCAACACACCCGACATTACCGGCTTGAGTGGTAATTGTGCATTTAAAACCAGGATTGCATTCTCTCTGAGCTGGAAGATCGTTAACGCTACAGGTACCTGGGTCTGTATTATTAGTGTTGTTTGTACTGTTATTGGTGTTGTTGATATTATTTGTGCTGTTATTGGTATTATTGGTATTATTGTTGTTGCTTGTATTATTGTTATTAGTTTCCTCTTCGATGGGGTCACACCCCAGTGCTAAAAGAGAAACTGAAAGTATAGTGATTAAGAGTTTTTTCATGAATTTTTCTCCCGGTCCTGAAAATACTGGACCTAAAAATGGAATTTTCACAGACATAGAAATTCAGATACGAAATCCGTTTACTGTTTATAGCATGTATTTTGTTGAATTTCACGTAGTTTGAGAAAAAAAATCTTAGAATCTGAGGGCAAGTCCGGCACTGAAATCCACATGGAATGTGGTCTGTTCAGGTAATATTAAAATTCCATCAATATTGAGGTAGAAAGCAACTCTGGGAGAACCTACGAGGAAACCAATGCTTGCACCAACCATAACGAAACCATGCCCGAAGATATCAGTTACGCCGTTAGTCTGATCAACTTCCCAGGAGTGCCACATTTGACCACCACCAAGAACGCCACCGAGATAGGGCATGAAAGCACTATCTGTCAGGGGATAGTAAAGGGCCTTTCCAAGACCACTGAAACCATACCAGCTTCCAGAAACCCCGGATGTTGCGGGATTTGAGTCATCATCAACACCACTGTAATTTACTACACCGAATTTTACATCAACTCCAAGAGAAAAAGACTTGGATATGAAATAGTGGAAACCAGCTTCAGCGCCCAGTTCACCAGCACCAAAGCCTGCCTGAGCAACATGAACACCGGAATCGCAATCCGTTGCTCCTCCATTTGATGGAGTATGGTAATAGGAACACATGGAAGTAGAAAGATATCCAGCACCGTAGCGGCCACCTATTTTAAGCATGAATTTAGAATGAGTACTGGTTGGAGCAGTGAAGGTGTTGTTGTCTTTTTTCGGATCTTTTTTCCCAAGAGGATCCTCGTCTTCGGGGCCAGAACCGCCCTTTGGTTTGGTTATTGAGATGATATTGGGGGCGCCACTATTCCCGTGGGCCATAATAGCTTTTCCACCATTGGAAATTGCAGCAATATAATACTGGAAAACGGCGCCACTTATGTCTGCAGCGGGAATTTCTACCTTCCAGGTGAATCCTGAGGTGTTCTGCATAACTGCAGCGGTGTAATCGGATTGTCCAGGTTTCCGGTAATATATTGCAACTTTAGAAACACCGGCTTTGGGAGCACGACATTTAAGCACAAGCTTTTTCCCACCCATGGTTTCATCCGGTACCGAATGTTCAATTTTCTGTGGTTCCGGTCCATTGTCAACATCTGAGGTTTCATCAGGTTTGTTAACTTTTACGGGTGGCTTATCAGGATCAGGATCTTTTACAGTACTACCACCGGCTTTACATTTAACACCGCTCTTTTTCCGTTCTTCATCCAGAATCTTCTGCAACTTTGGAGTTCTGAGAGCCTTGGTTATTTCAGCACAGGCATTAACGGAAAGAGCTTTTCGAAACATCATGCGGCCACGAGTTTCGTCGGGATTATCCGTGTCTGTAATATAAACAATGCCCAGGTCAACCAGAACGTTGGCGTATGCTATTGACTCATCACAGCCTTCACGTCTTGCAATGGCAATGGCATCCTGCAGTGTTTTTCTTGCACTGGCGAATTCCATCTGGTCGTAATCTTCCATTGCTGTCTTGTGAAGTTTTTTAATACGTTTGACAACCTTTTCAGAACAGTCACTTGCGGATGCACTTGGCAAATGCACGGCCATAATAGAAAATACTGTCAAAACTATGAATAATTTATCAGCCTTCATCTCCTGTATCCTTACTGGTGAGTTATTACAAACTCAACCCTTCGGTTCCGGTCTCTACCCTTACTGGTTTCATTTTTATCAATGGGTACGTCCATTCCATAACCCACATCTTTCAATCTACTGGGATCAATACCTTTTTTAATGAGATACTGACGAACTGCTCTGGCTCTTTTTCGGGACAGTTTAAGATTATACCACTTGGGTCCCGTATTATCCGTGTGTCCTTCAATTCTTAAAGTCATAGTGTTTCTTGCTTTAAGAACCTGTGCGATTTCATTGAGAAGCGGAAAACTCTTTTTCTTGATAACAGCTTTATCATCATCGAAGAAAACTTTTTGTTTAAGTTCGATCTTCTTGACCGTAACTTTTATAAGTTTGAGCTCATCCGGACAACCGTCATCATCTTTATAACCATTTTTAGTTTCCGGTTCATTGGGGCATTTGTCTTTAACATCCGGAATACCGTCTTTGTCGTTATCGGGATCGGGACAGCCGTCATCATCCTCAAAGCCATCCATGTCTTCTTTTGTATCTTTGAAATTGTTTGCTTTATCTTTGTCAACTCCAGGACATTTATCTACTTTATCCGCAAGACCATCGCCATCATTATCTATATCAGGACAACCGTCATCATCTTCAAATCCATCTTTGTCTTCTTTTGTATCCTTGAAGTTATTTGCTTTGTCTTTGTCTGTTCCAGGACATTTATCGCTGAGTTTACATACTTTTTCGTATTTTTTATCCTGACCCTTTTCTTTAACCCATGGATCACAAATACCATCACCATCGTTATCGGGATCGGGACAACCGTCTTCATCTTCAAATCCGTCTTTATCTTCAGGATCATTCGGACATTTGTCTTTATCATCATAAATGCCATCGCCATCAGTATCGAGAATTTTAACTTCAAGTTTGATGGGATCTTTTTTGGGCGTGGTATCAACTACTACCTTTTTAGCACAGCGCTCAGGTGGGCTCTTCCTGATGGCTTCTCTGGCGGCATTTCCTGAAATATCAAGAAGTTTTACTGCCTCATGATATTTCCCCTGACTCATTTCATCCTGACTGAATTCGTAATGAGTTTCCGCTTGAGCCAGTTCTTTGGGGGCGCATTTTTTTGCTCCGTTTTCCCGCGCTGTTTCAATAAGCTTTTTAATAACACTGGAGCGGCCTTCCAGTTCCACTCCGGCACAGGAAGCAAGAAATAAAAGTATAGAAAGGATGGAGAGTTTTTTCATATCAGTTGCCTCCATCTTTCTGTATTATAATTACTGGTTTTTTTTCTGTATTTTCTATTTTCTTGTCTTCTGTTTTTTTTGCATCCGGTTCATTTTTGTCGCCGGAATCAACTTCAACTTTTTTCCTGTTTATTCCCTGCAGTTGAGCTCTCTTACTCATTTCAGTGCAGCTCTGTCCATAGCGATTAGCATCCTGATAGTCTGCGTAACCGGCTTTATGACGAGCCCTGTGTAAATAGTAATACGCTGACCAGTATTCATAAGGACTATATTTTTCTCCCTGTGCTTCTTTTGCAGCGGAGAACTCTCTGTTTGCTGTAATGCCAACTTTACTCATATATTCAACTGGTCCACATGAGGAAAATACAACAAGAAGCGAAGACAAAACTATAAGTTTTTTTATAATATGCATATTTTCAGGCCCTAAAGTTAAACAAATATATCGAACAGTCCCGGGTAGTGCAAATTTAACAGTTTTCCTGTCAGGTGACAAGGTACTTTTCTTTATCAAGAATACCGCAGAATTCGTCATTAACAATATGCATGAGATCCATTTCGCAGTTTTTCATTTTTATTGCATTGGATTCCGTATCATGATCGTGTCCGAGCAGATGAGCCATACCGTGAACAAGAAGTCTACTGAGTGAATATTCAATATTATCAGCATTGTCGCGTTCAATCCAACTGATATTTATAACGATATCTCCCAGGGGCACCGGCACCGGAGAGTTTGCTGAATTCTTGAGTTCCTCCGGATCTGAGGCTGGAAACGACAATATATCGGTCGTTGATTCAATATTTCTCCAGGATGAATTCAGTTCTGTTATATATTCATCATCACAAATTGTAATTGAGAGATCACTTCCGGACAGTTCCATTTTCTGAAGGAGTTTTGTGGCTGCCCGACGAAGCCATTCTCTCCTTGTCCGGTTCGACAACCGGGAAGGTCGATGAGTTACGGCGATTGACATTTTTTTCTCCCTGGCCGGGATAAGCAACCCTCTCATGATGCATGCTACTCAGAGTTGTAATAAAACTACTTGCAATATCACTCAGATTTCGAAGAGTAAGTTCGCAAGCATCAAGTTGGCCATCAGTAAACTTTTTATTGATTATAGCAAGAACGGTTTCTTTAATAGTATTTACGTCAAATTTTGTAGTTTTGTTTCCACCCTGAACACTCATAACCTTGCTTTTAACCGCTGCTTCTACGGCATCGGCCAGCATCAGAATTCCAGCTTCCCGGGTTTGAGGTATAGGTCCAGGGTAGCGGTAGTCTTCCTCACGAACAACTTCTTCGGGACCAGCCTGTTCTTTTGCTCTAGCAAAGAAGTATTCGATGAGGGTAGTTCCATGATGAGATGTCGCAACATTAATAACTTCTGCCGGAAAACCAGCTTTTTCAAGAATTTCTCTTGAATCCTTCACATGATTTTTGATTACCAGCGCACTCATAGAGGGTTTTAGTTTGTTATGTGGATTATCCCCCGTCTGGTTTTCAATAAAATATTTAGGTTGCTTAGTTTTTCCGATATCATGGTACATAGCAGCAATTTTAACTAAAAGACCATTTGCTCCAACCTTTTTGGCTGCAGCAAAAGCCAACTCACTCACCTGATGAGAGTGTTGGAATGTTCCACTTGCTTTTTCACGGAGTTCAACCTGCAGAGGATGTTCGGTGTTGGCAAGTTCCAGCATTTTTATATCTGTAACATAATCACCGATATGCTCCAGCAACGGGAGTAACGCTGACATAATTACACTAAGTACTATACCTCCGATACCCACAGCTATATAGTATTTCAGGGTAATGAATCTAAGAAATTCACCAGAGCCGAGACGATATAAAGTCATTAACACAAATCCAGTAGCAATTACTGTGAGACCAGCTTTCCAGAGGACATACCGATGTTCAATACGAGTAGCGGTCATGGATGAGAAAAGACCCGTAATGAAAAAAAACAAGGCTATATGAATCGGAGCACCGATGCTCCATGTTGCAAGAAAACTAATTACCATGGTGAAAAACACTGACATTCTGGTTCCCATGAGCACTCTTACCAGAATAGAACTTGCCGCCGCAGGGAAAATTGCTGGATAAATGACTGCATCAGTTCCGGGATAAAATGCATTGACAATAAGTCCAGATATTTTAACGAGAACCAGTATGAGAATAATAAGAAGCCCTGAAATGACAAAATCCCGTGGTGAATTGCGTTTTCCTCCGAACTGTTGAGTTGTAGAAAGTCCAATCATGAGGAAAAATATGCTTATTATGCCAAAATATCCCATAAACCAGAGAAGTCTTTCTCCGAAAGGAGTGAGCATGGCATTATATATTTTTACAGTTTCCAGAGAGACTGTTCCGCCTTTTGCAAGTATGATCGTTCCCTTTTTATAAGTTTTAGTTCCGAAACTGTAATTCTTTCGAATTTCTTCTCTCTTTTTCTCTGTTAATTCCGGCCTTTCAGTTATTCCAAGAGAAATACTTCCATTAGAGCCTATATGAGCCCTCACAAGCCCCATAGCCAGTACTTGAAGAGCTTTACGGGCATCTCGATCAAGACTGTCTTTATCTCCAAGGGCAAACCGTGTTTCAATTTCTGATTCAAACATTGCTGAAAGTCTTTTCATATCAACAATTTCTTTATAATCAGAACTGATATCTATTTTCTGTGGAAAACTGATATCACCTTCTCTTGGATAACTGAGAACTTCAATTCCGTTTGGATGCGATCTTCTGAGCATCTCACGATTCTCTACAAGAATAAGATCTTTGAGTACGCTGGTAAAAATAGCCCTCAGCAACTGTTTTACCCTTGACATACTGATAGTGTTATAGAGAGACCAGAATGTAAGACTGTCTATTTTTGTTTTTGCAAGTTCATTGAACCGAACTCGTGCGTGCTCGTCTTTCCCACGAAATATGGGATCGTTCATTGCTCTGAAAGCAAAAAGGATCTGATTTGACCAGAGATCAAGCCAGGCATTTCGTTTCATACTGAAAACTGCTTTGACGCTCTTAGCCTCCTCGTCTCTTTTCATCTGCAAAAGCTCTTTATCAGGAGTAAAAGTAAAATCTCTGCGGGATACTACTGGTTTTACAGCTTTTTTACCTATATCAGATTTACTAAGAGACCCGGGAAATAAATGGGTAACATTCACCACAAGGCTAGTTACAGTAATTGTAAACACCAGAAATATGCCTATCCACCAGGAACTTGAGGCAGATTTATCCTCAATTGACTGTATTACAGGTACTTCAATGGCGCTTTCAGTATTTCTTGAAACAAGTTTAAGACTGTTTCTCATCTTGGAATCCATTTTCCAGGAATACACGTAGATATCCCGGATAATATTGAAGATAATGGGTGGTTTTGATAGTAAAACCGCCGTATCACGGTCTTACTTTTATTTTAAAAGTAGAGGAAACCGCCCATCAACTGCTCAGATAAATATAATAACCAGAAGGAAAAATCCAACATAATAATCCTGAGACATATCCTCTCGGAAATAAAGTCTATAGCGTTAAGTATTTGTAAATTTAGCAATTTCTAACAGTTTAGGCTATTTTTTTATCCATTTATAACATCCAGAAAAAATGAAATCAGGATATTTTTTGTATAGGTTTACTTTTTATATTTTTATTCTGAATACTTACTTTATTATTTTACGGATGTTAGCATTTTTTAAAACAATAGTGTTTTTTAAAACAAATAACTGAAATTTTGTATTATTTTAGACAAGAATTGATTCTAAAAGCATTTGTTAAGGATTTTTTCCAATAAGTATATTGATTGTTTCGCCGGGATCTGATAATTTTCGCCCCTGTACTTTATGGAGCAGTTATAAATTAATGTATAACTGAATGTGGAGTTAAGCGTGGCAAAGAAACATGTAATGACAAAACAAGAACTTAGACAGCCGGATGTAATTTCCGGTTACTTTTTACGTATGTGGGAAAACATCCGCAATAACTGGAAACCAATAGTTTATTCTGGTATCGGCATCGGAGTCATTACCATATTTATTTTTATTTATATATGGTATGCTCACAACAGGGATGAAAAGGGCTCCAGAGTCCTTGTAAAGAGTCTGGATATGATGCTAAGCCCAGTGGATGAGGCTGCTGCAGACGAAAAGCTTGTTCCCGGTCAGAGAAAAGCTTTAAAGTCCTATAGAGAGTTGTTTGAAAAATCCCACCAGTTATTCACTAAGAATCTTGGCAGTTGTGGTAGATCCAAATCCTGTAACTTTATCTATGCACTTCGGGGCCGCTGTTCTTTTGAACTTGCTTTTCTTGATACGGCAAATCGTGACAAACACCTTAAAAGTGCCATTTCCGATTTAAATACAGCCTGGAATAAAATTACTGGTTTTGCATGTGCCTCATCTCTGGAAACACTTGCGATGGCCAAGGAATCTCTTGGGGATTTCAATGGCGCTCTTGCAGCATATCGTGAATTAGCAACGGCAGCGGGTGATGCTTACACGGGCCAGGCTCTTATCCATCAGGCTCGAATTCTTGAACTACAAGGAAAGAAAGATGAAGCTGTAAAGCTTTATCAGGACATTACTAAGACAAAGAGTACTGGAATTTTAGCTGAACAAGAAAAAGCCCTTGAGAACCAGATGGCTTATATTAAAGCTTTCTCTCAGATTTCCAGTGGTAACGAGCAACAGATTCAAGCTATTTTCAATGCGATGAGACGGGCTCAGATGAATCTTGCCCAATTACGTGCTACCGCTTCTATTTCAGATCCTGGTCATTATGCCAAACAGAGACTTGCATTTCTGGATCTTGGCTTGAATATTGAATCAAAAGATAACAAAGCACCCACTCCGGCTCCAGCCCCAGCTCCGGTTGCAATGCCAGCTCCGGCCCCGGCTCCAGTCCCGGCTCCAGTCCCGGCTCCAGCTCCAGCCCCAGCTCCGGTTGCAATGCCTGCGCCAGTTATGGCTGCAATGCCTGCTCCCGTTATGGCTGCAATGCCCGCGCCAGTTATGGCTGCAATGCCCGCGCCAGTTATGAACCCCATGAACTGATAAGTGTGAATTATGAAGTTTTTCTTTTTCTTTCTGCTTACAATACTGACAGGGTGCATATCTCCTTCTCAGAATCGTATTAATTCAGGCGAAGGACCATCATCAAGTGTTCTTACAATAAGATGGGAAAAGAAAATCATTTCTGCCGTAAGATTTTCAAATATTCCTGAGCAATTTTCAACTCCAAGATTCAGTTCTGATGGTAGTCGTATTTTCATCGGTGCCTCTGATGGGTTAATGAGATGTATTTCGATTAACAAAAATTTGATTTGGAAAACTAAACTTTTCAGTCCAATTCACTCCAGAGCACTCCTTCTTGAAGATAAAGATGCTCTCATTATTGGTACTATATCTGGAGAACTCTATAGGCTTAGTATAAAAACTGGAAAAATAAAGTGGAAGTTCAAAGGTTTTGGCAGTTTTTTAGGTGACACTATATATAAAAATGGTGTTGTTTATGCTGTTACTGCTAAAAATATGTTATATGCCGTCAGTCTTGATGATGGAAAACTTCACTGGTCACGGAGACATGAAACTCTCGGTGGATTTACGGTTCGAGGACACTCGTCACCAGCTATTTCCGGGAAAAATCTGATTTACGGTTTAAGTGACGGAAGATATCTGAATGTTGATATTCAAAACCGTGGACAGATAATCTGGTCAGCCTCACTGGAAAAGCTTGAAGATGAAAATTACATTGATGCTGATGCGAAACCAGTAATTGATGGAAATATTGTGTATGTATCCACTTATCGTCAGGGGATAACTGCTCTGGACCTTAAGACAGGCTCGCCACTTTGGCGATTCAGAGCGTATGGTGTTACTTTTATTAAAAAAATGGAAGATCGCCTGTACTTTGTTTCACCAACTTCTGGTATTCACTGTATTTCTACAACTGGAAGGCTGATATGGCGGCAGTATGTTGATTTAGGTACCCCTGGTGAGATTCTCATTAGAGGTAGACGTATGCTGATTCCTTTTGATAAAGTTGGTATCATTTCTATTGATCCTCTGACAGGATTCTTTCTACAGCGTTTCGACAGTGGAAATGGCGTCAGTGGAAACCTTGAACAATTTTCAAAAGGCGTTTCATTCCTTTCAAATTCCGGTTCTGTTTATCTCATGGATCTTAAATGAAATCCTTCCTGTGTCTGTCATTGGTTCTTCTTTTTGCATGTAAATCAGAAAAAACTGAAGTCTTTCGCAATGATCTTGACGTTATTTCTCGTATGAAAAAACGCAAAATGCTTAAATGTGCTAAAAAAACAGTGTGGTACATTGATAATGATGGAGATGGATACGGCGACGACAAGAAAAGTCAGGAAGCCTGTTCCCAGCCGGATGGATATGTTGCTACCGGTGGAGATTGCGATGATTCTGATGAACGCGTACACCCGAAACAGACTGAATATTTTTCTATTCCGCGTAAAGATGGTTCCTTTGACTTTGATTGTGATGGAAAACAAACTCCAAGGCTCACTGTGAGAGCCTATTGTGAAGTACATGCAAATAAAAAGGGATGCAACCATTCCAGTGGATGGGATATAAAAGCCTCTCAAAAAATACCGGACTGTGGTGTCCCGGAAAACTGGGCATGGAATGAATGTAGAACTGAATTGCTGGATGAAAAAGCAACTACCGATGCGACTGCTCAAGCCAAAACTCCGTCATCTCCCATTGTAAAACCCCCTTCAAAAGCTGTGCATCAGTGCTGGTCTGGAAAACTTCAGTGGAAAAAAAGACAACTTTGTCGCTAGACCGCTTCATGAGTAAAAGGACCGAAATCTAAAAAGTGAATATTTACGGCCAGTCTTTGTAATTATATATTGATATTAGATGTTTATGACCTAAACCTGTTACCTGTTTGCCTGACTTGAGTTCCTGTTTAAGATTTTAGGTAACCAGAAAATCAGTTGCAGTAACAGGACAATCAGGCTCATTCCTGAAGCATTTCTTTAGAATAATTTTCAATCGTATAACTCAGGAAGCGGAATAGAAACTATACTAATCAGTTAGTGAATGTTTGAAGTAAATAGTTCGTGTCCTGTAATACCAAATTTTCAAGTTTACACCAAATTTGTACACAGGACATTAAGAATGAAGACCTTGAAATTATTATAGTGTTCTGAATAGTATGTTTTCCTAAACATGCTCAATTTTGATAAAAATTGAATTTCAGGACACGAACTAAATAATCAATAAATACAACGTCATATAATAATTACAGATACACAGGAAATCAGGAAACAGGGGCAGGTTCAGGTCATAACCATTAAACATCAATGTAAATTTAGAAAGGATGGAAGCAGAAATGCTCGTTCGATTCTTTTAAACAGGACGCAGTCTAAAATATGTGGGACTTTAGATATTATTGGAAATACCAGTGTAGAAGCAGGGAGTATATTTTTCTGGCGGAAGTTTTGCGGCTTCTTCAGGTTTAACTTTTCGGTCAAGTTTGAATGAAAGAGCACGGCGAAGTTCAGGTCTTATTTCAAGTTTGTTGTTGCGAACAAGTTTACGACACATATATTTAATTGCTTTATCATAAGCTTTGATAGAGCGCGCCGTCATCTTGTTTTTCTGCTCTTTTTCCATTGCTTCAAAATCTGTTTTTGAAGGGAGTTGTTTTTCTTCAAGAATAACTATTCTGTAGCCCTTGGAATTGCCTTGTTTTTCCGTAAGCACTTTTGGCAGTACTGTTCCTTTTTTATCAAGATTCCAAATTTCTCTGGCTGTTTCTCTAGTAATTCTCGGTGGATTACCCTTGAGAGGGCTAATGGGACCTTCAGTCATAAGTTCAGGAAGATCTTTAATATCAGTAGGTTTTTTGCCTTTTTTAAGTTCGTCCAAAACTCGACTGGCTGTTTCTGATGCAAGTTTATCAGCCTTTGTATTTATAATGAGTTGATTAGCTGCCCGTTTAAGAGCCTCGTCCGGTGATGCTTTGCCACCTTTTTCTTGCTCAACGAAGACAAAAAGTGCACCGTCTTTAACAAAGATCGGGCCTTCAATTGCTCCGACTTTACCTTTAAAAATGGTGCTTTTTACTTCTTTTTCAAGGGAAGAAGAAACCTCTTCAACCCAACCCATAAGTTTGTAATCAACTTTGTCAGCCCCGATATCAGTGACCGCTTGAGCCATATTCTCGCCCGTAAGTTTTGCTTTCATGTCCTTGAGACCTTTGATTTTATCAGCAAACTCCGGAAGTGCCTTTTCGAGAGCATCCAGACTCTGGTCTTTTTGATCCTTCACTTTGGCATAGAAATCAGCGTTACGAACGAGCAAAGTACGAACTTTGCGCATAAGAGGCATGTCGCTGTATTTTTTGTTGTTTTTCTTCAGTTCTTCTTCGGCACTTTTTTTGCCTTCAGGAGATTTCAAAAATGCAGCGATTTCTTCGTCGCCAACCATAATGCCATTCTTGAAATTATCCGGTGAGAAGATTGCTGTTTTATAAAGCATTCCAATGTTTTCGGTCTGGTAGGTAATCCAGTTTTCGTTACTGAGATTGCCGTGCCCAAAAAGGAATGTATATTTGTATGTCATGGCTGATAGTTCTTCAACCTGTTGATCTAAAAAGTGATTTACATCATAAAAGCCCTGGATTCTTCTTACCCAATTGTGAAACCACTGGTAGTTGAAATTTGCAGGTTTTTTTGTTTTCGGATCGATTGGGAACCCTCCCCAATAACTCAGAGGGTACTCCTGACCGAAAATAATAACTCTGTTATTCATTATAAGATCTTCAGCATCTCTTCGGGTAAAACGAATACCATTTTTATCTGCTAACTTGGCAAGAAGTTTTCTTTCCAGAATTTTATCCAGAGCAAAACGATTCAGAGTAACAGAATAAGTAGTCTTTCGCTCGTCCCGGAGCATCCATCCAGTAAAATGGAAACTGTAATTCCAGTCCTGGGTAGAAATATTTTGTCCGTCAATACTTCCGTATTTATCGCTGTCACCGCAGGAAAGCTTATTGGACGCTGGTCCGAAACTGATAACGAAGGTTAAAATAATTGCTCCCAGTATAAGATAAATGACTATGGACTGGGATTTAGTACGAAGAATATCAAGCATATGAGTCCTCCAAAAAACTATACAGATACACCCTCCGGGCGTACGAGCGCAAAATATAATGAAAACGGAACATTTAATCAACCAGTTAGTGTCCGGAAAGAAAGAAATTTTAAAATAAACTGTCAAAGGACTGAATTTAATTAAGATGTGCTATGAAAAAAATTAAATTTATAAAGAAATTTCCGTTTGACTTGCAGAACTGGTTCAGCAATGATTAAATCCAATAAGGATTGTATAGTGTGTCTATAAAACAATTTGTCATAATCAAAAATCAATCAATATATATTATAACGTCTCTTATAATAATATTGTTCATCAGTTTCAGTTCTTCATGCCGGGACCCGGGAATTCAATTTACTCGAAGAATTGAATCTGATAAAGGCATGGATCATACAGGGCTGGTTTTTGAAAATGACGGTAAAATCGTTGTTACCGTAAAGATTTTCAGACCGGGGAAAGTATACTACGAGTATACCATAACTCCAGGTATGACTTTCCGCATAACCGTTGCCCCGGGAGATGCTCGAATTGAAATAAAACCAGGGAAAAGGGTATTTACTATTCGCTTTAAAGCTGGCCATCGATATTATTTCAATCTGGGTGATGTCTAATATTTCAGGACATTAACTAACTAGTTCGTGTCCTGAAATTAAGTTAGCGTAAATAAAAGGAAAAAAGTAAAAAAAATAGAGGGGTTTTCAACTTTTTTGATCGACAAAATACACAGAATCATGTATTATATCGTTGAAATTATTAAAGAAAGGAGAA
>JAHJMN010000147.1 GCA_018821305.1 Myxococcota bacterium
GATGGCGTTTTTGACTATGTTTTTGAGCAGACTGACGGCCAACCATGGCTTGTAAACGCAATGGCCTATGAAGCTACCTGGGAAATTCGGGCAAACCGGGATCGAGGCGTGGTTATAACAGCCGATATGATGGAAGAAGCACGCAATAATCTTGTGATTTCCCGGGCCACACACCTTGATCAACTTGCTTTCCGCCTAAAAGAAGACCGGGTCAGACGCATTATTCTGCCCATGATAAAAAGCGAAGAAAGCGTTGCGGCAGACGAAGATGACCGGCAGTACTGTATTGATCTCGGGCTTTTGAAAAAAACACCTCACGGGCTTGAAATTTCTAATCCGATTTACCGTGAGATTATTCCCCGTGAACTCACAACCTCGCGGCAGGAGCACTTCCTCAGTTACTTTACACCGGACTGGATTCGCCCTGACGGAAGCCTTGACAGCGACCTGCTGGTCAGGATGTTTGTTACTTTCTGGCGTGAAAACAGTAACATATGGGCGACAGATATCGCTGGCTACGAGGAAGCCGCTCCCCATCTGGTATTTCAGGCTTTTTTACAACGCGTGGCCAACGGAAACGGCACCGTGTACCGGGAATACGGCCTCAATCGCGGTCGCACTGACCTGATGCTGAAATGGGGCAAACCGCATTCAGCGGCGGAGCAGCGCATAGTAATCGAACTGAAAGTCCTTAGACCCAAAGACGGTCTGGAGAGTAAAAAGCAGCAGGCCATAGAGCAGACCTTCAAATACGCCGATGCATGCAAAGCTACAGCGGTCTACATCCTCATCTTCGACCGCGACGATAGTCACAACTGGAGCGAAAAAATCTACGAAGAATCCGTACAAGTCGGCGACTACACCATGAATATCTATGGTCTGTAAACCTGCCGCCCTGAGTTCCTGTTTTCCTGAATACCTGAGTCCCTGTTAAAAAATTCAGGCCAACAGGTAAGCAGTAGCAGGAACAGGAAATCAGGGGTCATTTATATTCAGTAAATCATTACCTTAATAATTTTAAAACTAAAACAATAGTTTGTTTTTAACATAACAATTTTTACTCTGGAGGGTTTCGTTTTCTTCAAAACAATTGCGGTTTGACTCATGGGGGTATTGCCGTTAATATATCTCCTGCGTTTTGAATGATTTGTTCCTTTTTGATTCGAGTGTTGTAAGTTCGATTTTCGGTGATTACTTATGTTCGGGTTGTTAATTTGGTTTTCTGACTTATGTTTGGGTTGCAGGAACAAAATCTGATTGTTGAGTGAGGTGTTTTGATGAAGTTTTTTAATACAGCTGGTCCTGTAAATATGGATGATCATTACAAGATTGACCCACTTACCCGGTTTGATCTTGATGATATTCTGATGCTCATTGCCCAGAAAAAGTACTTTATTCTCCACGCACCGAGGCAGACGGGTAAAACATCATCGTTGCTTGCTTTGCGGGATTATTTGAATGAAAAGGGTGAATATTACGCAGTTTACATGAACATTGAAGCTGGTCAGGCCGGCCGCAATGATGTTGAGTTTGTTGTAAATACGGCGATTTCCGAACTTTCCAGAAGAGTTAAAGATCCTCAGTTGAGCCAGGATATTTATAATGTCTCCACTCTACCAAATTCTGGAGAGGGACTTTCTCGAGCCCTGTCCCTTTTCGCGGAGAGTTCGCAAAAGCCTGTAGTACTCATGATCGATGAAATTGATGCCCTCATCGGGGACAGTCTTGTGAGTATTCTGCGTCAGATCAGATCGGGGTACGACTCAAGGCCGGAGAGTTTTCCTCAAAGCATCATTCTTTGCGGAGTTCGGGATATTCAGGATTACCGCATCCACCGCCCGGATAAGGAAGTCATCACCGGCGGCAGTGCTTTTAACATCAAGGCAAAATCTTTGCGCATTGGCAATTTCAGTCGACCTGAAGTTGAGGAACTTTTACTTCAGCACACCGCTGAAACTGGGCAGAAGTTTGGCGATGGCGTTTTTGACTATGTTTTTGAGCAGACTGACGGCCAACCATGGCTTGTAAACGCAATGGCCTATGAAGCTACCTGGGAAATTCGGGCAAACCGGGATCGAGGCGTGGTTATAACAGCCGATATGATGGAAGAAGCA
>JAHJMN010000148.1 GCA_018821305.1 Myxococcota bacterium
TTCTCCTTTCTTTAATAATTTCAACGATATAATACATGATTCTGTGTATTTTGTCGATCAAAAAAGTTGAAAACCCCTCTATTTTTTTTACTTTTTTCCTTTTATTTACGCTAACTTAATTTCAGGACACGAACTAGTTAGCGTTTGAGGTTGGCTACACGGCCGAGCATTTCGTCGGCGGCCTGGATGGTTTTGGAGTTTACTTCATAGGCTCGCTGGGAAACGATCATTTCGATCATTTCCTCAACGACACTTACGTTTGCCTTTTCGAGGTGAGCCTGAAGAAGGCTTCCCATGCCGTTCTGACCCGGTTGCCCTGTGATTGGTTGCCCCGAGGCTTCCGTGGGGACGTAAAGATTACGACCGATGGTACGCAGACCCTGATCCGAGGAAAACATGGCAAGTTCGATTTTCCCGACTTCCTGAGGAGATGTCTGCCCAGCTTGAAGGACGCTCACTGTTCCGTCGGATCCGATAGTAACATTTACGGCATCCTGGGGAATTGCGATATTGGGCTGAATCTGGTAGCCGTCGGCGGTAACAAGGTTTCCTTCAGCGTTTTTCTTGAGATTCCCTGCCCGGGTGTAGCCTGTTTCCCCTGTGGGAAGTTGAACCTGAAAAAATCCACGTCCTTCAATGGCGATATCAAGGGGATTTCCGGTATTTTTTATTTCACCACCCGTGTGAAGACGGGATGTGGACGCAAGCACACTACCGTGACCGATGGAGAGCCCCGTTGGCAGGCGGGCTTCATTGGCATTTACCGTGCCGGCGGCTTTTTCGTCCGTGTAGATTAAATCCTGAAAGTCTCCCCGGGACTTCTTGAAACCGTCGGTATTGACGTTGGCAAGGTTGTTTGCAATGATGTTAATCTTTTTTTCCTGAACATTCATTCCAGTTGCTGCGGTGGTAAGTGCTCTAAACATGGCTCAACCTGTACCTTTAAACGGCTTTCCCGATTTCTCGAGCTGCCAGGGAATCAATCTGTTCGTAAACCTGAATTGCTTTTGTTGTAAGTTCAAAGTGACGCTGAACGGTAATGAGGTCAGTCATACCTGTAACGGCGTTGATATTAGCGGATTCAAGCTGTCCAGCGAGAACTGAAACATTCACGTTTTCAGAACCGGAAGGCATGATGCCGCTGCGTGCGTTGGGAACAAAATACTGGCCTTCCTGCCGCCCGAGGTATTCCGGGTTTTTTGCATAAACCAGTTTAAGTTTGCCGAGGATTTCCTCTCCCGTGCGGACTGTCCCGTCGGTGCCAATAGATATTTTTGCACCGGGATCAATGACTTTGATTGGTTTTCCATCTTCAGTCTGAACCTGATGTCCAGCGCTGTTTACCAGAGTACCGTCCGAAGACAGGCGGAATGCTCCGTTTCGGGTGAGGCGTTCTCCAGCGGGAGTTTTTACGGCGAAAAAACCGCGTCCTTCAATGGCGCAATCCAGAGGGTTTTCAGATGCCATCAGGGCACCATTTTTGTGACTTACGCTGATCCCCGCGGGAGCTACAAATGATTTATCCTGTTTTCCATCGCCGCCTGTAGCCATGATTTCACGGAACACCATGGTTTCGCTTTTGAATCCGGCGCTGTTGACGTTGGCGAGGTTGTGGGATAGCACATCCAGACGACGCTGGGTAGCTATAGCTCCTGAAAGTGCAGTGTAGATTCCGCCGGGCATGACGCTACTCCTCTTCCATAATGGTTTTGAGTTTTGCCAGAGCTTCCGTTCTGAGCTGGCTTACCCGCGATTCGGTAATACCTAAAACTGCGCCGATTTCCTTCATGTTGAGCTCTTCGTGATAATAAAGAGACAGCACCGTAGCAAGACGGTCGGGAAGTCGGGCGATGGCACTACTGAGTCGTTCAATAAGATCTTTGTAATCTGAGACCTCATGGGGTGTTGGCATATCCGGATCCGGAATATTATCCGCACCGGAAATTTCACTCAGACTGTCGAAATCCACCGTATTTGAGCTCATGGCAAGGCTGGTAATTTCGTGAAGATCGGAGATGTCCATACTGAGGACATCGCACAGCTCATCATCGGAAACTTCGCGTCCGAGGCGGTTTTCAAGTTCCCGTTTCGCTTCTGTAAGCTCGCGGATGCGGCGACGACTTTCCCGGGAAAGGGGATCCGATGTGCGCAGGGAATCAAGGATTGTGCCTTTTATGCGGAATTCTGCATAACTTTCAAATTTTATTCCAAGTTCCGGGTTGAATTTACCCACGGCATCCATGAGCCCGATCATTCCGGCCCCTACGAGGTCATCAAAGGGATAATGACTCGGAATTTTGCGTGCCGTACGGCTAGCTACACGGTAAACGAGATATATATGCTCTTTTGCCAGCCGGTCTTTTCCCTCGGGAGTATAAAACTCCTTTTCGAAGAAGGATTCATTGAATCCGGAAGTGTCACTGTTCACTCTGTACCTCCGATATGCTAACTCCATCTTATCACCTCACTTCCAGTAGTGGAATCCCCCGGTGTGCGAGTCCACTGCGTCTTTATCTTATTGACAGCGCTGCGGATTTTCGCCGCCGTTGCCTGAATGCATCGTGCGGAAGGTGATCTCGGATATATTTTTACCAGAGGATAGGTTTTCTGAACAGCTTTAGGTACAGCCGAATCCTGATAAATGTGTCCGAGGTACTCCGGTTCTGTCCCGAGGAATCTTCGAGTCAGACTTGTAAGAGCTTGCCATGCGCTGAGACCTTCACGGCCGGAAGAAGCCATGTTAAGTACGACACCGATGGTTTTGGGTTGCTTTTCATTGCCGAGAATTTTAATCATGGCATAAGCTGAAGACAGTGCTGTGGGCTCAACAGTGGTTACGATAAGGACGTAATCAGCCAGAGCAGCAATATGCGTAACATTGGAGTGAACTCCCGCTCCCGTGTCAAGAATGATGTAATCATACATACCGCGCAGACCTTTAAGTAATTGGGCAAAACTGAGCTGCTTGTCCGGGTGTAGATTAGCGAGATCTTCTTCCCCTGCTGCTGCCGGGAGAAGATCCACTCCCATGGCTGTGTGTGTGATTGCCTCTGTTACGGGAAGATCGTTAAGCAGCACATCTTTCAGGGTGAACTGGGGAATTACCCCTAGAATAAGATCCATATTTGCTAAACCAAGATCGCAATCAACAGCTAAAACCCTGTAACCCTCGCCGGCCCAGGTGAGGGCAATGTTTGCACTGATGTTTGTTTTGCCCACACCACCTTTGCCGCTGGTTACGGCAATTATTTTTCCGCCACCGGAAGCAGATGTCATATTGAAAGGAAGAATTTTTCCGAAATTATCGCGATTCATATCAGTTGCCTCCGTTAATTATTAATTCAGCTAGATTACGAGGATCAGCGGTTTCCATATCTTCGGGCACACTCTGGCCGGTTCCAAGAACACTGAGAGGCAGGCTGGAAAACTGCTGCACGTTATAGATTACGCCGCAACTGAGTGCTTCATCCACCTTGGTGAAGATCATGCGGGCAGGAGTCAGGGGCATGTGGGCTTCGCAAACGGCCATCAGTTCGTTGTCACGTGTTGTTGCGGGCAGAACAAGATGAACTTCCACACTTCCTGCGGCACTGAGTAGACGACCGAGGCGGGCAATAGAGGAGCTGTCCCGATAATTGCGTCCTGCCGTATCAATTATAATCAGGTCTGCTCCACTTAAACGACGAATTGCATTGGACATTTCCGCACGGGTTTGAACAACTTCCACTGCGATTCCAATGAGATTGCCGTACTGTTTTAACTGTTCGGATGCGGCAATCCGGTATCCGTCTGCACTTATCATTGCTACTTTTTTCCCACGGATTAAAGCTTCCGTTGCGGCAATTTTTGCCGCAGTAGTGGTTTTTCCACTTCCCGTGGGGCCCACCATGGCGATTATTTTGCGACGATTTCCGGACATGATTTCTCCACCACAGGAAAGTTGACGTGAAAGTTCCCCGATGAGTTTCTGACGAAGGTTCTTTTCGTTTGCGGGAAAATTAGGAGGCATATCCACGGCAATTGACGAAGCTAGAAATTCAGCGTTTTCCTGAGATACACCGGAGTCCCGGAGAATGTTTTCCATAATCCGTGCGATTTCTGATTCACCAGGTTCAAGGCGTATCTGGGGAACAGGTGTTTTTTCCTGCCGTCGAATTGCGTACTGGGCTGTGGGTGTGCGATAGTTAAAACGCCTTGGTTTCGCCTGAGGTTCCGGTCTTGCAGGGGATTCTTCACTACCATTTTTTGAATTGAATACAGGCAGAATTCCCGGTACGGGACCGTATGCCATGGGTTTTACTGCTTTGGGGCGATTTTCTTCAATGACACTCTGGTCAGATGTGGCCTGAACTTCGATCATGCGGGTCTTCCACAATCCGTCATTATCTATGGTACGGGATGACAAAATTATGGCGTCAGCCCCGAGTTCGCTTTTAATCATCTGCAGGGCTTCTTTCATTTCACGAGCACGATAAGTCCTGACTTCCATGATTCAAACCTTTCCGGTTCCCGCAGGAACACAAACTACTGCACATTCACAAGTCCTATGGTGTGAACCTGTATGCGTCGGTCAATTTCCTTATAGGATATGACCTGAAGGCCCGGTACATAGCGGGAAACAAGTTCCCATACAGCTTTCCGGATATCCGGTTCAGTAACTAAAACGGGCATTGTTCCCGTACGACCGAAAGCTGAGGCGCCGTCATTAATCGAACTCAGGAAGTTTCTTGCATGATCCACATCCAGAGGAACGATTCCCGGCTGACCACCGGAGATGCTGACAGCTTCACGAAAAGCTGCGGTAGCATGGCCGTCCAGTGCTAGAGCATAAAGCTTGCCATCTTTGGTTTTCAGGCCGGAAACAATTTGTCTTCCCAATGCAGCGCGAACTAACTCAGTAATATTACTGGTAATTTTATTTTCACGTGCATGGACGGCGATGGTTTCAAAGATGGTCCTCATGTCACGGATCGACACTCCTTCCGTCAAAAGTCCCCTCAGTACCAGCATGATTTCTGGCAGTGACATGATATTCGGGAGAACATCGTCAACGAGTTTTGATTCTGTTCTGGAAAGAATATCAATGAGTTCCTGTGTTTCACTTCGTCCGAGAAGCTCAGGAGCATGGGATCTCAGTATTTCACTCAGATGAGTGGCGACTACCGTTGATGGATCTACAATTGTATAACCGCTGATTTCCGCCAGCTCTTTATCTTCGGGATCAATCCATTTCGCTGCAAGACCAAAGGCCGGTTCTACTGTATCAACTCCGGGAATATCGTAATCACCGGTTCCGCCATTCATGGCCAGGAGGCGATTCATCATGACCGTGCCGGAGGCAACTTCTGCTCCGCTTATAAGTATTCGATATGTATTGGATCCGATTGTGAGGTTGTCTCTAACATGGACCGGCGGAATCAAAAAGCCAAGTTCCGTTGCAAACTGTTTGCGGATTCCACCAATGCGCGTAAGGAGATCCCCGTCCCGTTTGGCGTCGACTAAGGGAATGAGTTCGAAACCCACTTCCATTGACACCAGATCAATGGGAATGAGTGAGGCAAGCTCCTCCCTCTCATTGCGAGCTTTTTCTTCGGCGGTCATTGGACCTCCCGCAGGTTTTTCACCCGTGCTTTCACCTGACGGAGATGTGGAACTGCTGCCTTGACGATCTTTAATGTACATACTGGAAATCCAGGCTCCACCGGCAATGAAGAACATGATAAGTTTGGGCATTCCGGGAAGCATGGCTGCCGCAGCGAT
Source organism: Myxococcota bacterium (assembly GCA_018821305.1). Lineage (GTDB taxonomy): Bacteria > Myxococcota_A > Polyangia > HGW-17 > HGW-17 > JAHJMN01. The sequence goes on from JAHJMN010000148.1 coordinate 5,761, forward strand.
AATAAAAGAAACTATACGGGCAACTTGTTTTGTACCAAGGACTGCGCCTACGAGGGAAGATGAAAGATTCCCTTCAGAAGAGGAGCGGGTAACCACGATACCGGCTGCGGTAGATACTAACAGAGCAGGAATCTGGCTCACGAGGCCGTCACCGACCGTCATAATCGTGTAAACTTTGGCGGCGGATCCGGCGTTCATATTCTGCTGAAGTATACCGATAATGATTCCACCGATTATATTAATGAATGTAATAATGAGGCCGGCAATTGCATCACCTCGTACGAACTTGGAAGCACCGTCCATGCTACCATAGAAATCAGCTTCCTGTTCGATACTTCGACGTTTGTTTTTTGCTTCAGTCTCAGAAATCAGCCCATTCTGGAGATCAGCGTCAATGGACATCTGTTTACCGGGCATGGCGTCGAGGGTAAATCGAGCACTTACTTCGGCGATACGACCGGAACCCTTGGTGATAACAACAAAGTTGATAATGATAAGGATTAAAAACAGGATAATACCAACAGCATAATTTCCACCTACAACAAAGGTTCCGAAACTGTCAATGATTTTCCCCGCAGCGGCATCGGCATTTGATCCGTTTAAGAGAATAAGTCTTGTGGAGGCGATATTAAGGGCCAGGCGGTACAGAGTGACAAAAAGCAATAGAGATGGAAATACTGAAAACTCAAGAGGTTTCTGTATATAAATGGCCATGAGAAAAATACTGAGAGAAATGGCGATGTTCAGGGTGATGAGCATATCGAGTACCGGAGCCGGCAGAGGAATGATCATGAGACCCATTACGGCAATGAGTAAAAGCGCCACTATGGTGTCAGTGTTGCCGTTTTTTTTGACGGTATCGGAGTATTCCAAGGTTCCTCCTCCTTTTCACACCCCCCAGTTTTTGATATCTTTAAATACTTGATATCATCGGGGTTTACGGCGGCTTTTTAGTATACGGGAAAGTATAAGAGCTACGGCTCTGTAAGCTGCCGGGGGTATGAGTGAACCCACTTTGGCGTTGTAATACATAAGTCGTGCCAAAGGTTTGTTTTCAATGATGGGAATGCGTTTTGAGCGTGCGATCTTCCTGAGTTTTTGCGCTACAACACCCCGGCCTTTTGCCAGGAGAAATGGAGCCGGAGCTTTTTTAGTATCATATTTCAGGGCCACAGCATATTCCGTCGGGTTTACAATGAGTACATCCGCCTCTTCGGCGGCTTTCATCATGGAGTTCATCACCAGAGCACGCTGGCGCTGCTTCAATTTACCTTTCAGGAAGGGATCACCTTCCTGCTCTTTATGTTCTTCTTTTATTTCCTGCTTGGTCATCTTCATTTTCTGGAACATCTGATATTTTTCCCAGATATAATCTCCCAGACCGATGAGTAGAATTATGGGAAGCAACCGGATTAAAAGTCCCGTAATCATGGAGAGAATCAGCATCATGGACTCAATATGACTTCCGGCGGAAAGTTGGCCAAGGGTATCTTTGCGGGACATAATGTAAAAGTAACTTATTGTGACCATCAGGACGACTTTAATGAGTTCTTTGATAAGTCTGACAATGGACTCCATGGAGAAGATCATTTGTTTAAGGCGGGAAACTACGTTAAACCGACTGAAATCCGGAGCGAGTTTGTTCCACGTGATTTTTCCACTTGTCTGCATTATTCCCGCTAACAGGGCAGCAAAGAAGGTAATCGCAAAAACAGGAAGAACCGCTTTAATAAACCCTATCCCACCGGATTTGACGATGTGCCCGAGGTTTGGGGAATCAAGGTTTGAAAGAGTACGCACATAAACACCGGAAAGAGCACTGTAAGTAAATGAGCCGAAGACAACGAGGCTCGTGGCACCGAAGGCAAGAAGGAATGCACTTCCGAGGTCGGCGCTTTTTGCGATATCACCCTTTTTGCGGAAGTCCTGTTTCCGCTTGTCGGTAGGGTCCTCGGTCTTCGAACTGCGATCTTCATCAGCCATGGAAAATCAATCCTTCACAAAGGTAGTTTCGGTGCTTGCAACCGAAAAGCCTGAGAAATTCAATGTATGCAGTAATCATTCCATTAAACCGCTTTCGGAATAAAAGGATCAAACTTATGGTGCATACCGGAAAACCTCAAGATTGATCGCCGTTTCGAAAGCTCGATCCATCATTATTTTAAAAAGGGATGTGACAGAAGGCAGGATTGCCGGCAGCATTACGAGTCCAATGAGGATCATGATAGCAAAACCCAGAATGAAAACATTGAGTCGTGGCGCCATTTTAGCCGCAAGGGCAATGGCAACCTGAGTCAATAAAATGGCACCGGTAACGGGTAAAGCCAGACGGAAAGCCGTTTCGAAAAGAATGCTCCCCATTCCAGCAATGGTTTTCCATGCAGAAGGAGAGGAAAAGGCAGATGCAATTGGAGCTTTCTCGTAGGAAAGCGCAACAAGTTTGATGAGTTGGAGATGACCATCTAAAAGGACGAAAACCAGCACTAAAAACATACTGAAGAATGTCTGAATAACCGTTGATTGTTCACCTGTAGATGGATCAGCCATTGAAGCGAAGGCAAATCCCATCTCCATGGCCATTAACTGTCCCGCAGAGGAAACGGCAGCGACGATCATATTTATTACAGTTCCCATGGCAAACCCGATTATAAACTCGGAAGTGCAGGCCAGAGCCAGAATAACCGGGGAATCAATTACGGGTACCGTTTTGAGGTTATTGATGAAAAAAAAACTGAGGACGATTACAAAAGCTCCACGGATTCGTCGGGGAATGGCATGATGATTCAGCATCGGTGCACTTATAGCAAGGCCGGCAATGCGAAGGGAAACAAGCCCGAGGGCTGTAACGGGGATTTGATAGGATATACTTCCCATGGATTATCCCGCCGCTGTAGGAAACCGGCTGACCATGTCGCGGAGCAGATCCACCAGTGTCCGGATGATAAATGGGGCTGCCATGGCCGCAACGGCAATTACAACCACAAGTTTGGGAACAAAGGAGAGAGTGCTTTCATTGATCTGAGTAGCCGCCTGAAGAATTGCAATGATAATACCGACAATCATACCTGCCGCAAGGAGAGGGCCGGCAATGACTATTGTCACATGAAGTGCTTTGGATACGGCATCAAGTGCATATTCTGGAGTCATCCGAAACTCCTTGTAAGACTTCCCAGGATCAGATTCCACCCATCAGCTACCACGAAAAGCATTATTTTAAACGGCAGTGAGATGAGAGCAGGGGGCAACATGACCATACCCATTGCCATGAGGACCGAAGCGATAACCAGGTCAATGACAAGAAACGGGAGGAAAATGAGAAATCCCATTTTGAATGCAGTAGTTATTTCAGAAATGATAAAAGCAGGAAGTAATATATGAAAGGGAACATCACTTACTTTTTTTGGAAGGGGACGACCGGAAATATCATAAAATAAAAGAAGGTCTTTTTCACGAGTTTGTCTGAGCATGAAGGTTCGGAGGGGCACTTTCGCTTTCTCAAGTCCTTCGGAAAAAGTTAACTTTTCTTCCTGATACGGCTTTACAGCATTGTTGTAAACTTCCATACCCACGGGGGCCATGATGAACATGGTTAAAAACAGGCTGATACCAAGAATTACCTGTGAAGGGGGAAGGTTTTGTGTGCCTGTTGCCTGTTTGAGAAATGCAAGGACAATTAAAACACGTGTGAAACTTGTGGTTAAAAGAATAATGCTTGGAGCCACAGCAATAATTGTGAGAACCCCCAGCATTTTTAAAACTGTCGCTACCTGGCTTCGATCATTGAAAGAATCGATGGAGAAGGTCATTTTCGGCTCTGCCATGGCAAGGGCCGGTAAAAGAAGGATTATTGCAAAAAGTCCACAACTGATTAGTGTCGGGATAGCCTTTTTCATTATTTCTTGTTCCTGTAGGATTCAAGACCAGCAGCTTGATTGAAACTGCCTTCAATATTAGAAGCAGAAACTTCTTCTACCTTCTTGCGGGAGAACTTTTCTCTGAGGGCCAGGATTCCACGGACGCTTTCCTGAGAACCATCAAGGTCTTCATCGTCAGATGAATCGCCGGGAAAATTACTGTCCATGGGTCCCGTTTCATCGGGGATAAATTCCGTAAGAAGCTCCATATGCCCGCTGCACATGCTCACGACCAGAATTCTGTCCGTTACTCTGATCAGGGCAATTTTCATTCCCGGGGCAATCATTTTGGAATCAATAAGCTCGATGTTTGATGATTGTCCTTTTTCCGCCCCAACTTTTCGTTTTTTCATCCAGTAATAAGATCCTGCACCGAGAATTGTGAGAAAGGCAAGTACAAGCATGGTGGTGCCAAAGTTACTGCCGTCACTGCCTTTTCCACCACCACTGCTCTTTTTAAGGTTATCCCGGACTTCTTTCCCCAGACTTCCTTTTAGTTTTAAAGGCTTATCTTCGGGTGTTACAGTTTGTTTCGTTTTAACGTCTGTTTTAACGTCCGTTTTAACGTCCGTTTTAACATCCGGTTTTGTAATAATTGCAGGAGGTTTTACTTCTACAGCCATATCTGTCGTGGGTACGCTGTCTGCAGGGGCCAGAATAACCGGGGCATCGGGATCCGGAAGGGGTTTCATTACCGATGCAGGTATTATCTTTTTATCAATTCCGAGGGCTTTTTTGGGAATCTCAAAAATTACTTCCCCGACTTTTTTAATGACTTTGATCTCTTTTTCTACTTTGCTCTTGTCTACTTCAAAACCTAAACGGAGAACAGCCCCAAGATCATCATAATATTTATTTTCAATTTTAATTTTTTTGTACGGATCTGTTTTGTTTTTTTCTGAATAATTCTTCCCAAATTTAGCATCGCGAAAACGGATTCGGTATTTTCCGGAGTACCACCATTTCTCAACTCTGGGTTCAGATTGTTTTTTTGTTTTAATCGTAAAAACAATCAGATCATCCGTTTCAGTGAAAGTACTTTCCACAATTGTGTCCTTACCCTGAGCGAACAATAAAAGAGGTAGTAAAAACAGGGAGTTCATATCAGTTTTCCTCTTCGTTTACTTTTCGGCTGGATATGCTTTTCGAGTCCACAATGACTTCAGTAATGCGAATACCGTAGCGATCACCGATGACCACTGCTTCACCTCGGGCAATAAGTCTCTGCCCGACTACTACATCAAGTGGATCACCGCTGACCTTCATGAGTTCCAGAATACTGCCACTTTTAAGGGAAAGCAGTTGTTCAACGGTTACACGTTTACGTCCCAGTTCGACAGTGACTTCAACGGGAATATCCACAAGTCTTTCAAGAGCTTCCGCTGCCAGAGTGTCGTTCATTTTATCCTGGTCAGTGGTCAGGCTCTCAATGTTATCTTCGAATTTATCATCGGACATGGTAGTTCTCCGGGAAAAGGAAATTAGATCTTTCAGATATGGTTTATCGACTCGAATAAAGTGAGTTTTTAGCACAATCGAATCGTTGTCTTTTTTTGACTGTTAGTACTTGCATCCAAATTCATGGTGTGCTTTGTTTTATCCGGAGGTAAAAAATGAACTCGGTATTTAAAAAGCAAATCATTTCTGTAACGGTGGCCGCAGGGCTTTTTCTTGGTTGCGGTGACAAAAAAGAAAAAACTTCCCCTGAAAAATCCAAGCCGGATGTAGTACAGCCGGATGAAAAAGGGCCTGAAGTTAAAAAGCCGGAGGTAAAACCTGTGGAAACAAATCCTTTTCTGGAAAAAGAATATAAAACTACGTATGAAATGCCGCCATTTGAAAAAATCAAGCCTGAACACTATCTGCCGGCATTCAAAAAAGGTATGGACGAGCAGAAAAAAGCAATTGAAAGCATAGTTGCTGATAAGATCGTTCCTTCTTTTAAATCTGTTATCGAACGTCTGGAGAATAGCGATGACCTGCTCCAGAAAGTAGCTAATGTGTTTTTCAACATTGCAAGTGCTGATGCCAACGATAAGCTTCTGGAAATAAAAAAAGAAGTTGTTCCAATGCTTACAAAGCATAACGATGACATCAACTTCAATGCTGAGCTTTTTGCAAAAGTTAAAATGGTTTATGACAATCAGTCCAAAGAAAACCTTTCTGTTGAGCAGAAAATGGTTCTGAAACGATACTACACGGAATTCGTTCGAGGAGGCGCCAACCTGAAGCCTGAAGAAAAGACAAAGCTAGGCGCTCTGAATAAAGAACTGGCTCAGAAACAGCTGGCATTTAATGAAAACCTGCTGAAGGACGCAAGAGAGTGGAAACTTGTAATTGAAAAGAAGGAAGAGCTGGCTGGTCTTCCTGATTCAGTTATTTCTGCAGCAGCGGATGCTGCAAAAGCCGCAAAGCTCGATGGTAAATGGGTTTTTAATCTGGATAAACCGAGCTGGATACCGTTTTTAACTTATGCGGAGAATCGTACTCTGCGTGATAAAATTTACAAAGGCTGGTATAAGCGTGGGGATCGCGGTGATAAGTATGACAATAATAAACTCATTGCAGAAATTGCATCCCTTCGGGTGAAGAAAGCCCGCATTATGGGGTACAAAACCTGGGCAGAATTCCGCCTTGCGGACAATATGGCTAAAACTCCGGCGAAAGTTATGGAACTCCTGAATAAACTATGGAAACCGGCTATCGCAATGGGTAAAAAAGAATCAGCGGAACTTCAGGGTATGATTCGCCGTGATAAGAAACGCTTCAAACTTCAAAGTCATGATTGGTGGTTTTACGCTGAGAGACTTCGGAAAGCCAAATATGCTCTGGATGATGAGGCTCTCCGCCCCTACTTTGTTCTCGAAAATGTACGGATGGGCGCTTTTTACACAGCAGAAAAGCTTTTCGGTATTACTTTCCGCGAAAGAACGGATCTTCCAAAATATCATAAGGAAGTCAAAACATTTGAAGTGGTAAAAGACGGTAAAGTCATTGGTATTTATCTCGCGGATTACCATCCACGACCGGGAAAACGGGCCGGCGCATGGATGAGTGAATATCGCAAGCAGATGAAGGTTAATGGCGAGCGGGTGATTCCCATTATTACTAATGTATGTAATTTCTCCCGCCCTTCAGGGGAAGTGCCGGCCCTTCTGAGTTTTGACGAAGTAACGACACTCTTCCATGAATTTGGACATGCACTTCACGGTCTGCTGTCTGATGTGACTTACCGAAAAGTAAGCGGGACCGAAACTCCTCTGGACTTTGTAGAACTCCCTTCACAACTTTTAGAACACTGGGCTTTGGAAGAGCAAGTGCTTAAAGTATATGCGAAGCACTACAAAACCGGAGAAGTTATCCCCAAAAAACTCGTGGATAAAATAAAAAAATCAAAATATTTCAATCAGGGTTTCCAGACGGTAGAGTATCTTGCAGCCGCCTTCCTTGATATGGCCTGGCATTCCCTCACTGATGATAAAATAGTTAATACAACGAGGTTTGAAAATTCCGTGCTCAAAAAACTCGGTCTTATTCCAGAAATCATCGCCCGATACAGATCCACATATTTTGCTCATGTAGTCGGTGGTTACAGTGCGGGCTATTACTCATATATCTGGGCTGCGGTGCTTGATAACGATGCATTTGCGGCATTCGAAGAGAAAAAAGATATTTTCCATGCCGAAACCGCTCGTAAGCTTCATGATTTTATCCTCTCCCAAGGTGGCTCTGATGAATCCATGGATCTTTACAAAAAGTTCCGTGGTCGTGAACCCAGAATCGAACCCCTCCTGAAAAACCGCGGCCTCAAAAAGTAACAATTTTCAGGGCCTGTTTTCCACCCATCTTTTGTCATTGCACGACATAAATGTCATAAAAGTGAAATCTTTTCCAATTGTGGGGCTTTTACCTGAAAAATTTCATTAAATTAATTTGTTAATGTCCTGTGTACAAATTTTGTGTAAACTTGAAAATTTGGTATTTCAGGACAGTAACTATTTTACGCAGTATATATCCATACAACCGGAGGAGACGGCGCGGGAAACAAGGCGGAGTTCATTTACATTTACAACGAAATTTTTCCGACGGTAAGCTGTTAGTATTTCACGATAACTCATTCCGTCGATGTACTGAAGAAGGGTCTTAACCGCTCCGATGAAGGGTTCGTTTTCATTTCCACAAACGCTTATGTCAAGATCAGCGTTTTCAACGATGATATTAATGACACTGAGCACTCTGCAGATATTGACTTCCATACTGGAAGAAGTTGTGAACGAGTAGAATTTCATTTCCGGATCGTAAATGTTCTCTGGCATTTCGGTTCCGATCCAGATCAAGATGTCAGTATTGTTTATGCTTTTTAAATCATTAATATTTTCATAGTTCCATGTGACTTTGCGGGGGGTTGATTCATTGTATTTTACGCCAGTAGAAGTTTTTTTGGCGTTGAAAGGCTGAGAAGATTCACAAAAATGCAGGTTTAACATGACACACCTCCGTTGGTCTGCGGCTTTTGGGGAGTACCCGTGAGCCTTGAAAGGTCATGAGGATATAAATCCTCACGTGAGCACTGGGGGTCAAGCACTTTACGTGCCAAAAATGCTTGAGTGACCCCAAAAAAACAAAAAAAATGACTTGCCCCACAAAATCAGGACTGGAAACTGTAATTTTTGTGTGCCGTCGTCTGAAAAATACCTGAGTTATAGAATATTCAAAAAAAATTCCACCCGGGTTCATCGCTGTTCGGTTTTTCGATAAGAAGCAATTGGAAATTCAATTACCGCGGAACACGAACAGTATAATGCCGATAGTTTAGATATGATTCCCCCTTGAGTGCAAATTTTTACTATTTTTCCATAATAGTTCGTTGACACCTAACATGTGTAAGGTAAAATATGCTTCAGAGAGTATCGGTGGTATCATATGCGTATGGAACGTGGCATTGTGCACATAAATGTATCTAATTTCTCAGCTTCTGTTGAAGAGGCAGCAGATGTTTCCCTGCGGGATCGCCCCTTTGTAATTGCCGATGAGGGCAGCAGTCGGGCTATTGTTCTTGAAACTTCCCGGCGCGCATGGAAAGAAGGTCTTCGTCGTGGAATGCCCCTCAAAACCGCCCGGCGGATGCTTCGTAATCTCACGATTGTAGCACCCAATCCGGCACTGTATCAGCGTGCATCCCGTAAAATGATGGACATTGCCGGTAACTACTCCCCCGTTACCGAACTTCGGGCCGGGGGGCATATTTTCCTTGATATAACGGGTACTGAGCGCTTGTTTGGACAGGCTCAGGATACGGCGGCTCGCATAAAAGAAGAATGCCGCATGCTCGGGCTTGATGCAGCTACGGCGCTTTCGTCTAATAAAACCGTCTCAAAAGTCGCTACCCGTGTTATCAGGCCTCTTGGGTTCGCATCAATTCCTCCGGGGGACGAGCGCGATTTCATGTCACCTCAGAAGATAGCCTTTCTTCCGGGAGTTGGTGACGTCCTCCACGAGAGGATGACGGCCTTTGGTATCTATACGATGAACGATCTCACTGATATTGAAGCGGCCCAGTTGTGTCGGGTTTTTGGTCGTCAGAGTATCCGGCTTCGGGAGCGTGCTCTGGGCATTGACGATGAACCTGTTCAGATTGAGCCCTTCAATCGCCGTACGGTTTCAGCTGAACTTGTGCTTTCTCAGGATACGGGGGATCCTGACGATCTATCAACGGTTTTATCAATTATATGTGAAGAAGCGGGGTTTTCTTTGCGATCTTCCGCTCTCAGAGCTTCTGCTTTGCGCCTGGATGTTATTTTTTCCGACGGTCTTACGGCAAACGGTTCGGCTGTTATTCGACGACCGGTGAACTCCGATCCGGATCTTCATGCGGCGGCTCTTCCAGTTTTACGGCGCATTGCTGCAAGACGCGTGAGAATCCGTCAACTGAAACTGCATCTTTCCCGCCTGACGGACAGTTTCTTTCAACTTTCTCTTTTTGATGAACCTCAGGGAAAATTGATGACAGCAATTGATCGCATCCGCACGGCTAATGGCCACCACATAATTAAAAGAGCCTCCCGCCTTTTATGGGAGTAGGAACTGGTGGTGGTTTAAAGAGATCGTGTCCGGAAATTCGCTTCGCGAAGAATTTTATTAAAAATTCTATCCGGCCACTAGTAATATTTTCAACACCTTGCGGTTACTGTCCTGAGCAAAAAATCGGCGAAAAATTTGATTTATTGTATTTCAGGACAGTAACTAAA
>JAHJMN010000149.1 GCA_018821305.1 Myxococcota bacterium
GGTGCCAAACACCATTTACAAATTACCGGACCAGTTCCGGTTTTTTTGTAAATAAAATATGGGCATACTTTGTCCGTCATATATATCCAAACGTTATTTCGATTTTCCTGGTGACAATAGCAAAGAGGCATGCACACCCGATCCCATCTGGGAACTCGGAAGTATGATCTCTTTCAGTCACTTACGAGGTAATAAGATAGTAAATTAATTGTATGAATTGATTCAGGAGAAAGCCCCTGATTACCCTGTTGCTGCTACTGCTTTCCTGAATACCAGTTTTTTTAACAGGGAATCAGGAAGTCAGGTAAACAGTGGCAGGAACATGGTATAACCATACGATAAAAAAAATAATTAAAAAGAACGTAATTTTTAACTAATTTTAACAATTTCGATCCTTTTACTCCGCAAGCGGTCATGACAATTTTCTCGAAAAAGTAATCTTTCAAACGCCCGGAATTTTTCTCCCTTGACAATATTAATTGTATAGACATACTTTCTTAATGAATAAAAACACTTGTATTCACCCAAATAGATTTTTATATACGCGTAATTATTAGGTTTTACTACCTTTTGCAATATCTCATTTTTTGATTGGCTGCAAATACTCATCTTGCGAAGCAATCTGTAGCAACAAATTTATAATTGAAATCAAGAACTGTAATTACACAAAAACGGCTAATAATAGTAGCAACTATCATTTATCTAGAGAAAAACGGAAGCAAGCTTTAAGCTTTACATTAACTGTAATTAGTGAATTAGAATTAATTTATTATAGAATTTACACTACTTACTCACTGATTGTAGCAACATTTAATCAGTACTTCGATGAAAAGACGGGTCTTTACTTTGAAAGGTGCAGCAGTTTTGTTGAATACCCTGATCGCGATGAGGCTGTGGATTTTGCATTTAAAAAGGATGTTTTTCATGTTCGTATTTATCATCCAGTTAGCTTATATGGTCCTCATTTCAGTTCTCCTTTTTTCTGGGTCAGCACAGATAAACATGCTGCCTTTAACCATTTTGTAAGCGCACCATCTCATGTGGGTGCATTAAAATGGCATTCAATCAAAGGATATTTCTTTTCATTAAAAGACGACATTTTCAGTGGTTTTTTCCTTGAAGACGGATTTGACAATTGGAACAGCGGGTCATCGGGTCTCATTTTTATATACAATGGAAAGGAATCTTCTTCCTGGTATTGGGAATTTGATATTGATCCTGACAGTCACTGGAAAGTATCAAATAAAAAGCGCGGACAATAAAACAAAGCCATTTCCAGCCCGATACCTCAAGTTTCTCACTCCTTTATTAAATCATGTAAAAGAGGAAGCAGGATCTTGGCCAGGTTGTTGTAATGAATTGTAATTATATTTCAAAATTTTACGGAATTGGCAGCCAACTACTGTCGATATTTAAAAACCTACTATTAACTGATTTTATTGACATAAAGTAAATTGAATGTAGACATGGGTACTTTGTTATAAAAAGTTTCATTGAAGATAGGAAGACGAAAATGGATGAAAAAGAAGCAAGACAGGTAATAGAAGAAACGAAAAATAAATATCGCAAAGAAACAATCCTGCTAAACCCTCAGTATAATTCTCCCATTTCAGGCTGCGACATCAGCAAATTTGGCGGAAGTCCTATGATTTCAGAAATGGACTCATGGCCGTGCTGCGATATTTGCAGGACACCACTAAATTTTGTGCTTCAGTTATTTAAAAGCGATTTTCCTGAATTTTATTTTCCAGAAAATAAAGATCTCTTCCAGATTTTTCGTTGTCCTAATGAAGATTGCAGTTATATGGAAGATAACTGCGAAGAATCAGACAGAAAAATGTTTGTTTTTTATTCAAACAGCAAGTCTGAATATCAGAAAGAAATAGATCCTCCCCATTTTCCGGAAGATGGGGATTTTGAAGATCCCGTACCTGAATGCTTACTAAGTCCAAAAAAAGTAGTTGATTATCCAATTGGCGAGTATCTTGAATATGAAGATCCAGACTTTCCTTCAATTCATGACGATGGAAATGAAGTTTTAAGTGAATTGATAAATGAGATCTCTCCTGTCGTTGGATCAAAGTTAGGTGGGTATCCATCTTATCTGCAGGGATCTCCGGATGTTGAATGCGAATGTGGGAAAGAAATGGATTTTTTAATTCAAATATCTGGAGAAGAGCCGGAAAAAATTGATGGGAATTGGTCGCCTCATGGATTAATGATTGGAGATTTGGGAAATATATACTGGTTCCTATGTCCGGATTGTAAATCAATAAAAAGCACCTGGGACTGCGGTTAAGTTATTACAGATCTCATGTAATACAGTCTTACATGACACGAAATATTGAGTGAGAGAAAATATTTTTCACTTTTTTATGGAACCATCTCTTAAAAAATATGGAGCTCAAATGTTAAAAGTAAAAGTTTCTTTAGCATTACTAATTTTCTTTTCTGGTTGTTATTCGCTGTCAGAAAATGATAAAAAACAACTTGTTATTAAAAGGGCAATATTTGATCTTAGTTGTTCTAAAGAAAATGTAAGAGTTGTTAAATTGCTGGAAAATACTTATGGAGCTTCAGGATGCGGAAGAAGAGTGTCATATATTACTGACAGTTGTGAAGGTATGTCTACTAAAAGCCAAATTTTGATAAACTGTAAAATAATTATGAATTCAGATAGTAAAGATATGGACAAAAAGTAACAGTAACTAATTAACAATAATCGTCATAGAATTCATATCTTAATAAGTTATATACAAATCTAAAAACAAAGTTTATGGAATTTTTTGTATTGGAAGGGATTTTTCAGTTGAAGAGCTTTTCAAGGAAGCCTTTTTTTCTGGAAGGGTTATTGCGGGCTGCTTTTTTAACATCAGGCTCTGCATCGCTTAACAATTTTTTTAAGATTTCATTACTGACGCTTCGGTTTGTTGCTAGAGATAGACGAACTTTAATAGATTTGTCGCAACTAAGTCCCGAATATATATTTTCTGGAAGATTGGCTTGAGAAGCCAATGTAGTTCTTACTTCAATATCCGAATCCGCTGCTAGAAAAGAAAGGGTTTCTGGAAAACAAAGATAACTTTTATCTGCCATTTTGCGCCTTATTGATGGGTTTTCACTAAAGGCAAGTAAATTGATCAGTGGAAAATCCAGTTCCGGGTAACTTGAGAGTTTTTCTTTAATATTTTCACTTACCATATGCCATATTGAACTAAGGCGGGATGCGGTAAGCGGATGTGTAAGAATAACAGTTACTGCAGGAAAGTTTTCAGGTCGGTCAATGAGGATTTCTAAAAGTACGTCATTGTTTTGAGGTTCCAAAATTTCCTGGATATTTGATGCTTCAGCGGCGATAGCTGCTTCAAGTCTCTGCCCATGCAAAATTATTTTTGGTTTTTCGTCATAATTCGAGTTATCAAAAAACGATCCACGTATTACCCCATTTTTTGAATGTGTTATTGTGACGGAATTTAAAAATTGATGAAGGAAGTCGTTTTTGATCAATAAGTAAAAGGGATCATCAGACGGTACTGGTAATTTCAATAAATGATTCCCGATGGATACATTTCCCTGGCAGTAAGAACAGGTTACAATTTTTTCTGTTCCGTTAATTTTGAGAGTTCCTCCACAGGCAGGGCAGGTGAGAGATACCGCTTCATTGTGAACATTTTTGGTTATTTTCTGTGTATAAACAATTTTAAGAATTCCAGAGTTTGTATCAGGTACAAAATCATTAGTATAAAATTCAGCATGTTTTCCGCAGGTTGAACAATAGAAATCAGGCGGGGTGACTGCAGAATTGCAAGTTGGACACAATGGATTTGATTTCGAATAATCCATCCTGTACCCCGAAAAGTCCATACCCGAATAGTTACCCGGTTCATTCTCCACAAGGATCGTACTGCATTCTGGGACAATGTTATAATAGGAACCCAGGAAAAAGGCATCTAGAGATTTGCCATGAACAAAAATCTGAGTTAAATCTATAGAATTACTGCAATTCCAACATTTAAAAAAGGATGGAAACCCCCTGATTGGATTCCGAGAGTTACAGACCGGACAAAGGATGGAATGCTTAATTTTTATACAGAAATACATTCGGTGAGAATACTAAAAGTTGTTGTAATAGTACAATAAAAACAGTGATACAGGACACGAAAAATCTACTATACCGCTTCCAGAGTAATACGATTGTTGTTGAATTTGAGAGAAAAGCTTCAGGTGAAAGACCCTGATTGTCCTGTTTCTGCTACTGATTTCCTGTTTAATGATTTTTTTAACAGGAAGTCAGGAAAAAAGGATCTGGATCAGCGGTTAAACATTCAACATCAAAGCATAATTACTAGACCGCTTGCAGAGTAATACGATTGTGACTCGGTTTAAAGAAATGCTTCAAGAGAAAGCCCCTGATTTTCCTGTTCCTGCTACTGATTTCCTGAATACCTGATTTTTTTAACAGGGAATCAGGAAGTCAGGTAAACAGGTTCAGGAATAGAACGTAACCATTCAATATCAAATAATAATTAAA
>JAHJMN010000150.1 GCA_018821305.1 Myxococcota bacterium
TATAAGAATATTTATCTTCTGAAATATTCTTGCAATCGGATCTGAATCCAGGGTCTTCTTTACATTTTTGATAATAATCGAAATAGTTAAAAACGTTGTAGGTTGTTTTAATAAACTGGCAACCTTTTATATCATTCCTCAAGCAGTCCGAATACTTATCCTCCAGAGCACGAATTGACTTGCACTCCACCGTATTGTAAATCTGTGATGAAGCCTTTTTACAATTAACTCTAAGTTCATTAAATGATGGAAAACTTTCAATAAGGATAAGTCTTTCCTTTTCTGCAATTTTTGTCTGAACAGGTGCTGTCTTGTTTATTTCCGGTGTTTTTATTTCCGGTGTTTTAGTCTCTGGTGTTTTTTCATTTGGCTGATTCTGTAGTAAAATAAAGAATAATATGAGTTTTAACATAAAGTTATCTCCTGTACTTGGTTCAAAAGAATAAAATCAAGGATGAAATTAATATTTCTTTATTAAAAAATCAACCTGTTTTTATAAATACTGCCTGTATTTCAAAAACTACGTGCTTTCAGAGTAAAAAAGACTTAACCCGGAAGGCTCATTCCAGTCGATGGATCTGCAGAAGTGTCCAAGTGTCAGACTAAGTTTTCCATCCTTAAAAAATAATCTGGAATCCCATCCAACCTAACTCAAGGGCAAAAATATTCACATTGTCGTCAGCAAACATATTTGTTATACGAAATCCGATATCAAAATATACATGGTCAACCAGTTTTAAAAGAACTCCAATGGGAAAAGATATAAACATGTATGAAATTGAATCATCATTCAATGTTAATCCACCGCTGCCAAATAGAATTCCTGCATAGAAATTTTCGAGTTGATAAATAAGTCCGGCACCAAACATAGTGGATGAATTTTTTTCTTCCCCCGATTCAGAATACTGAATAGAAAACAATAAAGAAATCACAAAATTTTTCCCTGCAAAATATCCTAACGAAGCAGATAATCCAAAGGAATTTCCGCTTTGTGATTCACCGTTATTTAAATCGATTTCATCCATTCCAAGTTTGAAAGATCCCATGAATGAAATTTTTCTTCTGACATCCGATTGTTGCTTATCGCTTGCTATTTGTTCAACTTTCACGGGTTGATTATCTGAATTAAAATTGTCTTGTTTTTTATTGCCATGATTACCATATGAAGTTGCTGCTGTGTATACATTTTTAGTCCTTTTCTCCCGGTAATTTTTGCAGAACTTAAGATAATACATTATCGAAGCTCTGTCATTGCAATCAGAAATGTAACTTTCTTTGTTTGTAAATATTGAAATACATTCGCCAGTATAATTGAGGGCGAAAACCCTTTTGTTACAAATCTTTTTCAGTTTCTTTAAATTTTCAGTGTAATTATCTTTAGTTATGTTTTTGCAATCTGATTTCGATTCTGACACTTTCCTGCATTCTGAATATTTATCAAAGAAATTAAATACTTCTATGGATGCCATAATGAAACCACACCCTGAGGAAGTACTGTGTCTCAAACAGATGGAGTATCTTTTATTAACTTCACGTATTAGTTTACACTCAATAGTATTGTAAATTTGTGAAGACGTCTTTGCACATTTAAAACTAAGTTCTTTGAATGTTGGAAATCCTTTTAGAAGGATAAGTTTTTCTTTTTCTGGAGTTTTTCCGGAAACTGATGTGTCGGTTTTTGCTGATTCTAACGAATTTGAATTACCATCAATTGTTTTTGTTGGTATTTTCGTCTCTTTTGTCTTGGTCTTTGTATTTATTTCCGGTGTTTTAGTCTCTGGTGTTTTTTCATTTGGCTGATTCTGTAGTAAAATAAAGAATAATATGAGTTTTAACATTGACTTATCTCCTGGATTTTTCAAAAGTATAAAATCAATTGTGAAAATATTATTTATTTATTAAAAAATCAACTTTTTTTTTATAACTATTGCCTGTATTTGACCCAATGCTGGGTAGGAAGCGGTATAGAAGTTATAGTTTCTGAAGTGGATTACTTATCTTTTAATGCGGAGGCGGCGTGTTCGGAGTCATCGAAGTGAATCTTGGTTTTACCAATGATCTGATAGTCTTCATGACCTTTACCAGCAATCAGAATGCAGTCATCATAACAAGCCCTGCCTACTGCCCATTTTATAGCCTCAGCTCGATCCGGAATCACGGTGAACCCAGAGTGTGGCATGGTATTCTCCGGAGGAAATCTTATTTCGTTTTTCATTCCTTCAAGAATCATATCAATGATTTTAAGAGGGTCCTCTGTGCGTGGATTATCACTTGTTACAACACCTATATCACTGCCATTTAAAACACTGGCCCCCATTTTCGGCCTTTTTCCTGCATCGCGATCTCCGCCGCATCCGAAAACTGTGATGAGCCGCCCGACCACAAGATGCCTCAGGGCTTTTTGAGAACGATCCAGAGCATCCGGGGTATGAGCGTAATCCACAAAAACCGGGACTTTCCCCGGTATCCGGGCAAGGCGTCCCGGAACAACTACATCATTGACCGAAGAAGCGGCTTTTGACATTTCAACATCAAAGGAAGATGCAATTAAAAGTGCCCCGGTGATATTCAAGATGTTGTGGTCGCCAATGAGCATAGACTCAAAAGTCACCTGTTCATTTTTCCAGGTTACAGTCGCACGTACACCACTGATTGTAGACGAAGTGTCGCTGATTACCGCATGAGCTGACTTCGTACTTCCAAACAATACTGCATCCGAGTTTTCCGGAATAATTGTATCCAGATAGTCCGACTCATCCCATGCACAGACGAAAGCATTTTCCGTAAGGTGATTTCGGAACAACAGACCTTTTGCTGAGGCGTACTCATTCATTGTTTTATGAAAATCAAGGTGGTCCTGCGTAAAGTTAGTCAAAAGAGCTGCTTTAAACCGAAGTCCCCCCACTCGCATCTGCGCAAGAGAATGGGAACTTACTTCCATAATTATCGTATCGGTTCCGCCCCGAGCCATTTCATCCAGCACTGGATAAAGAATTTCGGGATCCGGTGACGTAAAATTAGACGGTATCTTTGTCTTTCCATAGCGGTATTCAATTGTTCCGATGACACCACAAAGATGTCCCGCATCCGTGAGAATCTTTTCGAGGATATAGGTAGTCGTAGTCTTTCCATTCGTTCCCGTAATACCCACAAAATCCATTTTCAACTGAGGATTATCATAAAACTGAGCCAGAACTGGTCCCCAGACAGCACGTGTTGATGCTACAACAAACTGTGGCATCGAAACGTTTTCATTTACTCTTTCAACAAGAGCTGCAGCAGCACCGTTTTTCGCGGCAGTTTCAATGAAATCATGGCCATCACTGGAAATTCCCACTAAGGCAATAAACAGGCCGCCGGGAACCATTTTTCTTGAATCAGCACTCACTACGGGACATCCAATTTCACCAATAAATTGCATTGAAGTGTCCACACCCGCAACATTCAATAGGTTTTGAATTGTAATCGTCATTTATTATCAGCTTCTTCCTTTCGGGAGGTACTCAGAGTAAGTTTGCACCCTGACAGCGGACCACCCGGAGGGGGATTCTGGGAAATAACTGCTCCATGCCCGGATATTTTACATCGGATTCCAAGTTCTGAAATCAACTCAAGAGCAGCGGCAAGGGATTTTCCAGAAAAGTCTGGCATAACAATGCGCTCCGGTGATGGAAGTGGTGGAAAAACAGGTTTTGTTACAGGAAGTTCACTTTTAACTTCTTTACCCTTCTTTTTTACTGTCACTTCCGTATCCGGTGCTACACCCAGACGGTACATCACATTCCGGGCTACTTCTGCGAATATTGGCGCTGCAATATAACCAGCGTCTTTTCGCATTTCAATCTTACCTTCTTTTTCTGTGGCCGTGTCAGGATCACCCTGAGGATCCTCAAACATGATAGCAATTACAACGCGGGGATTATCCGCCGGTACCAGACCGGCAAATGTAACACGGTTTCGATCCTGACTGTAGGCAATGCCGTCTTTAACACCCTTTAAGATAAGTTCTGCTGTTCCTGTTTTTCCCGCAGCGGAATAACCCCATTTTCGCATATCTGCATGGGTTCCCGTACCACGTGTTACAACAGCTTTCATCATTTCCATTACTTCACGAACGGCCTGCTTGTTTGAAACAACTCTTCGCCTCGTGGGTTTACGACCGCAGGCAACGGGGGAATTGCAACTCAGGATGTCATTATTATCGTCCACAATATATCTCACAACATGTGGTTTTACGATGTAGCCATCGTTGGCAAAAACGCTGTAGGCCTGCACAAGTTGCATGAGTGAAAGAGTAATACCATGGCCGTACGAGTGTGTCGCAAGGTTTACTTTACTTGTCCACTGCTTGAGGGGAGGAAGAATTCCCGTAGCTTCCGATGGAAGTTCGATCCCTGTGGGCATTCCGAAACCTAATTTCATGAAAAGTGTGTAAAGGCTGCGTTCCCCCATCAGTTCCGCAACTTTAGCGATACCTTTGTTGGAGCTTTTTGCGATAATATCTATGGGTTTAATTGTTCCCATACTTACATTGATATGATCTTTCGGAGTCCAGGGGCGGCCATCTTTCCAGATGGCAGAGAAGTCCATGGGAACATCCGTTTCTGCAGTTACATTGCCCGCAGCAATAGCGCCAAGCATGGTAAGGGGCTTAACAACGGAACCTAGCTCGTAGGCATCAACCACGGCACGGTTACGATAAAATTGTGGATTAACTTCATGTTTACGACCGGGATCAAACATCGGCGCATTTGCTAAAGCCAGAATTTCACCGGTTTTTGCGTCCATAACGATGGCACTTCCGTAACTGGCTTTGAACTTTTCAAGACCATTCTGGAGAATTTTCTCCGTGTCCTTCTGAATTCGGGAATCAATGGTGAGAACGACGGTATTTGCACCGGTGACCTGAATATCCGGCAGACCTTTAATGAACATTAGTCCGCTTTTTGCATCTTTCTGGGCTTTTATGCTGGAAGTTGTCCCCGTAAGTTCGATGTTGAAGTATTTTTCAACCCCTTCCATTCCTTCCCCGTCGACGCTTGTAAAACCAACCACGTGTGCTGCAAGAGTGCGCTCAGGATAATGACGTGATATATCATTGGGATAGAAAAGCACGCCCTTGGGGAGATTTATCTTTTTTAAAGCAACTATTTCTTCAGGGGTAATATGCCTTTTGAGGTACAAAAAACGCTGACCACGCATTATTGCGGCAAACAGTTTTTCACTTATTATATATCTGTCCTCATGCAGCGCATCGGCAAATTCAGAACTGAGAGCACTGATTTCATTCTGGAGATTCTGATTCAGGGCGATTTTCTCACGTTTTTTCTTGTTTTCCTTGCCGCTTAAACGTCCAGATGAATGCGAGTGCCGCTCCATGAGAACGTATGCGAGTTTAAGTGGATCCAGTGCCGCAGACGGCATTTCTGTAGGCACAACTATGGGTTGATGCTTTCGATCCAGAATGAATCCTCGCTCAACGGGAAGTTTTCTATTGGTAAAACTCAATTTAACAACGGTATCCCGGTGTTTAGCCCCTTGAACTACCTGAATACGAAAAGCACTGTAAAGCAGGAAAGATAAAAACAGTCCCGCGAGGGCACCAATCTGAATGAGACGATTCCGATGAATTTTTAATTCTTGATTATTATAATCTCGGCTTGTTTCTTTTTCTCTGCTCAGGATCGGGCGTATTCTCATGGTTTTTTATCCATTTCAAACTCAGTTAGTTCGTGTCCTGTAATTCGCTTCGCGAAGAAATTTATTAAAATTTCTAACAGGCCACTAGTAATATTTTCAACACCTTGCGGTTACTGTCCTGAGCAAAAATTCGGTGAAAAATTTGATTTCTTGTATTTCAGGACAGGAACTCAGTTATTTTGTTTTCGAGCCTTTTTTTCCCAAAGCGGTCTTGACATGAATAATATTTTTAGGATGGATTTCAACCCAACCGTCTTTTTCAATAGCGCTTTTCACTTCCGCACGTGATTTCAGATAACTGTATTCAAGCTTGTAAAGAGCCTTCTTTCGGGAAAGCTTTTTCATGAGACGCACCTGCCCCGCAAGCTCGTAACTATATCGATTTTTCTTCATTTTCACCCAGATTGTGGCCATGCTGACAAAGAATCCGCTCACGAGTATCAGGATTACCGAGGCTATGAGATACTTACCATTACCCCCCTGGCCCGTGATCCTCATTCCGAAAAACCGTTTTTCTTTATCCGACACTTCCGGCGGGGGCAGATTTTCAAGTAAAGCATCAGTCGGCGGGGGTTCTGAACTCGATAATTTCCCCGATACATGGTCACTTTCAGTTTTTACTGGCACTGAAGTTTCCACTGGTTCTTTTTCAGTAGTTGCATCCGGGAGAAGATCCTCGGTTCCAAACAGGTCATCAAATTTCATTTTCGAGCCTCCTGAGAATCCGAAGTCTGGAACTGCGGGATCTTGAGTTGGCTGTCTCTTCTTCATCTCCTGGAGTAATGGACGGTGGCGCTTTGAAATCAGCTTTCGGCATCTGATCCTTTGTGAGAATCACATGCTCCGGAACAAATTTCTCCGGGTGTGCGAGGTCATGAAAGCGATGTTTTACCAACCGGTCTTCAAGGCTGTGAAAAGTTATCACTGCAAAAATTCCGCCGGGTGCAAGGAAGCCAGGGGCATCTTTCAAAAGGATTTCAAGGTCATCCAGTTCACCGTTTACTGCAATTCGAAGAGCCTGAAAACATTTCGTTGCCGGATTGATCCGCGTTTTCCAGGGCGGAACCTTTTTTATCTCACCGATTACTTTTGCTAAGGAGAGTGTATCCGTCACTTTCCCGTCTTTCAGAGCTGCTAAAACCCCCCGGGCAATCTTTGCACCCTGAGGTTCTTCCCCGAAGGTTCTAAAAATATATGTCAATTCTTTTTCCGTTGTATTTTCTAGAAGCTCTAGCGCTGTCATCCCGCAGGAAGTATCCATTCTCATATCCAGAGGCCCTGATTTCATGAAACTGAAACCTCTATCTGCCGTATCGATCTGGTGTGATGAAACTCCAAGATCCGCAAGAATAAAGTCGACTTTCTTAATTTCACGACTTTCAAGTTCTTCTTTAAGACAACTGAAACTCCGCTGAATCAGTGAGATATTTTCAGAACTTCCGAATTTTTCCTGGAAATTTTCTACGGCATCAGGATCTTTATCAAATCCAAGGAATATACCACCGTCTTTGAGGTGAGAAATCAATATGTTGCTGTGTCCACCACCCCCCACCGTTGCATCAACGGCAACAGCCAATGGAGGCATTTCTGTTACCAGACTTTTGATCTCATTATATAAAACGCTTATGTGGTTGTATTCCAAGGCAGATCCTCCGCGATGTACTCTACAATCAGCTTTGAGATTTCTCAAATTTTGCGCATATCTGACTATTTCCACTTCCCATCCGGTAAAAAAAACAATTGTTCAAATCTCAGCGTAACTGCATAATACAGGGCAACCGTATGGTTTAAGATTTGTGAAGGAGCACCCATGTCATATTACCGGATAAGACAAAATACTGATCTTGCAACTGATTTTACACCCATTTACCAGAAGAGTTGGCTCAGCGGAGGTAAACTTCATCCATGGACTGGGCCATTTGAAACCGTAAATAGCCCCGTTGTTATAAATGAAGATGAGTCACCCCTCGTCCTCGGTTCCTATCCGCTTATGGACGCCCAAACATCATTAACCGTGCTTGAAAGTGCAGTTAAAGCTTGGGACAGCGGTCTTGGCCCGTGGCCCACCATGTCCGTGAGTGCGCGCATAAATGCCGTAAGTGCCTTTGCCCGGGATATGGCTCGCAAAAAACATGAGATAACAACGATGCTCATGCACGAAATCGGCAAAACTGCCGCTGACTCTGAAAAAGAGTTCGATCGTACCATCGATTATATATCTCTCACGGTGGAAGCTCTTAAGGATCTCGACCGGGCCTCCTCCCGGTTCAGCATTGATCAGGGGGTTTTTGCTCAGGTAAGAAGAGCCCCCCTCGGAGTTGTTCTTTGTATGGGGCCTTACAACTACCCTCTGAATGAAACCTTCACAACACTGATTCCCGCATTAATCATGGGAAACATCGTCATTTTCAAACCACCCAAGCGCGGCGTCCTCCTTCACCAGCCGCTTTTAGAGCTCTTTGCGAAACATTTCCCCGCAGGCACTGTAAACACCGTTTATGGTGACGGAAAAGAAGTCATCACTCCTCTTATGAAGTCCGGAAGCATTGATGTCCTTGCCTTCATTGGTTCTTCAAAAGTTGCAGATATCCTGAAATCTCTGCATCCCCGCCCCCATCGCCTCCGCAGCGTTCTCGGTCTCGAGGCAAAGAACGCAGGTATCGTCATGCCCGATGCGGAAATGGCGTCAACCGTTTCAGAATGCATCTCCGGGTCTCTCAGTTACAACGGTCAACGATGTACTGCCCTGAAGATTCTGTTCGTTCACGACTCAAGATATGAAGAATTCAAAGAAAAATACTGTGCGGGAGTAGATGCGCTCAAAACCGGTGCGCCCTGGGAAACGGGTGTCAAAATAACGCCCATGCCGGATCCCGAATCCGCGCTACGCATGAAGGAGATAATCGATGATGCCCTGGAAAAAGGGGCGAAAATCATTAACAATCAGGGTGGAAATGTAGACGGTACCCTCGTTTACCCAACGGTTCTCACAGATATAACACCACGGATGCGCATTTACCGGGAAGAGCAATTCGGTCCCATAGTCCCAATCCTTCGCTGGAGTGAAATCCGTGAAGTTCTCGATTATATAGTTGAAAGTAATTACGGGCAGCAGGTAAGCATTTTTGGTTCAGACCCGGAAAAACTGGGCAGACTCATCGATCCCCTCGTCAATCAGGTATGCCGCGTTAATATCAATTCCCAGTGCCAGCGCGGCCCCGACTCGCTGCCGTTTACCGGGCGTAAAGACAGCGCCGAAGGCACTTTAAGCATCACCGATGCCCTGCGGGTTTTTACAATCAGAACTCTTGTCGCTGCGAAAGACTCCCATGCCAATCGTGAGATACTCAGAGACATCATCCATGACCATCATTCAGCTTTCGTTACAACCGATTTTATTTTCTGACAGTGCTTTGAAGAGGACGACTTATGGCAACATCAAAAGAAATCATTAAACTCATTAAAGAAACCGGCAACGCCACTCAGGCAAAACTTCTGCAGGGGTATTTCAAAACGGGTCCTGGACAGTACGGTGAAGGGGATATTTTTGTGGGCATTAAAGTTCCAGCGCTGCGAGCCCTTGCAAAACCCCACAGGGATATGGATCTGGAAATTGTCTCGGAACTCCTTACTTCGGAAATCCACGAAGTCCGCATGTTTGCACTTTTTGTTCTGATTGCTAAATTCCGCAAAGCTGACGAAGAACTGCAAACGCAGATTTTCGATGTTTACACCGCTCATACGGATTATATAAATAACTGGGATTTGGTGGATCTCAGTGCAGGTTACATTGCTGGTGAGTTTCTGCGTAATCGTCCCAAGGACATTCTCTACGAGTTCGCCCGCTCCAACCATCTCTGGAAAAAGCGTATTTCAATCATTTCAACTTCCGCATGGATCAAGACATTGGATTTCACACACACGCTGGCAATTTCTGAGATACTTCTTCACGATCCCCATGATCTCATTCAGAAAGCTTACGGCTGGATGCTCCGGGAAGTCGGTAAAAAAGACATGAAAACCGAGCTGGATTTCCTTAAAATCCATTACAAAACCATGCCCCGCACGGCCCTGCGCTACGCCATTGAAAAATTCCCCGAAGACCTGCGCCAATCCTTTCTAAAAGGTAAAATTTAGATTTCTTTTTCTCATAGTGTGTATAGTTCGTGTCCTGAAATCCAAGAAATCTGATTGACCGTTGCTTATGACTGCTATACACTGACTTGGAAAAGCCAAGTTATACATAAGGAATAATCAATGATTAGCTTGAAACTGAAGCTTATTCTCATTTTTATACTGATAAATCTGCCGGGGATTGCACAAGCTGACATCGCAAGCTACATGCTGAGATACCGTGACGGACGTGGCACTTCTGTACATGCTGTACCGATTGAGAGTAAGTCTGTGGGCATGGAAGCGGAAAGAGTGGTACTGATTCCGTTTTATGATTTGAAGACCAGTCAGGTAATGATTTTAACTTACGTTTGGTACGATATGATTTCTGATAAGGACATATCCCAGCTTCAAGTTGGTTTTCCAGAGCTCAAGGCCCTCGTGAACAAAGATTTAAGCGTTTTAAAACGCCCCTGGACAACCCATGATGATTCGGAATACAG
The DNA here is from genome assembly GCA_018821305.1 of Myxococcota bacterium. GTDB lineage: Bacteria > Myxococcota_A > Polyangia > HGW-17 > HGW-17 > JAHJMN01. The sequence goes on from JAHJMN010000150.1 coordinate 10,317, forward strand.
TTGGGACTATCCAACTATCACTGGATTCCGTGCATGGTCTGCTAATAAACAGATTTCGGCAATCTCATATTCAGGGACTGGAATGTACCGTCGCTGGTTTGGCTTCAATGTTTCACTTCCCGCAAACAAAAAAGTACGCATCCATAATGCATACATCTCTAATCCCGGAAAACTTGTAGTCGGCGATTGGAACGATGAAAATGAAAAACGTGGTCGAACAACTAAATATTTTATTCACTACATTCTACACACAGGAGCACTGTGGCACGGAAATATTGGTAATGGGGAAGTCTATCTTTACCAGCAGGGCGAACTACATCAAATTAAAAAGTTCTCTAACGTTAAACCACTGAAAAGCGATGATATTCACATAATGCTTGATTCCAAACTTGTTGAGTGGGACCGAAAAGAATCAGAGCCTCAAAAACAATGGGCAAATAAAATCCCCGATTTGAAACTTCGTTTTCCTTTCGCCAGTACAACGAAAATTGACAGTGAACTGGAAGCTCACGCTGGATTTGCGGTGGATGGAGATCCAACCACTTTCTGGACTAGTAAAAAAGGCTCTGCCATTGGTTCTTATCTTCAATTGCCGTCAAATCCGGACAGAGGGTTAATGTCCGTTTCAATTACACCCGGAACCCAGCCTGGTACTGTGAGACCATCCAGTATCCTTGTCCATTGCCTGAACCACAAACGACATTCTGCTCTTGGACAATTGGTCATTCCGAAAGCCTCTGGAAGCATGACACTTAAACTTTCCAGACCTGCACGCTGCGATGCTATCCGTATCGAAGTCAAAGGCATTCACGGTTTAAAAACAGCCGCTGTTTCCATCGCCGAGATCACTCAGGAATTCAAGAAAAAATCCGACTGGAAACCCCGAACCGCCCCGTTACCCAAGGATTATACAGGCCGGGACGTCGTTCCAATGCGCAAAAATGAAATGGCCTTTGACACCCTTCGTTATGATGAGGTTCGCTGGTCCCTTGACGGCAAGCGACTTCATTACCAGATGTATCGTGAAAACCTGGGAAAACCAATAAATGGCGTTGCTTTTGGATATTTTATCGAAACCGTCACAGGTCGAAAACTCACAACCTACCGCATCACTAGAACTGGTACATTGCCAGGGCCTATTGAAAAGGAATGGGAAACTGCACGTCCACTCAGTGAGGGATTAAGCCTGCTTAAAAGGGGATGGGGCCCAGTAATGAAGGCAAAAAAGAATTCCCCGGAGTCGTGGACTGTTCAACTGATACCTGAATTTGAAAATAAAAACAACACGATCAAATTAATTCCCACAAGTGCAGGTTTTAGTTGGAAATACAAACTTACGGATACTAAAAACGGGCAAAAAGTTAAATTTACAATACGATTCAGAAATAAATCTGAAAAAAAATATCAACTGTCTACCCAACCGTTTATGGTGGACACTGATTTCGCATCCCGTCATCGAAAAATATGGAAAGCGCGTCGGCGATTTTATATGGATCTGGTCGAAATTTTCGAAAATCAATGGTCAGCGGACGGTATGCATTCAGAGACTCATCTTCCGAAAGAAGTCTGGAAACACTTACCTGAGGTCTGGCACCGATTATTTTATCCCTATGATGAAGCAAACAATGGAGATGCTTCTTTTTATTGGGAACCTGAAGGTCGTGCAGTAGCCGTTATGTGGCGCCATCAAACAGACATGAGTTCCCAGCGGGTTGTGGAGTCATCTTCAAAATTCCCAAAAGGAGAATACGGAAACCCCAAATATTTTCTCGATTCAGAAACTGACAAAAGTCTTTATGGCAACCATATTTCTCATTGCGCAAGGAATTTGCTCGTCATGGTGTGCCCCTGGGATCGTCATGATGATTCGCGCTACACACCTGAAGTAACAATCCGTTCATTTGTACTTCCTGCGGTAACAAAAAAGTTATCAAATTCCCGCCCAGAAAACGCTTCAACAATTTCCCATCGTGGTGAAAAACGAACCACCCATTCACGACCTGGTTGTTCATGTGAAAAGACGCCAGGAAAAGTAGGGAAATCTGGTTCCATCATCTGGCTTATTTTTGCAATAATAGGCGGAGCATTATTTCTAATTATCCGGTCCAAAATCATTTTGATGATACCCCTGTTCATTATTGGATCTATATGGATTGCTAACAACAATGTCTCAGCTGATGATTCCATGATCATTAAACTTACCGATTTTGCTGACATTCCAATTCCCGGTGGAGGTCGTTCATACGCTCCAGATGGCATGGAGGGGGTTCTCTTTATGGCTCATTACCGGACACCAGAGGGAAAGTTATCTGCATTATTACGTACTGCTCTAAAGAGTAATGGATGGATAATTCAAAAGGATAAGGATGGAGAGCAACATCCCAACCTGACTTCGAATTTCCGTGAGTTCGTAGTAAAAAAAGGAAAGATTAAGATATTCCTCGCCGCTTATCGTTACTCCCAATCGGAATCAATCCTTTTCGTGACTACAAAGTAAATTTCTACCAATGGTTGATCAGATTTCTTTTTCGGCGGCTAATTCCCGGGCTCGTTTTTTCTCGGATTTGGTCATGAAATACACTGCGAGAAAAATCATACCGAGACTTACCCAGTCACTGATGGCAGGATATTTTCCTTTGAAAAATACAGCAAAAAGTAGAGTTGCTGTAGTACCGGCAATCAGGCTTGTAACTCGATTGACAAGGCCAGCAAATGTGGCAGTACGACCTTTAAACATAAAGATAAACACGCTGAAAAACGACACAATCCCGTAAGCGACACCAGCTAAAACCGCCCAGATCCAGAGACCTTTAACTGGAGATGTGATGGCGCTGTCCATAATTCTTATCTGAGGAATACTGATTACCCCCGTGCGAAACAGAACAATCGCAATCACTGCCGCCAGAACTATAAAAGTGGTGGCAGTAATCTGTTCAATGGCAAAAAAACCCTTGTTTGAGCCCTGCTCACCCTTTGGTCTTGTGTTTTTGTAATAGTTCATAATGTATATTCTGAAAAAATAGGCCAGAATATACGAAATAAAAATAACCATTACCGGCACGGATGAAAATGGACTACTCCCGTGACTTTCCGATGGAAGCAGCAGTTCCATTCCCACAACTGCCATAGCGATTAAAACGGCAGTATTTTCTTCGGCATAGACTTTTTTCTTTAAAATACCCTGCCTGATTTGAATCTCATCAACAACACGGCCGATAATTATGACACTGCCCCGCATCAGAACCATGGCCATCATTACGGAAATACCATCGAAACTGTACATTAAAGTAGTTGTGGGAACTACGATCGCAGTAAAGAAACCCGATGGAATTATATACAGAAATTCATGGGGTATTTTGAGCCCGATAAAGTTGACATAGCGAAGAGATTCAAATCGGTACCATTTGAGAATCATAACCACAAGGAGGGAAATCCCGACTCCCCCCGCCGTTGAATAAACGAGGAATTCCATCCCCTTCATCGCAGGAAAACCCGCTCCAGTGCATAGAAAATACTTAACGGTAACCCCCGTAATTACATAGAAAATAAAATAGCCTAGACACAGTTGAATAAGTGCAGCAGTGGAACCTTCACGTACTTTAAAAAACATGATTTCTCCAGGCTTCAGTGTTTTCTGAGCAAATAAAAAATCAAGTACCCAGAATATCTGCCAAAAGCAGATACTTCCCTAACCTGAAATTAACAATATCGGTTAAGAAAGGGATGTCAACACCGCATTTCAACCCCATGTTTAGTTAAATTCAGATAATACCGTTATTTTAAAATTAGACCGTTTGAGGAATAAAAGGATCGAAAGTGATAAATTGAATTAAAAATTACATTCCTTTTAGTTAGTTACTGTCCTGAAATACCCAGAATCAAATTTTTTACCCGATTTTTGCTCAGGACAGTAACCGCAAGGTGTTGAATTTATTGTAGTGGCCTGTTAGAAATTTTAATAAATTTCTTCGCGAAGCGAATTACAGGACACGAACTAATTAGTTACTGTCCTGAAATACCGAAAATCAAATTTTTCGCCCGATTTTTGCTCAGGACAGTAACCGCAAGGTGCTGAATTTATTATAGTGGCCTGTTAGGATTTTTAATAAAATCCTTCGCGAAGCGAATTACAGGACACGAACTAATTAGTTACTGTCCTGAAATACAGGTTTTTAAATTTTTCGTCAGTTTTTGATTCAGGACAGTGACCGCAAGGTGTTGAAAATATTAATAGTGGCCGGATAGAATTTTTAA
>JAHJMN010000151.1 GCA_018821305.1 Myxococcota bacterium
CTCCTTTCTTTAATAATTTCAACGATATAATACATGATTCTGTGTATTTTGTCGATCAAAAAAGTTGAAAACCCCTCTATTTTTTTTACTTTTTTCCTTTTATTTACGCTAACTTAATTTCAGGACACGAACTAAATAGTTACTGTCCGGAAATTCTGGATGTTTACGGATATTCGCGTTCATCCTCACTTTGTGGTTTTAAAAAATTCCAGATGACGGTGAAGTGCGGTCAATGCTCTTGCAAGTTCGTTGACGGAAGGAATGTTGGTCTCTTTTGAAAGCCGCCGCGCAGATAAGATTTTTTCTTTAGCAGTAACAATAAAATCCCAGCAAGTCAATGTAGTCAGGAGTTTTTGAACACCTTCAATTTTTAAAAAGTCATTAAGCGAGTCTTCAAAATCGGGATGAGACCATGGGTTTACTATTGAATAGAAATTGCTTTCCCCGGCGTCCGCGTTCACAAATCGGGTAAAAGAAATTTCATCCCATGAGTCATTTGCGCACTCTATCTCCAATTGAAAAAGGAAATTAGTATTTTCATCTCCCATTCCATATGAGTGCCGCTTTATAATATAAGTTTTGGATTTTGTTTCATTGTTTTTAATAACATCGCCACTCAGGCATGTTGTGCATAAATGCAAATCAAAAAAACTATTTGTTATTTCCTCTTCTTTTTTACAAAAATCACATGACATCATCATAATATCTCCAATCAATTATCTATATTTCCTTTGCAAATTGAGCCATATGTACACCCAATGCTACAAGTGCACGAGCCAGTTCATCAACAGATGGGTCGAACCTTGGTAACTCAAGTTTTCGACCGGAAGTCAGCGATGTTCCAACAATTGATAAACTTAAATCGTGCTGAGTAATCCATACAATAAGCTCTCGACGCTGCTCATGTAATAAAAATCTTTTTAAAAGTGGCAGTTGATCGTTCGGGACATTAATTTTAACATTATCATCAAACTCTTGAATCCCAATCTCGGGATCTTTTCCACTAAAAAGCCTGGTCAAAAAACCATGGGGTCCATTTTGTTTATGGAATTGCATCTCTATAAAGAATGTTTGCGGCCTTATTAGATCGATTTGAAACGTATGGGGTGGACTGTGGTTAGCATTTCTATTCTTTACTTCGTATTTACGAATTGAAAACCTGTGCCCATGATTTTCCATAATTTTTATGACGTCCCCGGAAAAACATTCCTCGCAAAGTGTCAATCCGAAATAAGCAAACTCTTTGTTAATATTATCATTACAAAAATGGCAAACGGGGTATGAACTCAATTTTTCACCTCTTTTCATAGCTTTTTCAAGAGCGAAAACAACAGTATCATACTTTACTTGCCTCGTCTATGTTAACCTTTGACTTTAAAGACTGTTTGCCTGAGAAAGAAAATTTTTACTTTCGCGTGGTGATTATTTTTTTTCTGAGTATTATTAAGTTACTGACCTGTAATATAATCGGGTGATTGCTTTCTATTAGTGGTTTAAAAGGTGGTTTATGAACTCTACTGATTTCGATGTTCTGAAAAACTTCCCGGACCCTGCAGTGGTTATGGATGCCACTTTCCGGGTTGTTTTTATGAATCAAACTGCGGAAAAGTTGTTCAGAGTAAAAGCAATTAATTACCTCGGACAGTCCATTGATACTCTGATTGAAATTACCGATGGCATGAGGACCGGAGGGGAAATAAGGTTAAGTATTATTCACAGTGGATTCTGGAAAGGAGAACGGCCCTATGAAGCTCCCACCGGATTTGAGGGACGACTTCAGTTTTCAGTTTCAAAATACGAAACTGACGGCGACGAAAGATATGTTGTCATCACCCGTGAATCGGATCAACTACAGCGTAAATTGTCCGCTGACGCATCTCCTCTTACTCAACTGGCGATTGATTTAGCTGAAATTCCTTCTGGGAACAGTCTAAGCAGTTATCTGGTAAAATGGCTCAAAAAACACACTGGCGCATTTGCTGCAACTTTCAGTGAGTACAACTATGATCAAAAGATACTCCGATTGCGTGATATAGAAATCGACCCCGGATGGCTCGAAAAAATCGTCGGTCTTCTGGGTAGAAGACTGGAGGATATAAATTATCCTGTAAGTGATGAAATCTATAACAGAATTACTAATCAAATAGCTGGTCGTCATTACAATTTGTATGAAGCTTCATTTGGAGAAATCCCCAAACTGGTGGGTGCATCAATTCAGAAAATAACTGGTATTGATTATATTATAGGTATTGCCTTCGTTATTGAGGGTCGCCTGTACGGCACATCTCTGCTGGCAATGAAAAAAGGCCAGCCTGCTCCCACATTGGAGTTTCTAGGAACATTTGCTAACATCGCAGCGGTATCTTTGCGTCGCAAATATGCTGAAGATGTTCTTCGCTCAAGTGAGGAACGACTGCAGAGTATTTTTCGCGTTGCCCCTACGGGCATTGGTTTAGTGCGGGATCGTGTATTTGTAGATATAAATGAACGTATCTGTGAAATGACCGGGTACACTGCCGAAGAACTCATAGGTAAGAGCTCCCGGATGATTTATCCAACTCAGGAAGATTTCGATTACGTAAAACGGGAAAAGTACGGTCAGATAAAAGAAAAGGGGACCGGAGAAGTTGAAACCCGGTGGATGCGAAAAGACGGTACAATTATTAATATACTACTGGCTTCAACACCGCTTAACCCCCTTGATCTGTCACGGGGAGTTACCTTCACTGCCCTCGACATCACCAAACGCAAACGGGCAGAAGAAGAAAAAGAACGACTTCAGAGTCAACTTCAGCAGGCCATGAAAATGGAAGCTGTCGGTAGACTTGCCGGAGGAGTAGCCCATGATTTTAACAACCTGCTTACGGCAATAAGCGGAAATGTTCAACTGGCATTACTTGACCTTCCCCCGGGGCATTTTGCAGAAGAATCTTTAAATGATATCGCAAAGGCTGCTCAAAGTGCAGCGTCTCTCACGGGGCAATTACTGGCATTTTCGCGCAAGCAGTTAATCGAACCCAAAGTACTCAATTTAAACACTCTTATCGTCTCCCTGGAAAAGATGCTTCGCCGGTTTATCGGCGAGGATATTGAACTTGAAACAATACACGGAAAAAATCTCAAAACCGTGAAGATTGATCCCGGACAGTTCGAACAGATTCTGATGAACCTTGCAGTAAATGCCCGGGACGCAATGCCAGGTGGTGGCAGACTCATCATTGAAACCATGAACAAAGAACTGGATACTGAGTACTGCAGTATCCACCCGGATGCTGAGCCTGGGGAATATGTAATGCTCGCTGTGAGCGACAACGGGTCGGGCATGGATGCGGAAACAAAAAGCCATCTTTTTGAGCCGTTTTTCACCACAAAACCCAAAGGACGTGGCACCGGATTGGGGCTTGCTACCATTTATGGTGCCATCCGGCAAGCCGGGGGCTTTGTGGAAGTCTATTCCGAGGTTGGAAAAGGCACTGCTTTTAAAATCTATATTCCTGTAGTGTCCGACGAACCGGAATATTCAGTAGCGGCTACCCCCCCGCTGGATATGATTGGTGGAACAGAAACGGTTTTTATCGTCGAAGATGAAAAAAACGTGAGAGAAATGGCCATCCGGATACTTTCACGTCTGGGATACAAAATACTGGAAGCGCCCAGCGGTAAAGATGCTCTAATTCTTGCGGAAAATTATAAAGATAACATAGACCTCTTGCTCACAGATGTGATTATGCCCGGCATTAACGGAAGGGAACTCGCCGTGCGGATGCTCCCCATACATCCGGAGATGAAAGTTCTCTATACATCAGGCTACACCGAAAACGCCATTGCTCATCATGGAGTCATTGACGCCGGCCTTCACTTCATTGGCAAACCCTATACGCCTCAATCTCTCGCCATAAAACTGCGGCAGGTTCTCTCAAGCGACGCCCCCGTCTCCGTCTGAAGGGGTCAGAAAGCGTACTATTATGAAACGAATTATCATGATTATGGTCCTGACACTTATGACTGGCTGTTCGGATAGCAGCAATGACGGAACTGAAAATCAGAGTCCTGTACGGGGAATCGTAGACGACAACTGCGGCAGTGTGCGGATGACGCACTATTCCAGTGGGGAAAGTGGCTGGTGCGGATTCCGGACGTCTCATGATATTCTGCCGGTTTTCGTACGAGACAAGTTTACAGCAGCTATTGGTGAACCATGGAATATTTCATCATATGAAGGAGAATCAGGGGAAGCCTGCGGTGAATGCTGGGAAATTGATTCAATTTACGGCACTCAAGTTGTAATGATTACTGATTTGTGCCCAATTGAAGGAAACCCCGTGTGCGCAGGGGGTCACTTTCACTTTGATCTTTCCGCTGAGTCCGCTGCGATACTGCACGACGGAGAAGCCTCAGCAAGGCGATTTCCCTGCCCGGTTACAGGCAACATTCATATTGAAATCAATGATCGAAATCAGTGGGGGTATGTATCGCTGGCGTTTTTCAATCATCGATATCCCATTCGCAACGCAGAGTATCGAGCTGCAGATGGCACCGAATGGATTCCACTCAGTCGTGAAGGTGGAACCTGGCGCATTAGAGATGATAATTATACTTTTTCGGACAACGGTCCTGGAGGAGTTTTCCGTTTGACATGCGCTAATGGCGAAGTTGTCGAAGGTTCTTCAATTCTCAGTTATGATTATGCTGACGAGGAAATTTTCGATACCGGAATTCAGTTTGCCCTGGTTTCTGATACGGCTCCTTTGTGTGAATATCTTGCTCCATCTGATGTTTTTATTGATGAATTCGGTGGTATTCCCGGCGTCATGTGGGAACCTAATCCCTGGGGCAGCACTGACATTGATATTGTAAGCAGCGGTTGTCAGGATAATTCCTCAGCTTGCCTCCGTGTCCGGAACATGAATATGGGAGACGGTTGGCATATTTATTATCCCAATCCATTTCCCGTTGATATGTTCGAGACTCTTAGAATCAGCCTTAAAGCCGTATCCGGAAGCGGAAAGGTAATCATTGCCCCATCCATGGGAAGTCGCTGCAATGAAACTGAGGTAACCGTAAGTGAGCAGTGGCAAACCATCACCATTGATGTTCCAGCAAGTTGTACGGAATTCACAGAAATAAACGGAGTAACCATGTCAAATCGTGGCACAACAATGCACCTGCTCATCGACAACATACAATTTGAGTGAAATTCATCGTTAACTTGAAAAGTTCGAAATTCAGGCAACAAACAAAAAATTCAACACCTTTCGGTCACTGTCCATCTTTGTCAGTGTCTCTAAGCTCCATAGCTGACTTGCTTATTTCTTCTATCGTTAGTTCCTCTCCCAAGCCTTGGCGCCATTTAGTATAATCAAAAGGCTCCCTTTGAATTAACGCGATAAACCTTTCAGCTTCAACGTTTCCCATAAATTGAGTAAGTATCTGAAGACCTCTATACCGCTTCCTGAGTAATACGATTGTGAGTTATTCTAAAGAAAATCTTCAGGAGAAAGACCCTGAATGTCCTGTTTCTGCTACTGATTTCCTGTGTTCCTGATTTTTTTAACAGATAATCAGCAAGTCAGGTAAACAGGGGC
>JAHJMN010000015.1 GCA_018821305.1 Myxococcota bacterium
GTAAAGGATGCGGAAGCATCCGCGCCCCTGGACATAGAGCAGAATAACAATCAGCCATGAAATGGCGGCAGGGAAACAGGGAAACAGGGGGCAGGGATGGATCGATTCTTATTCTCATTCTTTTCCAAGGATTTGGGCCGTGCGGCCCAATTCCCCACGTCATGAAATGGCGGCCTCAATCCTCGGAATCAAGGATTATTCTTACTTTTTCCAGGAGACCTTCGATGGTGAAGGGCTTTGAAATGAAGAGTTTACCGGAGCGTGTGTCTTCTGCAGTCATGATGTCTGTAGCGTAACCGGACATGAATAGTACTTTCATGGAAGGGCGTTCGTCATGGATTTTCTGAAAGAGTTGTTTTCCATTGATCCCAGGCATTACAACATCAGTCAGTAGGAGATGAATTTTATCATTGTATAAACGAGATTTTTCGAGAGCAGTCGGTCCGTCGGGAGCCTCAAGAATTTTGTACCCGAAACGTTTCAGAATTGTGCGGGCAAGGGCGCGAACCTGAGCCTGATCCTCAACGATGAGAATGGTTTCGGTGCCGCCAGCAACCTGAGGTATAACATTTCCGGAGTCTTCGCACTCTTTCACATCCATATTGGCCAGGGGGATTATAATAATAAAAACAGTGCCATGGGGAAGAGCCGATTGAGCTGAAATATCACCGCCATGCTGTTTCACTATCCCATAAACGGTGCTTAAACCGAGGCCCGTGCCTTTTCCAAGCTCCTTTGTTGTGAAGAATGGTTCAAAAATATGGGGTCGGATTTCCGCTGGTATACCGGGGCCGGAATCTGAAATTGAAACCATGCACCAATTGCCGCCGGAAATGGACATGTCACAGTAAAGACCGCCCTCCGGTGGTACTTGAAGTATATCGGTTTTAAATGTGAGGTTCCCACCCCGGGACATGGCATCCTGAGCATTGAGGCTCAAATTCAGGAGTATCTGCTCAATTTGAGTTTTATCACAATAGACGTTGCACGGTTCGGGAAGCAAATCAGTTATGATGTTGATATCCTCCCGGATGGTACGTTTCATCATGTTGAGGAAACCGGCTATTATTGTATTTATATCATAACACTTCAGTTCAAGATCCTGTTTGCGTGCGAATGTCAGAAGCTGACGCGTGATGTCACGGGCCCTTTCGGCGGCGGCACATATTTGTTCGAGATCATCACGGGATGATGAATTTTCAGGGAATTCGTCCTTCAGAAGTTGGCCATAACCAATGATGGGAGCAAGCATATTGTTCAGATCATGGGCAACACCCCCGGCGAGACGCCCGATGGATTCCATCTTGAGGGCCTGATTGAGTTGCTCTTCCAGTTGACGACGGAGTTTTTCATCGGCATGTCTCTGGCTTATGTCTTCGCCGCTGGATATTGTCCCGATAATGTTGCCGTTTTCATCGTAGACTATGGCATTGTGCCAGGCAGTGGGTATGAGTTTTCCCTGCCTTGAAACCACAAAGTTTTCATAATATTCCATGGGGGCCAAGTCGCCATTCATGAGTTTTGCGAAGGTTTGTTTTACAGCTTCACGATTGCTGTCAGGAACGAACTGGAACCAGTCCTCACCGTAGATATCTTCGTTAACGCCGAGTATTTTCATGCCTTTACGGTTAATAAGCATGATCCTGCCGTTTACATCCAGGACGATAATTATTACACCGGCTATATCGAGGTACATGCGGGAGCGGGCCCGTTCCGCTTCCAGTTGTCGCTGGTTTTCCATGATTTCGGTTAAATCTTTTGCAAAACCCAGAAAGAGGTCATCGGATAACTTAACGGCATCCACAGACCAGTGACCGAATGAACCGTTTTTTCGACGATATTTGACTTCCCCGGACGCACGACCCTTGCTGACCACAGTGCCGAAATGGTCCCCTGCAGCAGCCTTCCATTCATCGGGAACAAGATCAGCGATTTTCATCTGAAGCAGTTCATCGGAAGGGTATCCCGTCATTTCAGAAGCAAAGGGGTTTGCACTTAAATATCGCCCCTGAGCATCAGTAACAAAAACCCCGATGGGGGCGTTATCAATATAGTTACGCAGTTTTTCTTCACTTTTTTCAAGGGCAAGTTCAAACTTCTTTTTTTCAGTAATATCCTGAAATATAACAGCCATCTGGTTGGTGGATATCTGGAAGGCATAAACGCTGAAGGCTCCCTCAATGCCGCGATCATCATTATAAACTATGTTTTCCGTAACCCAGGTGGTCCCTTCGGTGGCGCATTTATAGTAATTGGCCGGGATTTCTGTTTCTGCCAGTGGTGGAAAAGCTTCTTCGATTGAAAGCCCCATAAGTTCTCTGGTGTGAATCCCGAGAATACGATCAGCGGTTTTATTGGCTCCAGTGAAAATAAGTTTTCTATCCTCATTGACGTTATAAATCAGCACGCCTAAAATCGGGTTGTCGAAAATGGCTTTTGTCCATTTGAGAAGTTCGATTTCCTCGTACTCGCGGTTTATTTCAAGGGTTCCGGGGGTTGAATCCACGAGATCGCCTAAAATAGTGGAGGATTCCATTAGCACTTCCCGGGCTGCGAGGCGGATATTGTCATGAATTGCAGTGGCAGCGGCATTTATTACATCAAAAGAAATGACGGGAAAATCATCGCACGAGTGGGGAGCGGAAGTAGCATTGGTTTTACCATCATGGGAGAGAAAAAACTCTGCGGAAACAACAATAAACCGGGTTTTCCCAGCGGCAATTCCTGAGATTTCAAGGAAATTCACACCGTAGCGACAGGTGTGAAGTCGCCCCCAGGTGAAGACCTCGGAAGATGATGCCGTCATGCAGTCAGTTGAATTTCCTGAGGGGCAATTCCGGGGAAACTCATCAAGTTCACAGGCTTTGAGAGTTAGAGATAACTGAAGGATTTTATTGAAATTATCAAGTATCGCACTGATGCGCGGAAGAAGGGTTTCCTTCAGAAAAAAGTTGTTTTCAACCAAGCTGTAAATACTGTCTGAAAAGTAATCCGGCATGCCTGACCTTGTCTGCTTATTGTAAATACAGGTTAGAATATAGTTAAAAAAAAATCCGGGATCAATGAAAATTTTGATTTTTTAAGAGAGTATTAGAAATGAGTATTGGCGTTGCTAACAAAAACTAACAGATACACCTGTGATAAAATACCATTTATTTCAATGATTTTGTAAGAGTCCAGGTTTGGATGCGTCGGTTTTCGGGAGCGGAAACTGTTGTGCCATCAGGATATTTTACAGTAACAGTGCAGGTATCTCCCGCGACTTCAACCATTATGTAGTGAAGCGAATTAACACCATAGTCAAGACCGAAAAATGCTGACTCGTCCTGATAAAGTTCTACATCGGGGTCATGGAAGTAAACGGGAGAAGAAGGGCTGAAATCCGCTGGAGCATCGGTGATGAAGTTATCAGTATTCCAGGGGCGTGTAGTATAATCACGCTTTACTTCGAGGCCAGTGGCCGCTTCATACAGACGGCGGCTGTAAGAAAATGTATCCCGGCGGGCTATTCCCCATTCGCTCTCTAAAGCGGCGCCGCCTCCCCCGGTGAGCCAGTAGTGCACAGGGCTGTGTTCCCATATGTGATCCGGATCAAAAACGAAACCGTTCGACCCGTAGGTAAATTCATAGTGTTCATACATGTGATCATGACCATAAAACACTCCATCCACGCCATAACGATCGAAAATGGGAATTAAAACGGACGTGTTATGCCATGGAATGTTTTCCATTCCGCTTGACAGCAGGGAATCATGAAGGAAAACGAAAGTCCATTGTGAGGTATTAGAGGAAAGAACTTCCTCCAGCCAGAGGATTTGGTCGGAACCGGGGCCGTTATCCTCGCAGGTGGTATCCATAAAGATAAACCGGACATTGCTCACGGTGTCCGTGTAATAATAACAATGCTTTTCAAGGCCTGCGGGGTTCCAGTCATGGGGCATCATCATGCGCCAGTTGTCTCCACCGTCGTATTGCTTATCGTGGTTGCCGCAAACAGCCCGAAGAGGCACGGCACCTGCGCTTATTTTCAGCGCAGTGAGGGAATCATGCCAGAAATCTGCATCGGTTCCGCGATAGACTAAGTCCCCGAGTTGAATGAAAAAATCAGGATTTTCAAATTCGATAGCTTCGGCCATGAGAATTGCGGAGGCGAGGGTTGTTTCAGAATCAGGTTGCATATCGCCTAATACTGCAAACTTGATGGAATTGCTGCAATTTGGGGCAATAAATGAGTCGGTAACGGTGCCTTCGGGAAAATCCACTGAGTAAAAATATTGTTGTCCAGAGACAAGATTATCAAAGCGAAAAGTATGGAAAAACGATAATTCCGGGTTTGTAAATGAGTCGGAGGGCGGATCTGTTTCTCCGAAATGTATGGTCGCAGAGGACTTTGTGCCCTGAATGAAATTGATGTTAATGGATGCTGTGCTTCCATCACACTGGCCGAACGTAATCCATGGGCCATCCCAGTGGGAGTAATTTTCCACCAGGTTGTCAGATGGTTTTGCTTCTTCGTCACAGCCGGCGAAAAAAATAAACGGAAGTAGAATGACTGTTTTTAAAGGACGCACTATTTTAGTAAGCAGTTTTGAAAAATTATCGAGTATCATAAGACCTGCCTTTAGAGAACATTACCTCTATTCAATGAAAATTACAGTTCATAATTGTTGCAAAGTCTGATAAATTTCTACCGAAGATGACTGCTGGCAGTGAAAGTGAAATTCTAAATCCCACCGCCGCAGGCAGACAGGGACACATATGACCATTTATTCAGATTATTCAGAGTCAGATATCGTCAAGCTTCTACTTGACGGTAATGACTCGGTTTTTCCGGAATTTTATAATCGGTTTTTCCGGCTTATTGTAAGCTGTGTACGTAAAGTGTATGTCAAACATTTCATCGATTTTTCCGAAGAGGAAGTAGATGACGCCGCTTCTCAGGTATTTCTTAACCTTGTAAAGGATGATTATAAAAAGTTAAGGCTGTTTGATTCAGAAAAAGGCTACAAATTTTCAAGTTGGATTGGACTCATAAGCACAAATACCGCTTATGATCTTCTGCGAAAAAGAAAGAATGACACTACTTCGTTAAACGATGATGACAAGTATATTCCGGAGCCTGTAAGTTCTTTTCCTTCACCCCCGGATGAACTGATTAGAAGGGAAGAAATCACCTGCATGTTGACTGCCATCGACATGCTAACGGACAAAGAAAAACGCTTTCTTGAACTAGCTTTTGAGCATGATCTCAGTCCCGAAGAAATCGCTTTTCAACTGGGCTTGAGTCTGAATACTGTGTACAGCAAGAAGAATAAAATCAAAATAAAACTTGCTGAGATGGTGCGGCAATTGATGGATAAAAAAAATCCGGGTTAGAAATCAGTTCTAAAAGCGTATGAGATTAAGACTGAACCATCTGGCCTTTTTATGTTAATGTCCAGTAAAAATTATTCCGAGTCCGGTTACTAGCGGATTGTAGAATGTGAACAAACTACTTCCCCGGTGACAATCGGGAGGATATTATGAAAAACAACGATTATCTTGATGACCTCATTAAACTTTCTCTTAAAAACAGGGAGCCTTCCAGAAAGCCTCTCTCACGGGATCAGATTTTAAAACTTGCGGATTCCGACGCAGTTCTTCCCGATGATATTGAAGATGGTGTGAGGGAGTTTATTCAAACTATAAGGGATTTCCGAAATAGTTCTATTCCTCGTTCCCCGAGTTTTGTTGATTTTATTTTCGCTGGTGTTGCGGGTTTTATGGATGATTTGAGGTCTTCTTTCTCAATGGTTTCCGCTGGGGCCACGGTGCGAAATACATCCGGAAACGGCAAAATCACCGGGTGTACGGCAAAAGGGACTCATGTTTCGTTGACGTTTTCTCCGGGAGAAGTGCGAAATGTGGGCCTTAAATGGGATGATAACCCCCCAAGTCGAGTTACTCTAAAGGTTAATGGTCGTATTGGGGAAATTCATTCAGTTGTTAATCAAACCGTTGATTTATCATTCAAGTCAGGGACACCTGTTTCCGTTGAATTCAACCGCAGCGGTCAAACTGAGGTAATCCATATCCTCTGAATTTCTTCCCTTCAACTTTTGTAATTTAACATTGATATTATACATTTATGAGCCTTTGCTCAGCGGAACGCTATAGAGAGGCGCATTACTGAAGCCTTTCCTGAAAAGCGGTAACCAATATCTTCCCGTATTATTTCTATAAACAATATACATTTATATTAAAAAGGATGTGATTTTGGTTGAGTATGTTGCAATGGATTCACTTCAGTGTTGACAGAACAATTGAAATAAACTTAGATTACGTCGGAAACACAGGCAGATATTTTCCACGGGAAGTTGTTTTGTGTATTCGATTCAATTTAAAAGCATATTTCTTTAGAATTTCAACTTCTTACCATTGATTCATGGAAGTTGAATGGAGGTTATCCTGAGATGAAATGTTCAAAGTGTGGTAACGATGTAGAGCCCACCGTAAAATTTTGCCCCGGATGTGGCGAAGTTGTTAATGCACCAAAACCAGCTAAAAAGACGTTATTCTGGTCTCCTGGAGATGCTGGCGGAATGCCCGGAATGCCTGGAATGCCCGGTGCTCCAGGGATGCCCGGCGCTCCCGCAATGCCCCCAGCCGGAGCCGCCGCTCCCGCTCCAGTACCGGCACCAAAAGTAACTGCCGCACCCGCTCCGATGCCCGCGCCAGCTCCGATGCCAGCCCCGATGGCACCAGCACCAGCTCCGATGCCGGCTCCGATGCCCGCGCCCGCTCCGATGGCACCCGCACCAGCTCCGATGGCAGCCCCGATGGCACCAGCGCCCGCTCCGATGGCACCAGCACCGGCTCCGATGCCCGCGCCCGCTCCGATGCCCGCGCCAGTCCCGATGGCACCCGCACCGGCTCCGATGCCCGCGCCAGTCCCGATGGCACCCGCACCGGCTCCGATGCCCGCGCCCGCTCCGATGGCTCCCGCACAGGCTCCATTGGCCCCACCAGCACCAACTGAAGGGAAGAAGGAAAAAGCGCCAAAAGGCTCAAAGGGCGGGAAAAAGGGCTCAAAGAAAAATCTTTATATTCTCATGGGTGCAGTTGTTTTTACCTCGGCCGCTCTGACAATTTTATTTATTTTCAGAGACAAAATATTTGGATGATCCTTACAATTGATTGTGGCAACACATCGGTCAAGGGTGCCGTTTTCGATGGAGATTTGATTATTCTCCGCCGTTTATTTGCCTCGCCATGGGATAATATTTCAGATTTATTAGAGAAATACGACATAAAAGTATGTATTTCTGCCGTTTCTGAAGCCGGGGATGGCATTTCAGAATTTCTCGAGAAATCAGGAGTTACACCCGTAGTTATTAATTACCGGATGAAATTCGGGATTGATAATGCTCTTGCAAATCCAGCTGCCACGGGAATAGATCGATTCTGTAATGCTTCCTACGCTGCTTTTCTTTCCCGCTCTGACTGTATTGTCGCTGACATTGGCACCGCAATTACCATCGATTATGTAAAGATGACTGCTCAAGGTAGTGTTTTTCAGGGTGGAATTATTTTTCCCGGTCCGAGATTATGCAGTGAGGTCCTTCACTCGCACACGTGGAAGCTGCCCATTGTTGATTTCTCAGGAAAACTTCCTGTTGTTGGCACTGATACTGTTTCAGCTATTGGTTCCGGGCTCAGCCATGGGATTGCTTCACTTATTGACGGAATTCACTCAAGAATTGCCTGTGAAAACAAAACAGAGGTTGCTTTGTATCTGTGCGGTGGTTATGCGCCGGTTTTTAAAGATCTTATAAAAACTCCAGGAATAATTATTGAAGATTTCAATTTTAAAGCTATCAAACATGTTTATGAACTGAACCGCACCCATATCTGATTTGATTGTTTATAGCAAAGAACAAGATAGTAGATCAGGAACACAGGAAATCAGTAACAGGATCAGGCAAGCAATTTCGCAACGTAGACCGTTTACGAGGTAATAAGATTGTGTTTAATTTTGTGGAAATACCTTCAGGTTAAAGACCCTGATTTTCCTGTTACTGCTACTGTTTACCTGAATACCTGATTTTTTTTTACAGGTAATCAGGAAGTCAGGAAAACAGGCTCAGGAACAGCGGTTAAACATTCAATATCAATTAATAATTAATAGAAACGTAATTTCCATTTCAATTTCCCTATTTCGATCCTTTTATTCTGCAAGCGGTATAGAATTTTAAATTAAACACGCTGATTTCCTGTTTTGCTGACTGCCTGACTGCTTCAAATAAATTTAATTGCATTGGAAAAAACGGGGAATAGGAATAAAAAGGAAATAGTTGTGTATCCGTGGAAGGGCAAATCTCATGAAAAAATTTCTTACGGTTTTTCTTTTAACGACAGTGTGGGCGGGGTGTGCCGACGAAACAAAGCATTCCGATACACTATCCACAGGGAGATATTCTGCCCGGGCCTATAAAACAGTTAAGCATTTTGAGAAAATTAATTCTGACCTGTTTGTCGGTACCTGGAATGTCAACTTCGGACTGGGCGGAAATACCGAAATGATTGAATTTATGGGCCGCAGTGGAGCCCAGATCATTTTGCTTCAGGAAACTACTCCTGCCTGGGAGAACGAAATCAATCGTAAACTCTCAAAGATATTCCCGCACCGAAATTTTCATCACAGGGGAGGGGCCGGTGGTATTGGTGTTATCTCAAAGTTACCTTTAAAAACGGTGAAAATAATTGATCCACCCTCTCGAGGCTGGTTTCCTGCAATGCTTGTCAGTGTTTCAGTAAAAAATAAAGTTGTCCAACTGCTGAATGTTCATCTCCATCCACCTTTTGATGACAAAGGAAGCATTGTAAAAGGATATTTTTCATCCCCACCCATAAGACTCGCGGAGATGAAGAAATATTACTCTTTTCTGAGCAGTTCAGACCCCGTTATAATTGCTGGTGATTTCAATGAAGGTACATCCGGAAAGACTTGCTCTTTTCTGGCAAATAACAAATTTTCCCGGGCTGCGGTGAAAGGGAACACCTGGGAATGGAAAACTTCTTATATGGTTACCTTGAAATCAGTTCTGGACCACATTTTTTACAGGAATATCAAACTTGAGGGTACGAAACTTACAAAGACCGGTACCTCTGATCATTTCCCACTGTTTGCAAAATTCAAATTATAAAATCAGGATGTTATTCAACACCATGGCATAGAACGGGGGCGGTTTCCGATGTGTTATTGTTGCTATCACATTCTTCTAAAACCAGTTCGCCATTAATTGCCACAGAAAATGTCATATTTACGTCAGTTTCTACGCCCGTATAAATTGCAAGCACACGTTCAAAAGTGCCAGGGAAAATAGCCTGAGAAGTAGTTTCGCGGACAATAAACTCCGGCGGGTCAACATCAGTACGATAAAAATCAACAGTCAGACCCGGTGATGATGCAGCACTTCCCTCATTCCTGACTGTGGCGAGCAGACGTACTTCTTCAGGACAAATAGGTGTTGCGGACAGAGAAACTACCATATCTGCCGCAGGGAAAAGAACCCCACCCTGGACATTTTGACGATAATTGTTATATATGGTCCAATTGTCAATTTCCGTTGCTGGAACATCCCATAGGCCGTTTATCCGGTCAAAATCTGTGACATGATAAGAATATTGCGTCCACACCGGTCTGGTTCGAACCCACCTGTCGTAAGCATCCCCATAGATTCTGATACCATGGAACCCTCCAGGTTGTTGGCAGATTCCATTTGAGTCACACATATATCCAGCTGCAGCGCATGTTCCTCCAACGCCACCGTCACAAGCAACACCAGCGGTACACGGTGTATACTGGCAGAGGAAATTGATATCAACCCCGGCATTTTTCCAGGAAACATCACAGTGATCTCTCGTAATTGCCTGATCTCCATTGGAAATGACAACTATTTCTGCATTCCCGTCACCATCAACATCTGCGACTATAGGATATTCACTTCCCGTCCGGCTTGAACTGGGAATGGTGGGTGTGACTACTTCGCTTCCGGTCAAACCATCGAAAATGTGAAGGAAGCATTCATCGTTATATAGAACCTCCGCAGGACCATCACCCTGAAAATCGAAAACGCTTGAACCAGTTCTGGAGGAGGAGATATCCTGCGTTGGCGTTGACCATAAAATGAAATCCGTGCGACCCGAGTCGCACTGTCCGCCGGTTCTAAGTGGTGGATCCCAGCAATCGGGGTCATATACGACATAAGCTGCGGTACCTGCCGTGGAAAATTCCGGAAGCCCGTCACCATCGAAATCTGCAACAGTAGGCGCGCCACCCAGACCAGCCCCGGGAATTGCAATTGTAGCATTTACAATTGAACCACCTGTCCCCACAAGTATGGCACCGGTAGCTCCATCACGAATAGTCACGCTGTTTCTTATATTGATTACTTCCGGGCCGGGATTTGATGCAAACAGATCCGCAACCGCAATATAACCAGCGGTGACGGTTGTGATTCCGGTCCACATGGCTGTGCCTCCGGGGACTGAAGGATCAACTGTAATTGCATGATTTCCGTCGATCATTTCGTAGTTTCCATCTGAGTCAAGATCCGCCACAACAGTGTCAACGGCACAGCCTGTTACATTGGCGAAATCCAGAGCAGGGTCAGAAATATTATGACCGTTAAGGGCATGACACCGCAAAACGACATCGGGCATCCCGTCGTGGTCAAAATCCGTAACAACGGGCCCACCTTCAACCACAACATTGGACGCTCCACTGTGTCGTTCTCCACTACATGCCGGGTATAAAGTTGTATTACATACGGTGCCGATTCCATCGTTGTCAGCAATTCGTAAACCACCACCAATGGTATTATAAACGATTTCGAGGCCTGGATCGTCGTCAAAGTTAGCCAGAGCAACGGATGCTTGAGCGTATGGTCGCGGTGCCGTTGGGTCTGCGGCACTGGGAATCGTAAAAAGAACCTGACCGTTGCCGGCACCGTCTCCACGTCCGTCTAAAACTACAAGTAACGTATCTGAAATAGCGGTATTTGCATAGGCTGCAACGACGATATCGGGATAGCCATCTCCGTTGACATATCCTAATTTTGATGGCCCTATCTGTTCAGGTAACCTGAATTCTATCTGCGCAAGGTTTGAGGCGATCCAGACATTTGAAGAACTATTTTCAATCAGGAAATCTGCAAATGTATTTTTATCAATAAATTTTTCCTTTGGCGGCTCATATGTACCATATCTTTTTGGTAGAGCTTCCGGTAAATATTTTTCTAAGATATTTAAAAACTCAAGTAATTTTTCTTTGTTTAAAATAGAATTGTCATTTAACCACCATGTTAATTCAATAACTGACAATCTTTCTGTCTTTTCTATGGATTTAAATCGTTTGACTCCTGTAGGTAAAATCATTTCATCCGTCTGTGGGTTATAAACTAATCCATACGAATTTTGTGCAAGCGTTTTAGCCATTTTAGTCATTTCTTTAATTATGCTTTGACTTGAAGTTGTTGGCTCAATATAACATTCAATAAGATACTGTAATCCCGGAATTGTTCCAATAATGGAATCTGGAATATCCTCATCTAATACTTCCATCTCCTCACTGAATTCAAATTGATAACCCTTCCTGGATAAAGCATAAGAACAATTGGATTCATTTAATTCTGGGAATAAAGAAAGAAAATTTTTCCAATCAGGTCTATTTACTGTATATATTTGAAAATCATAACTCATTTTTACCATTCTCCTTAAAACAAAGTTATAACTATTTTTATGTTATTACAAGTAAATGGAGTAAAGCGAAATAAAAAACTAACGCTGGTTGTTTATTCTCATACAATCCGGATTCCGGCGCAGCGATAAACCGTCCGGGGTTATTATTTTCATCATGTTTTTTAAGCCAAACTCCACAACAATGAGCACTGCCTTTTTGCTGGATTTAGGCTTTACTTTGGGAGTTTTGCTGCTGGAAGTTGAGCGGTTTCTGGAGGGATTATGTCGATTTTGGCGGATTTCAGGGTCTTTAAATACACTTGTCCTGGTGGAAATGCGATTTTCCTGTTGTTTCTTTACAAGTTTAAAGTTTCGGTGTCTCTATACTTCCATCACGATCGTGTCCAGTAAGTCAGGATCAATCTGTACACCGTGCAGACGCTGCATTTTGTATGTTCCAGGCGGAAATGGGACTGTGTAATCACCCTCGCGCCATTTTTCCAGCGCTTCTCGATATGCAACTTGGAATTTTTGATGTATTTCATTGAGATACTCCAGCACATGGGCAAAAACA
>JAHJMN010000152.1 GCA_018821305.1 Myxococcota bacterium
AGCGGTCTTTATGCCACAAAAACACTTACCTTCAAAGTAAACGCCCTGCTGCTGTCCCTGTTTTCCTGACTTCCTGTTTTCCTGTAATTAATATACGATGTTGTATTTATTAATTATTTACTTCCAAATTTCACTAACCGATCAGCATTGGGTCTATACCAATTTATTACTTCGAAAAGGGGGAAGATTACCTCAATCGATGCATTTTTTTCTGCATGAAGGGGCGGAGGTTTCGTCCGTGGAGGCCGTTTAAAAATCCCTGTTTCATTCCAGCGGCATCAATAACCTGACTTCCCGCCAGCACCGATACGTTCGTATGTTTGAAAACATCTGGAATTATCGGCACTGTTGGGCCCGTGAGAATGAACTGCTGCCCGGTGGTTACTTTTAAATTAACATCGTCAAAAGTGCTGTTTACAAGGGTTGTTCCCGTACAAATGATTGCATCACACCGGGGAAAAATCTCATCTTCCATGGTTACGGGCAGGAAATCCGGATGCTCAATGAGTTCAAAAATATAAAGCTTTTTGACCCGTTCCCGGAGTCTTTCAATTATTGGATAAAAATACCCCACAATTGCTGCTTCCGAATCAGGATTTAAATCCAGCGCATCTACGAAATCTGCAATCCTCACACTTCCGGTATAATCGCTGCAAAGAGCGTTTACACAAGCTACGGCGGCGCTTTCGTCCAGTTTGTCGCCATTACCAAGACAGGAAATGAGTTGAACAGCACTTTTCCCCTGCCATTTCCCGTTGAGTTGAACGGACAGGGAAGGGTAGTCGATTTCTTCAAAACCTTTGGCAGCTGCACAGGACGATGAGTTTACCCGCAGATAATGCATGGCCATCGCACATTTTCCGTTATCCAGTATGACGAGGACACTCGACGGCCCTACGAGTACTTCATTAACTTCCTCCCCCGCATTGCAGTTACGGGCATATTCCATAAGATGTGTGTTTATCATTATCGCGTTCCTGAAAGTTTTAGTATTGACTATCGTTATAAACACGTGTTAACAACGAAACCGCCTGAAAGTATCAGATAGATTCTTTTCGGTCAAGGGACTGTTTTGAAATGCCTGCTTTTGTTCTGTTTTTTCTTTTAATCAACCTTCAAACGACCAAAACTCCCTCTGGGGATGATAATATAGTCGTTACGGGCACCAGACAGACCGTGCAAAGCAGCAGGGAGATAAAAGAGAAGGAACTCGACGAAAAGGGCGTGATGACGGTAACGGATGCGCTCTCTTTTGTTCCCGATGTACAAATCATGTGGAGCCCAAAGTCCGGGGCATCGCTTTCTTTGCAGGGTTTTGACGAACGATATTCCCTCATTACAATTGCCGGAATTCCTGTGCATGAATCCTACGCCGGACACTTCGATATTCAGGGCCTCGGACGGGGTATGTTTTCTTCAATTATTGTGGAAACCGGTGTTGTCAGTTTACTTAACGGCCCCGGGGTCAGTGGTGGTCTTGTTCGCATGGAGACTGCAAGGCGCTGCCGTGATTATTCCCGTAACATCATTATCAGAAGCGGTAATTTTCACCACAGTCTCATGCCGGATCTGTTTGGAACCGCTAATTTATGCCTGCGAGCGGGTAATTTCATAATAACCGCCGGGATTTCGCATCAGCGAAGTGAAGGTTACATACTCCCCTCAGTTTTTCCCACCGACGGGAAATACTCCCAGTTTCACGAAGACGGCGGTATCCGCAACGGTTCGAAACTTCAGCGTACGGGAATGTCTATTGCCGCACGCGGTAATTTCACTGCTTCCGACCGCCTTGATTTCTTTCTATCCATGGTCGATTCCCCGCGTCAGATTCCACCCTTCGAAAGCCAGGAATATGTGCGATACTGGTCATTTACAGATTACTTTTCATTATTCGGCGGTGCAAAGTACCGTCGGGATTTTCAAATACCATCGGGGAAAAGAATAACGACGGAGTTTTCGATTTTCGGTCATTTTCACTCGGATAATCTCGATGATCACGGTAATCCCTCTTATACTGGCCTTACCCGGGATACTCTGGCGTGGTTTGCTCAGAGTGCATATAGAAATTTTTCCTCCGGTGAGCACTTTTCCCTGTACTTTGAACCATTTAAAAGTGTTTCAATTACGGCAAAAGCAATTCATCGCCTTGACATTCACCAACAGAAAGAACGTCGTATCGACGGTGCCGGGGAAATTCAGGACTGGACTCCTTACGAAGAGTACTCTTCTCAGATGTTTGCGGGCATAATAAGCAGTGTTTATCGCCGCAAATATTTTAAACTTGAAATCGAAGGTCTTTTTTCCGGGATGAACATTCTCAGTCAAGAGATTCGCGGAATTGATTACGAAACTACCAAACGGGTTGTGACAGGGCCTGAAGGGCGCATCGCCGCGCAATTGGGAACAAATGCCTTGAATGTCGGTTTCGAAATCGGGCACAAAGTGAGGTTTCCTACCCTGAAAGAACTGTTCACAAACCGCCTCGGAGGGAATCCCGATCTTAAAACTGAAAACATAAATATGGTCTCGCTGTATTCGAAATTGGAAATCAAAAGGCGCCATTTTGATCTGCGTTTTTCGGGAAATCTTTTTTATTACCTTATTGACGATATGATCCTCAAACCCCGTGATGTGTATGAAAATACCGGGGAAGCGCGTATGAGGGGAGTTTCACTGCAAAGTTACATTAAACTGAAACGTCGGGGTCTTTTTCCATTTAAAACCGCTTTATCAGTTTCTTATCGTTTTATTGACGCCGATGACTTGTCGGAAAATCGCCCTCTTGATTACCTCAGTCGTCACACTGTCATTACTTCCGTGGGTATTTATCCTGTGGATTCGTTACATTTCGGGATTCAGCATCGCTATGCCTCCACAGCAAAAGCGTGGTGGTATGACACCCTTTCCACGGCCTGGATTGCAGATGTACTTCCTTCGGGAAACATTTTTACAGTTCAGGTGCGATGGCGTTTTTACCACAAAAAAGACTTGAGCCTGACCTGGTTTGTCGAAGGCTCAAATATAACGGACACCCTTTACATGTCGGGTTCTCTGGAAGCCAGACCCGGCCGAACCTTTTACACCGGCTTTCAAGGCCGGTTTGGATAGTTAGTTCGTGTCCTGTAAATACCAGATTTGGACACAGGACATTACAACCTGAAGACGGAGGTATTTTTATGAAAAAATTCTTAAATTTCGCTCTCTTTGTATCCCTCATCGCATTTTACGCATGCGATGACGGTTCAGAAAACACAAACAACACGAATGAATACACATTCATGGATGGAAATACGGCGGATTGTGAATTCGGTACGGTTTCGTTCCTTATGGGCGGGCAAACTGTCCGGGTAGACATCAATGGTCTTGACGTGGAAGTGCTCTCCGGTGCTGATAAAATTGGAGCTGAAAACGTTGAGATTGTTACCCGACGGGGAGTTCGTTTTTCTGCGATCCTTGATAAAGCTGAAATAACCGCCCCTGACGACGCGCCCTTTAATGCTATTGGTCGTGACGGTTATGATCCCCTGCGCACACGACTGGAGGGCGATACTTCAAAGCTCCCCACTTTCGCTTTCGTTCGCGATAACGCATATATTTACGTGGGTTATCCCGGAGACAAGGATCCTCTGTATCCGGAAATGGAAGGCAAAACCCTGATGGTGGATTTCGATCTGGAAGACGATGCTGAAGTTCCGGAGTATCTTGGCAGTGCACTATCCGCTATAGGTATGTTCCGCTGGAAAATGGTTGAATACATAAACGAAACTACCGCCGGTCTGTTCGAAATCAACCCGGAAGTCGAGTAACCTT
This sequence comes from Myxococcota bacterium, assembly GCA_018821305.1. Lineage (GTDB taxonomy): Bacteria > Myxococcota_A > Polyangia > HGW-17 > HGW-17 > JAHJMN01. Next base: position 3,811 of record JAHJMN010000152.1, read on the forward strand.
CGGATTGCCGGTCTGTTCGAAATCAACCCGGAAGTCGAGTAACCTTCGGATTAATACTGGAACTCCAAAACCGGAACTAATTTTCTCCCGGGCTAAAGGATTGTGAAAACTCATGATTTGCAAAATCACAGATTTTCTTGTGAAAATCGCTGAAGCGGTTGATGAATTCAAGTCCTTTTTCTGTTACGACGGCACCACCACCAGCGGCGCCCCCACGTTTTCGCTCAATTACGGGAAATCCGAGGCCTTCTTCAAGGCGGGCGAGAATCTTGACCGCTTTCGGGTAGGACATGCCCATGGACGCTGCCGCCTGTCGGACGCTGCCGTGTTCAATGATTCCCCGCACAAGCCACACAAGCCCGATACCCATGAACGTTGCGTTATCGTCACTGATTGCAAGTTTAATTTTGAGGTTCATCGACTTTATATTCAGGGTCCCAAAACCCGGTTGGAGTAACACTCATGATCTTTCACCCTGTGTATATCATTATTACCGGCAGCGTCTCAAGGGGAAAGACAACATTTGTCAAAAACCTCATCGACGAAGGCGTAATAACCAAACCACGGGGTTTTTTGTTTCCTGCAACTGATCGCACGGAACATGGACCTGCTTCAACGTACAGTCTTTTACCGTTTAATATTAAATCCTCCGGGATATGGGCAACTTACGACGGAACATGGTCGTTTAATGATGATTTGCGTCTTCGTTGTCTTTCGGAACTTGCAGTCCCTTCCGATGGCCATACCCTTATAATGGATGATATCGGGCCCCAGGAATGCGAAGGGAAGGGATTTTCGGACATACTCACGGGTTTTGAAACCAGTTACTACGAAAATGCCATTCTTATTGTAAAGAAACGTAAACTCAATGAGTTCAAACAGAAATTCGGTATTGAACCGCACCTCATAATAGACCTTGACGAAACGGATCCCGCCGATGGTAGCAGAGCCGTTTCCGAGGCTCTTTCCCATCACCGCTTGCGGCGTATCGGCATTTTTTCCGGTTACAGCGCCATAACGGAAATCGGACTTGGAAGCCTTCTTCATCTCTATCGCATTCCCCTGAAAGGGCAGTTTCTCTCGACCCTGCAGATGATTATGCTTATCTGTTATGGAAAAGTCCTCGGGGGTAAAGGTCTTTTCCGTATTTCCTTCATCACTGCAATTTTAAAAGTTTTTTCCCCCATGCATAATCCCATAAAGCCCATGTTTTTCATCTGGCTTCAGGGGAGCATCTTTGCACTTCCCATTGCAATTGTCGGCTGGAACCTGTTTTCCGTCCTCATGGGAGCAATTCTCCTTGGGGGCGCCATAACAGGTATTTCTCTTCTCATGAACTGGCTCACCTTCGGACAGGTGTGGTTTGACGCATTCAACAATCTTTCAATGAAAATTACTGCATTTTTCGGTATGAAACTTGGCCTTTTTGCCGTGATCCTCATCCTCACAGGTTTTCGCGGTGCTGTGAACGCCATCTTCGCTTTCGTTTCCTGGCGGGGCGTTTTCCTTCGACGATTCAGTTCACTGCCGGGAAAAAAGCTCCCTCTGACCAGCACCCCGCACCGCACAAAAACCACCTGGAAAACCTCGCTTATGGGGGCCTTCCGACAGTTTTTCAAACCCACCTTCGCAATTTTCTGGCTCCTTTCCCTCCTTGTAATCCTACTGTTCGGCGCAAAATCCACGGACATGTGGTTCATTGTCCTTCGAGCTTTTATTATCACCATCGCTGTTTTCACCATCGCCGGAAAAATCAACGTCACAAAACTGATGAGTCGCTTCGATAAATCCGGCAAACACGGCCTTTCCACTTCAATAAAAGCCAGCTGCGACATCCTCGGCCTGAAAAATAAGGATTAGACTGCAATGCTGCTCGGTTAAGGCGTATTAGTTGATATTGTTAACAAAACTAAATGCAGTTATAAGGATTTAAATAGTTCGTGTCCTGAAATTCAATTTTTGTCAAAATTGAGCATGTTTACGAAAACATGCTATTCAGAACACTATAATAATTTCAAAGTCTTCATTCTTAATGTCCTGTGTCCAAATTTGGTGTTAACTTGAAGATATAGTATTACAGGACATTAACTAAATATTTCAGGGAAACAGAAACAGATTCAGTAACAGGGAATCAGGGGTCAATTATATTCAGTAAATCATTACTTTATAAAGAATTGCATACTCATGATCATCACGAATAAACGCTGGCTTTTTAGTCAAGGGTGATGGGCCGGCAAGGCCCAGAACCCGCTCGTCATGAAATGACACTAT
>JAHJMN010000153.1 GCA_018821305.1 Myxococcota bacterium
AAACCTCTCAGTTGGGGGGATTCCGACTTCCCCCCAATCCCCCTTGAACCGGCACAGAGGGGTCACGCCCCCTCTGGACTCCCCACGCCTGCGGCGTCGAAAATATTCCGCTCACTTCGTTTCGCTCTATGTGTAAATTTGTCGCTCACTTTGTTTCGCTGAAATTTACGTGGAGATTGTCGCTCACTTTGTTTCGCTGAAATTTACGTGGAGATTGCCGTTCACTTCGTTTCGCTGGGGTCTTTTTCAATAATTCAGCGGCCATGATATCGCTCACTACGTTTCGCCCAATCATCGCTCTACTTCAATGGCTCATTACATTGTGTCTTGAATAACTCACAAAAAAAAACACACCTTTACAAAAGCAAATTCGGATTTACAATTGTGGAATTGGAGGGATTAAATGAAATTTTTTCTGTTGATTTTCCTACTATTTACGGCGTGTGCCGGTACGGAAAAAACACCGCCTGTGTACAATGATGCGCCGCTTGTCCTTAAAAACGCCTCGACACAGGGGGATGTGCTTAAACCCGTGACTGTTCTGACCTTGCCCACAGCGGTTTCCCGGTCCATCATGAAAAACCCTCATCTCGACGTGGCAAAAGCTGAAATCGAAGCGTTGCAAATTGCCTCGAAGGTGGAGGGTGCGCCGCAGCCACTTAAAGTCAGTGTGGAATTTGAAGACTTTCTCGGTTCCGGAGCTTATCGCAATATTTCCGGCTCTCAACTTACTATTTCACTCAGTTACGTTCTTGAGACTGGAGCAAAACGTTTCAAAAGGGCTAAAACCGCTAATCTCAATGTAAATGCCGCCCGGGCAGCCCATGATATCATGGTGCTGCAGACCGCAGGTGAAACAGCTCAGGCTTTTTTGAAGGTGCTTTATCTTCAGGAGAAACTCAGGATGTTGGATGAGCAGAAGTCCCTCTCCGCCAAAATTCTGGAAAAACTCGAACTCAAAGTAAAAGGTGGAAAACTCGCCGATATCCAACTGGATATTCCCCGGGCAGGCCTCAAAATCATTGAAATTGAGAAAAAACGCTTTCAAAATCGCTACGAACTTTCGAAAAAAGCTCTTGCATATCACTGGGGCAGCCGCACACCGGATTTCAAGAGTGTCGCGGGAAACTGGGACTTGCCGAAAATTAAAACCCTTCAGCAGGACTTCATCAAATCCGTAAAAACCAATCCTCACGTTAAAAAATGGATTGTCGCTGTGGAAATTGCCAAGTCTCAGTTGGATTCAGCTAAAGCAGGATCGTATCCCGACATCGAGATATCTGCAGGCTACAGATACTTCCGGGATAACAACGACTCCGCGGCTGTGCTGGGAATATCTGTTCCATTCAATATATCTTCCGTTAATCGTCACAAAGTCGATTTCGCCCAAGCGCTGAAGAAAAAAGCCCGCAGGGAAATAATCGCAGCTGAATTCAAACTTGAAACAGAAATCATCGAGCTTTATCAGGAACTCGTGATTATGCACTCCACAATCTCTGACTATAAAAACAACGTAATTCGTCTTCTGATTGGCAATTTAAAAGGTATTGAGGAAGGTTTCAATCTCGGAAAATTCACTCACCTTGAGCTCCTGGCATCTCAGAAAGCGATTTTAGAAATCCGCGAAAAGATTCTGGATGAACTTTATGAATATCATCGCCGGGCTGTGGAACTCGAATACAAATCAGGTGTATCCCTGTACAGGTAACAATATGAAAACTCATTTAAATCTTCTTTTAGCTGCCCTTTTTCTTGTGTCCTGTTCTTCCGGGAAAAAATCTGTCAAATCCGAAGAGCCCAAGAGCAGTGTTCTTAAAATGACTCCGGAAAAACTTAAGTTCACAAAACCGGAATTTGCCGTCGCCGGGCCCGGGGTTTTAAACATCACCTGGAATGCTCAGGGGGAAATTGCCCAGAGCAGTGAGGCGGTGTTCCGCATCGTGCCAAAAGTCGGCGGGATTGTGCGGGAGTTCAAAGTCAAAGAAGGGCAGACGATTAAAAAAGGTGATGTAATCGCCCTCATTGACAGCCGCGAAGTTGCAGACCTCAAGTTAAAATATCTCGAAGGTGTTGCCAAAGGTGGACAGGCATGGGCAAAGACTCAGCGTGAAAAGGATCTTTTTGAAAAGAAGATTGTTGCTCAGGATAATTACATCACAGCAAAAACTGCTTTTGAGCGTCAGAACATCGAAACGGAAATGGTCAAACAGCGTCTTTTACTCACAGGCATGACGGAAAGCGAACTCAAAAACCTGCTGAAAACCAAAGAAAACATCAGTGTCTACACTCTTAAATCCAATCTGGACGGCGTTGTGACTAAAAGGCATGCCTCCGTTGGCGATGCGGTTTCGTCGGAGAAAGAACTTCTCTCGGTCGCGGATTTCTCAACAGTGCGTTTTGAGGTGAGAGTTAATCCCGGTGTTGTGGATAATATAAAACCTCAAGACAACGTGAAACTTTATAATGGAAAGCTCAACGAAACCATTGAAGGCACCGTGGATTTCATAAGTCCCGTAATCGATCGTGCATCGAGAACCATTCTCGTGCGTGTGTCCATGAAAAATCCTGGGGGCAGATGGCGACCGGGGCTATGCGGACTTGCGACTTTTACAGTTAAAAAAATCCCCGTGAAAATAGCTGTTCCTCTGGGAGCGATTACCGATATTGCGGGCTCCCCCGTGGTGTTCGTTGAAAAAAGTCCCGGAATGATTGAAATGAGAAAAATCATAACCGGCACCGACGACGGAAAGATCATGGAAATCAAACAGGGCCTTCAAAAAGGAGACCGGGTCGTAACAGCAAATACGCTGCTCATTAAAGCGGAATGGCTGAAAGTTATGGGTGAATAATGTTACGCGCTACCATCCGATTTGCTCTTACTCAGAGACTTATGGCGGTGATACTGCTTGCGATGCTCACCATCGGCGGAATCTGGGCCTTTTCAACACTTCCAATTGATGCCTACCCGGATATCTCCACAACACAGGTTCAGGTTATTATCAAAGCCCGGGGAATGACTCCCATCGAGGTTGAAAAGCAGATTACCCAGCCTATAGAAATGGCCGTTCGTGGAATCCCGAACCAGACCATCGTGCGCAGTACAACAAAATACGCCCTCAGCATTGTCGTTATCGATTTCACCGATAAAACGGACATCTACTGGGCACGGCAGCAGGTAACTGAGCGAATTTCTCAGGTTCTATCGTCATTTCCTCCGGGAGTTGAAGGAGGACTTGCACCCATTGCATCCCCTCTAAGTGAAGTATTCATGTTTCTCGTGGAAGGAAAAGGCTGGTCCACTATGGATCTGCGGACCATTCTGGACTGGGAGATCAAGCCACGTCTTGCGGGAGTTGAGGGTGTTGCAGAAGTGAACTCCCTTGGTGGTGAAGTAAAAACCTACCTCATTACTCCGAGGCCATCGGATACCATGGCCCTTGACATCAAAATAGACGAAATTGCCCAGGCCGTTTCCGAAAACAATCAGAATGTCGGCGGAGATCGGGTTATTGTAAACGATGAAGTGATTCTAGTTCGAACTGACGGCATGGTAAACAACGTCCGGGAAATCGGCGATATCATAATTAAAAACATCGGAAACCGCCCCATCCACCTGCATGAAGTCGCCGATGTGAAGATTACTCCTTCCGTGCGTTTCGGCGGTGTAACAGCCCACGGACGCGGTGAAGCGGTGCAGGGCCTCGTGCTTTTACGGCGGGGTGCCAACGGTCGTGCTACGGTGGATGGCGTAAAAGCTGCCCTGAAGAAAATCGAGAAATCCCTTCCCCCGGGAGTTAAAATTACTCCTTTTTATGATCGCACAGACCTCATAAAGGCCGCCGTGTGGACTGTGGAAAGCTCCCTTGCTCAGGCAGTAATCATAGTTCTTATTATTTTGCTTCTGTTTCTTGGAAACTTGAGAGCAGCTATCACCGCGGGTCTCATTTTGCCATCTGCGGTCCTCAGTGCCTTTATATTAATGAAGTATTTCGGAATTACCGCAAACCTTATGAGTCTCGGAGGTCTGGCCATATCCATTGGTATATTAGTGGATTCCTCCGTAGTCGTCGTTGAAAATATCTTCAACTATTTAAACGAGCGGGATCAGCGGGCACACAGGCTCAACCTCGTATATCGGGCCGTAAGCGAAGTGGCCCTGCCGGTTTTGACAGCAGTTATTATAATTGTTGTATCCTTCCTTCCCATTTTCATCCTTACGGGCATTGAAGGTAAGCTCTTTAAACCCCTTGCGTTTACCATTTCCTTCGCTCTTTTATCCAGTGTGTTCCTGAGCATGACGGTAATCCCGGTTATCGCCAGTTTTATCATGCGCAAATCCCCCACGGGGGACAATGCCTTCGTACGCGCTCTTCAGCGTCATTACCGTTCAATCCTCGCGTTTTTCCTCTGCTACAAAAAGACGGCGATTATTGTCGGTTTTCTTATGGCCGTCGGAGCGTTTATCCTGTTTCCCTTTACGGGAAAGGAATTCCTTCCGGTTTTAGATGAAGGTACAATTGTTGTCCAGACGGAGAAAATCCCCGGTATTTCACTGGATAAAAGCCTCAAAATGGATGTGGAAATTCAGAAAGAACTCATGAAAATCCACGAGATTCTAGGTGTAGTCAGTCGCACGGGATCCGATGAACTCGGAATGGATCCCATGGGGTTTTATCAATCAGACAACTACCTTGTAACAAGGCCTCGAAGTCAGTGGAAAGTTAAAAACAAGGAGGAACTCCAGAAGAAAATTGCCGCCGTTATTGAAAAATTCCCCGGTGTAAACCACGGTTTTACCCAGCCCATCGACATGAGGGTAAGTGAAATGCTGACGGGGGTAAAAGCTGCCCTCGGTATTAAAATATACGGCGACGATATGAATACTCTCGACGCAAAAGCCGCGGAAATCGAAGAGATTCTCAAAAAGATGCCGGGGGCGGCAGACGTCATCCGGACTCCTCTCGGGGGGCAGAAATACCTTGTTTTCAAGATGAATCGCAAAGCCATGGATTGTCAGGGCATAAGCGTCAAAGCTGTAAATGACGTAATTGCCAAACTCGTGGGGGGCACGGAAATCAGCACCGTTATCGAAGGCGCCCGCCGCTTCCCTGTAGTTATGAGATTCCCCGAGCGATACCGTAAGGATCTCAATGCAATAAAGAATATCCTCATTGACACACCCGCCGGGGGAAAAATCAGACTCGGAGACATTACGCGACCGGAACTGGTGGATGGTCCCATCCAGATCACAAGGGAAGGGGGCAAACGCCTTGTAGTTATTCAGAGTAACGTGAAAGGTCGCGACATCGTTGGTTTTGTGGGGGATCTCAAAAAGGAAATCAGCGAAAAAATCAAGCTTCCACCGGGATACTTCGTAGAGTTCGGCGGCCAGTTTGAGAATCAGCAGCGTGCAAATCGACGCCTGATGTTTGCCATTCCCGCGACATTTTTAATTATTTTCCTTATTCTGTTTTCCACATTCAAATCCATGCGGCAGTCCATCGTGGTCATTATGACCATTCCCCTTGCCCTCATCGGAGGTATTGTGCTGCTGTTCTTCAGTGGTTTTTACATCAGTGTACCGGCGTCCCTTGGCTTTATCGCACTCTTTGGCCTCGCCATTGAAAACAGTGTGGTTATGCTGTCTGTGTATAATCAGATGCGGCAATCCGGAGCTGACCTCGAAACCGCCGTTACTGAAGGTAGCGTGCGGCGACTGCGCCCTGTTTTAATGACGGCAATTCTAACCATGCTTGGTCTTGTACCACTTCTCATTGCCAGCGGCCCGGGGAGTGAGATCCAAAAACCCCTTGCGGTAGTTGTATTCGGGGGAGTGTTTACTTCCACGATTCTTACGCTCATCTTACTTCCCGTAATTTACTATACGGTGGAGAAGTATGCTGAAAATCGGAAACAAAACTCGGAAGAGTACCTGAGTGAAAAGGTCTGCAGGGATTAAAAAATGAAACTACTTACTGTTATTATACATGAACAGGCCCGGGATAGCTTCGTGGAACTTCTAAATTCCCAGAAAGAAATTCTCTCCTGGACAATTACTCCCTGCGAAGGCCACGCATTCGGCAATCAGGCAAATCCTTTCGAAACGTCCCGGGATCTGGTTCTCGGCTATGTTCCGAGACTTAAATTCGAAATACTTCTTCCGGAGCGCGTTCTCGAAGACGTAATCGATCGCATAAGCCTCTGCCGCTCCTGCATTGAAGGAACAGGCCTGTGGTACTACACCGAAATAAAAGAAACCGGCACCTTCTGACTTGGCTCACACATATTAGACCGCTTGCGGAGTAATACGATAGTATGTTATTTTAAAGAAAATCTTCAGGAGAAAGACCCTGATTGTCCTGTTCCTGCTACTGATTTCCTGAATACCTGATTTTTTAACAGGGAATCAGGTAGTCAGGCAAACAGGAACAGGATCAGGTCATAAACATTTAACATCAAAGCATAATTACAAATGGTTTATGAAAACATACACTTTTCACTTTTCGATCCTTTTATTCCGCAAGCGGTCTTGCGAAGGGATCAATGATGCCGTAAGGCATCGCGGATCCCTGGTGGGTGGCGGGGTAATTACATAGACATGAATGACCACACCGGTAAATCCCCATGCGACATTGAATCCGCGGATCATAAAAAACTGAATTACGCGATTCTGAATACAAACTGTCGACTTCAAAAGGAAACACCGGAAAACGAGCCACAACTTGGCTCACACATATTAGCGAAGGGATCAAAGATGCCGTAAGGCATCGCGGATCCCTGGTGGGTGGCGGGGTAATTACATAGACATGAATGACCACACCGGTAAATCCCCATACGACATTGAATCCGTCCTCAAATTTCGGGCATGATCGAATATGTGCATTGAAACCGACCTCAAATTTCGGGCATGATCGAATATGTGCATTGAAACCGACCTCAAATTTTCGGCGTGATCGAACATGTGCATTGAAACAATCCCCAAATTTACAGCAAGATCGAACATGTGCATTGAAACAATCCCCAAATTTACAGCAAGATCGAACATGTGCATTGAAACAGTCCTCAAATTTCAGGCGTGATCGAATATGTGCATTGAAACAATCCCCAAATTTCAGGCGTGATCGAATATGTGCATTGAAACAGTCCTCAAATTTCAGGCGTGATCGAATATGTGCATTGAAACAGTCCTCAAATTTTCGGCATGATCAAACATGTGCATTGAAACAGCCCCCAAATTTTCGGCGTGATCGAATATGTGCATTGAAACAGTCCTCAAATTTTCGGCATGATCAAACATGTGCATTGAAGCAGCCCTCAAATTTTCGGCGTGATCGAATATGTGCATTGAAACAGTCCCCAAATTTCACACGGCATCGTCTTATATCCTGTTCACTGTTTCCCCTGAAGTGATGGCGTTTGTTGGTTTATTCGGCAGTGGTGGGCTTTCTTGAAGAGCGGTGGCGGGAGGAAGCCTCCCAAAGAGGTGCAAATGCTTTGTGGGTTTCGTCACTGCTGTATTTCTGCATCATCATTGTAAACAATGTGCGTGAAATCCCATCCATTTCCCTCATTCGGGCAAATGGTGTCATTGACGGAAGGGATTCTTTGCGATCTTTTCGTGCGGCGTAAAGCCTGTCAAACTCATTCTGGGCATTTTCAAGATTTTCGATCCATGGTTTGAGATTTAATTTATTGATCATTTCAGTTCGCTGGGGGTCTAAAAGCCATCCAAGGCGAGTTCGAATTATATCGCTTTCCCCATGCATGGAACCCTGCAGGAATTTCATACCATCTGAAGTCAGTTCCTTGTATATCTCATTTGCCTCGCTATAGCCGGGCATCACGGGACCTGCACTGATGTATGCCTGGCTCATGTATATTAAAGATCGGTACGCATTATCCCGTACCTCGTCTGCTTCGCTTATTTCCGCTGTTATCTCTGAGAACTCTCTTGCAACGGCAGATTTGCGGATTTCCTCGAGTTTCTTCTGTCCCAAGTTAACAAATTCCATAAGAGAAGCATCAGAGGCGTACTCTTTTGCAATGTTTTCAAGAACCCTCTCTGACATTTCAAGTTTAACATTTACCGGAATATTCCTTATTTGAAACATGATCACTCCTTACTGTGTTTGACGACGTTTATGGTTTTTAAATTATGCCTTAATGGCTCATAAACAATAAAGAAAGTCAAATCCCAAGTCAACCCCCTTTATTAATAAATTGTTCGTTTTTTTATGAACAGCGGGTTAAGAATTGTTTGCGGCTTAGATTCCACGAAGTTGGAGTTGGAGGGAATCCATACGTACTCTTGATGTTTGAATTGCTTTAATTGTCTGCTGGGCTTGGGTTTCCAATTCGTCCACTTCGTCCTGGGAGACGGATGGATTGACCGCTCTCAGGTATCGAATCCGCTCCAGCTCATTTTTATAAAAACTGAAAGCGGTCTCAAGACTGGTATTCTGTATAGAGGTAATTTGGGAAGTTACGCTCTCTTTTGCCGAGGAAATTAAGGCAGGAATGAGCTCTTCAACCAGTTGGGGCATATGCTCAAAGATTTCCGGGGGAAGAGAACGCCATTCTTGCGAAGTCTCTGTATTTTTAACGATTTCTTGTCGCTGGTTCAATGTGAGGGTAATGGGTGTTGATGGTAAAAAACGCTCTACCCCCAGGGCCGGGGGCGCTATAGCTTCAAGAATGAAGGTAACTGCAAGGCGTATTTCAGGGTTTGGTGCACTGCATGCTACCACACTGGCTGTTCCCTGCTGGGAACTGAGCAACAAATCCATGGATTCACTTACCATGGGATGATCCGGTGTTAAAAATATCGTGGTATCACGCTCCATTGCCGTTTTACGAGAGAAAGAGGCATTACGACTTTCTCCTTTAAGCCATGGAAAAGCAGGATGCAGCCGGGGTCCTGGTTTTAGTTGCCAGATATCCGAAGTAAGTTTATCCACATCCACGCCAAGGGCATCAAAGAGACTATGTGTGAGTTCCCAGATTGAACTGTCCTGCTCAATATTTTTAATGGAATCCATAAGCTCCAGGATTGTTTCCCGGTTGAAGGAACCCCATTCCAGGAGTCGATTGCGGCCCTGTTCCTGCTTTTTCTGCAACGCGTCCTGGAAGCGGGCAGTGCTTTTGATGAGGTTGTCTAGATATTCGGGAGTCCATTCATTTGTTTGAAGTGCGGCAAGGTCATGTGAAAAGGCCTCTAAAACGAGGTTTCCACCGGGTTTAGACTTTAAGAATGCGTCCATTCCTTCGTGAAACCAGCGGGCGAGTACCTCATGAAAAGTGCCCATGATATATGGAATGTGGATGTAAATCTTTGGGGCCTGTCCAATGCGATCCAGTCGACCAATACGCTGCTCCAGGAGTTCGGGATCCAACGGAAGGTCAAAGAGCAAAAGATGCTGAGCCATTTGGAAATTCCGTCCTTCACCACCGATTTCTGAACAGACTAAAAGACGCGCTCCGTTTGGCTCCGAAAACCATGCAGCATTACGATCTCGTTGGATGAGGGAAAGCCCCTCGTGGAAGACTGCAAAAGGAACCTGGCTGATTCCTCTAAGATATTGTTCAAGTTCTTCCACCATTTGTCGGGTTTTACATAGTAGCAGAACTTTTATGTCGGGATTATCCTGCAGCCATGAGTTGAGCCAGGGAAACCGCAGATCCTCATGGGCTGCACTCCTCGGTGCAAGTCTCTCCTGAGAAACTGCTTCGTTGGCGGTTGAGTCAGTTTGAGAAGATGCTCCCAGAGGATAAAAAATGGCTTCTCGTTCGGGAAATCCGGCTATGGCTCCTCGAGTGTTTCGAAATATGACCCTGCCTGGACCAAATCGATCAAGGAGGCTGGATACAGTGTTTTGGCGTTGCAGGTGATTTTGATTATGAGCTTCATTCAATGTAGTAAGGAGCAAAGGATCGTGTTTTTTCCAATAGTTCTGTTCATCCAGGGAGAGGGCAAAGGGTTTTTGCACATCAAGAAGCTTAGCCGCAAGGTCAGCTAAGGCTTGAAAATGGTCATGCTGACGACGGTATTCCTCATAGTCATTGTATCGCTGGGGGTCGAGGATTCGAAGCCTCGCAAAATGGCTCTCAGCTCCCAGTTGTTCTGGTGTAGCTGTTAATAGAAGCACCCCGGGTGTTTTGCAACTGAGCGCAAAGAGGAGTTGGTACGCGACACTGTTAGTAACAATATGATGAACTTCATCCACCACCAACATATCCCAATCCGCGAAGATAGCCTGCTCCATGCGCTTTTTGTTACGAACGAGCCAGGAAAGAGAACATAAAATGAAGGCGTCATCTTCGAAGGGGTTCTCTTCTTCATTGTTTTTATCAAATGAGGTGCAGTGTTCGTCATCCATTATGCGGAAAACCAATTGAAAACGACATAGCAACTCAACAAACCACTGGTGCTGTAAAGATTCGGGCACGAGGACCAAAACCCGTTTAACCCTTCCCACCAGAAGTGAATGATGCAAAATGAGACAGGATTCAATAGTTTTACCCAACCCCGGTTCATCAGCAAGGAGGACACGGGGATGCTGCTGTTTAATAACTTCCCGGGCAATATAAAGTTGGTGAGGGAGAAGGTCAATTCGTCCGCCCATAAGACCACGGGCCGGGGAGCGTAACCAGCGCTCTTTAAATTTCCACAAATCTTGACGGAGTTCATACTCTTCAGGCGTGTCCCAATGTCCAAGCCGCAATCGTTCCTCCGGGGAATCGCTGGATAGTTGAGCCCCGAGGTGGGTTTCTTTTAGCGCGCATTCCATTCCATGGTAGGTCAGCACCCCGCCTTCATCAGTTATTTCGGTGACAATAAAGGATTGACCCTCTTGAGTATTCAGTTCATCACCAACTCGAAACCGGACTCGGCGAAGAGGAGCTGAAGCCGTCATATAACGTCGGGTTTCCTGAGTTGCAGGAAAAACTATCACCACCTGCCGGCCCTGTTGTTCGGTGACAAGGCCAAGGCCAAGTTCAGGCTCAGTTTCACTCATCCAGCGTTGACCGGGGACAAAAGCAACAGACAATGGAATCCTCCAAAAGTGAAGTGGGCTCTAAAATGCCCGGGAAAGAAGTGAGGCACCATACCACAAGGAGGCTATTTTCGTAATGAGAAGTGAAAGGAATGGTAATATTGATTTGTTATTTTTAAAGGGAAATATACATCGTCAGTGATTACTTGTGGGTATAATCAGCGGACACATCTTACTAAGTGGAGTTCGGTAAAGGCGTGGATGGAGGCGTAGCCGTCGGTGAAACTTGTACACCAGGCTTCATCGGGGGGGTACTGGATTGGGGTTGAAGACCAGAACCATTCCGATGGAGTGCCGGGGAAGGCCACGACATCTATGGTGGGCTGCAGGCGCCTTTCGTCTAAAATAGTCTGAAGTTCCTTTATTTTCGGCATTCTCCAATCGGAAAAACCATCCAGTTCGAGATTCTCACAGTAGTCAAGGGCATCGAGCCAGGTGAGGGCGGTTTCATGGTGCGCAAGTTGCCAGATGAGGCCCGTGGAATTATCGACTACGGTGTTACCCGAATGGGTAAAACGCTCGGCGAGTGGATTGTAATCGGAACGGACGCAGCGGACGCGACCGGAGGAGTAGGGATCGTGGTCATAAATAAAACCAAGTTCAAAACGCACACCGTAAATCATATTGAGAAACGGCACGGGAGAGCCCGACCAGAAAAAGTCACTGGGAGTGTTGGGAAAAGCCGCAAGATCAATTGTGGGATCCAGCGCTCCGAAATCGACGATAGATACGAGTTCAATTCTCGATGGAAGTCGCCAGTCATTATAGCCGCCTAGTTCAAGGCTATGGCAGGCATCACGTGCTTCCCACCAGTCGAAACTGCCTTCAACAATACCCCGTTGCCACATCAGGCCAGTTACGTTATCAGTCACAATATCGTCAGATGCAGAGTAATCCATGGGATTCACACTGTAAACAGCGTCCTGTCCATACCCAACGCTGCCGACCGATGGGCAATTATCCATAATTGTTCCATCTGTACAGAAGTTAACGCGGGAATCAGGCATGGCCCAGGTAGGTGAAATTGGTACTGTGCCTTCTTCGGTGCAGCGGTCGGACATGAAAAGGTTGCATTCAAATAGTGAATCCGGTAATTCACTGTCAGTAAAAGTTTGTGATATGTCGAGGGTACCCTCTACAAATCCTTCGACACTTTTATCTCTGAATGCGTAAGTGTCCGCAAGGGGAAACTCAAGGACTACTGTGCGGGGAGTGTTGTCCGAACCGGAATCAATAACAAGGGGGCCCCCGGGAATCGGGACTCTCACACTGAACTGATTCCCCGTTGTCGACGCAATACCACCGGTGTTTGAAATTACGCAGTTTATCTCCGTGGAACCGCTGAAATCCTGAGAGTGACCCATAGCTTCAAATGTTGCAGTATACTGTCCCTGACTTCGTGAGCCGAAATCGATACTTTCGTGAGAACTCATGGCCATATTCACGCGCAGTGTACCCATAATATCTGTAAATGAGTGACCCATAGCTGGTATTTCGTACTCGCTCCAGGCGATACCGATGACCATGTGAGTATATGTTCCGTCGGGTACTGGTCCTGAATAGATTACATCACCGTTTGAAATATCCATAGCGATAACATCATCCGCAAGGGAAAGGTCTGTCGGCGCCGGATCTTTGTGAGTTTTCATGAGAGCCAGACTCATTACTCCCGTCCGGACATTATCCGGAGCGAGATAATTCAGACCGCTCTGCCGCTGAAGGGGCCAGTGACCGCAGGATGTAATTCCCTGAACATTGAATGTCACATCCACAGCGGTATTAGTGTTATTGGTATTATTAGTATTATTGGTGTTTGTATTGTTGGTGTTATTGATATTATTGGAGTTGCTGCTGGTGTCATCATCACAGGACCACGAAAACAGTGCCATAATTAAAAATAATAAATATAATTGTCTCAAGATGAACCTCCTTTTAAACTGGTTTTTCTGAAATAGTCAGTACCTGGACTTATGACAACATTAAAATGCAAATGTTGCATAAAAAATCATGCCGGGATGCCCCGGGCGCAGTTTCTACCATCGGATTTTGACTGGTACAGGGCTTGATCCGCTCTTTCAATGATGGATTCAATAGTGTCTTCGTCACTCATCATGGTATAGCCGATGGAGCATGAGGTGGGGATCTTTTTGCCGTCAAAAAGGATATTTAGATTTTCCACAGCCTGTCGTGTTCTTTCACCGATTTTTTCTATTTCTTCCCATGTTACGTTACGGGCGTAGGCGAGAAATTCATCACCGCCGTATCGGGCGACGAAGTCATCTTTACGAAAGAAACTCTTAACAAGGCCTTTTGCAACGCCTTTGAGGGCTTCATCACCGCCGTTGTGTCCGAAGGTATCGTTTATCTGTTTGAAAAAATCGAGGTCTATGATGAACAGGGCAAGGCCTTCCCCCGCAAGGCGACTGTAGGACATGGCTTTGGGGAGGGAATCGTTGATTGCCTGTCGATTGAAAATACCAGTGAGGGGATCCGTATTCAGTTTGACTTTGGTATCCCGGAGCTCTTCCCTCATGGATTTCAGTTGAACGGTGAGTTTTGAGAGTTGTTCTTTTTCTCGGTTGTGCTGATTTTCAATTATACTTCGTATCGCGTCCCCGGCCATTTTAGTCGCTTTGCGTATAGCATCGAGATCCTTACCCTCGGCGGCTTTTTCGATTTCCTGAATATTTGTGACAATCTGATTGTCCCCTTCAAGTCTGGAAAGGAGGGAAGCTTTGAGATCTTTGATAAAATCCGTTAAAATGGCTTTGGAGTTATCTTTGATGCCAGTGTACAGGCGATTTTCACAGCGCCGCTGCTCGTTTATGAGATTACGAACGAATCGATGATGTTTATCAGGGTCGTCTATGGCGTTTTCCCCGGGTCTGCGTATGAGTACGGATACTACGAATTGTTCGAGTTGCCCCCGGAAATCCGCAAGGGGGAATTCCGGCGTATCCATGGCAAAACGAATTATCGTCCGCACAACGGCGGCTAAAGTATCCTTAATGAGTTCAATGTCATGTTCGTTTGAAATCGCCAT
This sequence comes from Myxococcota bacterium, assembly GCA_018821305.1. Classification (GTDB taxonomy): domain Bacteria; phylum Myxococcota_A; class Polyangia; order HGW-17; family HGW-17; genus JAHJMN01. The sequence continues at coordinate 14,098 of JAHJMN010000153.1, forward strand.
GAAAACACTCCCGGCTGTCAGCGCCCGATATTGATTGCTTTCTCACGACACTTTTCCAGGGCGACGGATTTACTCACTCCGAAAAGGCCAGCAAAATAATTATCGACCGCTTCTATGGAAGTATTAATAATATTTGATTCAGATGGGGAAATAAAAACAGGACCCACAGGAGTGACGGATTTGGGACCTTCGAAAGAGCATCTGTAATTGTGGAGATATATTGACCAGGGGAAAAACGCATGAAGAAGACGGACATAGAGTTGCCGGGTTTTATTGTCAACGAGCTTTAATTCATGGGGAAAAATCATGGATCCCGGAGATGAAATCCGATGTCCGAGGGCAGCGGAAATGAGTTGAATCTCGCGGTCACTGAGGCCAACTAAGAGCTGTGCGGATTCTGTGCGGGCATCTTTGGTAAAACCGTTTTTATTGAGAAAACGGATGTGCGCTATCCAGACGTTAAGACGAAGTGAATGGTTTTCAGACTCTCCCTTTAAGGCTGGAGATAAAGCCCGCAAAAGCCATTTTTTATGTATTTTGTGAGCATACCATTTGTTGCCGTAAGCGATGAAGGCATCACGCCATTTTAACAAGGCAGTGTCCCAGTTAATATCTTTATGAGTATTTCCGTATTCATCCAGACAGTAAAGAGCGCGCTCCCACAGGCCGGATTTCATAAATGCCAGGGCTGCGACGTAGAAGAAATTACCATCCTGCCTTGCAATGGACATGAGAAATTCACCATAAGTGGGCAACCAGTCTTTATCAATTATATTTATTAGATTTATAAAATCTACCGGGGAAGTCCTTCGGGAAAACATAGTCAGCAGGCGTTCCTCCCAGGAACCATCAGGTTTAATGACCGGAGCGGATTTCACTGGAGCGAGAGGATTCACAACTGACGGGCAGGCGATGGTTTTCAGAACATCAATGGAATCAGCAGATACACCGGCATTTTTAAGATACGTTAACCACTGGTTTCGGTATCGGCAGTAATATGCTTTATATGTTTCGGGAATCTCATTTTTATTTATGGACTTGAAGTGTTTGAATTCCGGAAGGCCTCTAGATTGTGTTTCAATTTTAAGTCTTGAAGGTGAGATTTGTCCCAGTGCCTCAAGAAGATGCATCGCGGAAAGTCCAAACTTTTCCCGGGCAAAACCAGCCCAACTGATGAAGAAATCCTTATTTGTTCCTTCTTCTCCCATGGCAAAGGCCAGTTCTTTCGCCGTGAGATCCGGATTCAGAGCGGTCATGAAGAGGAGAGCCCGTGAAAACCTTTGAGAAACACTGGAAGGATTTTTCATCTGTTCAAGGGCCTTAACCATATCGTTCGGGCGTCCGGCAATCCATGCTTTTAAAAATATTTCTGAAGGAGTGTTTCCCGGTATGGATCTGCCGGCACTCAGAATGTACTGAGCAGCGGAGCGAATCCAGTAAAAGGGGGAATCTGTTGGGAAGATTTTATTCAGGAGTGCTTTTGACGGCACGAGACCGTGTTTTCCAAGGATGCTGAAACTTTTTATGTCTAATGGCAGGTGATCTGCTGCAAGGGGGTCAATTTTCAGTATTTCATCGAAAAGTATGTATTGATTTTCATTTTCAAAAACTGAGAAAGGAAACTTTTTTACATGTTTCCGCCCACAAGTGGCGAGAGTAAACGCGTAAAGTTCTGCTCCCTCAGCGGGAGACATCTTAAGAACTCCGGATTTGAGCGCACTGTAAGTGATCATGATCTCCGATTCCAGAGATCGCCCCTCAGGACGCGAAGGTCGATTCCACCAACTGAAACGATGGGTTTTAACCGGAGTATTTGGGGAAATTGTCAGTTTCAGGTTGGATTCGGAAAGCACCCGGGTCAGTTTTTTTACACGCCAGTGGTTCCAGGGAAGGCTGTGCAGTACACTGTATGCCAAAAGTACACCGTGAACTGTGCATTTATTATCCCTGGATTTACTGCATTCTTTAATGAGGGAAAGGCCCTTTTCCCACCGCTTGCGGGCAGGAACGGGGAAGAGTTTGTCCCGGGGAGTATAGTTTCCGCAGGCAGTAAAAAAAACTAGAAGGAATGCCGCAATTTTCATGAAACGATTTTATAACAGAAACGCGTGTATTCAAAGAAGTTCGTGTCTTGTAATCCCCTTCGCGAAGAAATTTATTAAAATCTCTAACAGGCCACTACAATAAAGTTAACATCTTGTGGTTACTATCCTGAGCGAAAAACTGGCGAAAAGTTTGATTCTGGGCCAATGGGCAAACTAATCTTCGCGAAGTCGACGGAGGGCAAGTTTACGTTTAAGTCCACCGACATGGTCAATTATCAACTGTCCATTAAGGTGATCAATTTCATGCTGGAATGCCCGGGATAGGATTCCTTCACCAACCATAGTGAACTCATTGCCGTTTAAATCCATTGCTTTTATTGTAGTTTTTGCGAATCGCTTAATGGTGATAAAAACTCCAGGAAAGGACAGGCAGCCTTCTTCTTCTTTGACTTCACCCTGCGTTTCAATGATTTCGGGATTTATAAATACAAAAGCTGGATCACCTTCGGTGCCACCGGCAAAAGTCGGATCAACGACGAAGATCCGCTTTAACTCACCGACCTGAACGGCAGCGAGACCTACGCCTTCAGTGACATACATGGTTTCGATCATGTCTTCTATGAAAGCTTTCAATTCATCTGTAATTTCTGTAACTTCAAGGGAACGTTCCTGCAGAATTGGCTGAGGATATTTTACAACAGGTAATATAGACATTACTTCTCCTGACGTTATAATTCGTTCAGTCCCATATTGGAGGTTCCAGTGAAAGAATACCGAAACCCTGTACCAACTGTTGATATAATCATAGAATCAGAATCTGACAACAATTTTCAAATTTTATTGATAAAAAGAAAGAATCCCCCCCATGGATATGCTCTCCCCGGTGGCTTTGTTGACGAGGGCGAAAGCCTTCAGGAGGCTGCTTTGCGCGAGGCCATGGAAGAGACTGGGGTTGCGGTGGATATTTATCATATGCTACATACCTATAGTGCCCCCGGCCGCGATCCCCGTATGCATACAATATCGGCAGTATTTGTAGGACGAACTACGGGAAAACCTGAGGCCGGGGATGATGCAGAAGAAGTCTTCTGGGTTGATCCAACGAATCTTCCTCCCATGGCTTTTGATCACGCAGATATCGTAGCGGATTATCTGGAATTTAAAAAAAACGGGAAAAATCCTCCATGGAACCGGTAAAAAATAAATCGAGCAGTGGGAACAGATCAAACCAAAAATCTGTTTTATGAAGAATCTGCTTGAGTAGAAAACCGATAGGACTAAAATACCAAATCAGAAATGGTGCTACTATGACTGACTGGAAAACACATATAGAATACGGCTCCCGGGCCCTTGAAGAAGGTAATCACGAGGTTGCCGGCGGGCATTTTTACTCGGCGTGGAAACTGAATCCACAAGACCCCCTGGTTAATTTTATCTACGGAATGGAACTTTATCGCTGTGGAAATCACGATGAAGCTCTCAAACGTTTACAATTTGCCATGGATAACGATGATGAACTTACCGGTGCAGCCAGTCAGTGGGTGCGCATAAAGCTTTCCATGAGCCCTCAGGACCCGGAAGCCCTGGAAAAACTCCGTCAACTTGAATCGCAGCACCCGGACAACCTTCTGCTCAAGATGATTCGACTCGAACTTTACATCGTGATGGGGGATCTTGAAAATTCCCTGCGAATTGCCGGGGAACTTGAAGATAAAAATGTACCGGAAGCTGGTATCGCAAAGGCTAAGATACATCAGATGCGCGGTCTTCGAGCAAGTGCGGAAAACCGTCTGGATGAGGCAAGACAGTGGTTTGAGGAAGCATCATCACTGGATGAAAACTGGGCAGGGCCGCTGATCAATCAGGGAGTTATAGCTGAAAGGCAGGGACATCCGGAAAAAGCCCTGACATATTATGAAAAAGCTCTTTTGGTGGAGCCGGATCATCCCGTCGCACTTTTTGATCTAGCGCGCCTTAGTTGGCGCCTTGGTAATTCTGAAAAAGGAGCTGTTTATCTTGAGCGTCTGGAGCAGTTGCATCCTGATTATCCTGGAATCGGGGAACTTAGAAAGAATATCGAGGACTTTAATTAATGGAATCAATAGACCAAGGGGAAACAATAATTCAATATGGCGAAGTCACTGGTAGTGATGGGGATGTCATCATGGTAAAAGTTATCAGGCCCGATGCATGCAATCATTGCGCAGCAAAAGGCGCCTGTCACACCATGAGCTTTGGACGTGAGCATTTTGCCCGGGCGAAAAACCTCTGTAATGCACAGAAAGGTGACCGAGTTGAGATAAAAATAAAACCTTCAGGACTGTTGCGAAGCGCCGCTTTAGTCTACCTTTTTCCTGCTTTTATGCTCTTAACAGGTGCTCTTGCAGGTCATCAAATTGCTTTGTCGAAATCCTTGAATCCGGATGTAACTGCTGCGATTTCAGGCATCAGTCTTTTTGTAATCAGCATCCTTGTGATCTGGGGTTTGAGTTTTAAAAATCGTGATAAAATTCTCCCGGAAGTAACTAGAATTGTTACGGAAATCCCCGCCTGTAATGCCGAATGAATTAAAGAAAAGCCGCAAGTGGCTTCATTTTCTTCCTAAAACAATTGGTCTGCTGATTCTGGTTTTTTTATTATGGAAAGTAGGGTGGCAAAAACCGGCCCAGCACCTTCGAACACTGGGTATATCTACATTCATAGTATTGTTTTTACTGAATTTTCCTCATATTATGTTTAAGGCTTTAAGATGGAAACTTCTGCTGAAACATTGTGGCTCAGACGTGCCCATTTCCAAAGCATACTGGTCATATTTTGCGGGAATTGCCGTTGGGATTGTTACCCCGGGCCGAGCCGGTGAGATTTTTCGTGCTTTTTATGTCGTTGATAAGAAAACCTCTTCCGCCAGCGCACTTGCTACAGTAGTAGTCGATCGTTTATTTGATCTCGGGTTTCTGCTATCGGTATCCTTTATTTCAGCTATTATCTACACAGGAACATCCAAAGTAATCACTGCGGCCGCTGCATTGATCATTTCCGGGACAGTTGTTGCTGCATTTTTTATGCTTAAAAAGTCTTTTATAACTAAGATATCATGCAAATTTGGAGTTAAGCCTGAATCTCTGGATGTCTTTATCAATTCATTCCGCAACTCATTCAGACACTCCTGGCTGTCAGTGATTCTTACTTTCTGTGCTTATTCAGTAATGAATTATCAGGTATGGCTTATTGCCGCCAAAGCAGGTATGAATATTTCGTTTATCTCGATGTTTCTCCTTTTCGGCCTTGCCAATACATTTGCCCTGCTTCCCGTAAGTATCAGCGGTCTTGGAACTCGGGAGGCGGCTTTGGGGTATCTATTTACCCTTGCAGGGTTTTCCGCAGCAGCCGGGGTAAGTGTCGCATTTTCATTCTTTCTTCTGGTTGCTGTTCCCGTCACATTAACGGGAGTGGTGTCTTTATTTTTGCTCAAATCCCAAAAGGAGACCTCCAGTCAACTGCATCCTTGATTTTCTTCTTTTCCCGGCTTAATCTTTTATTGTAAATGGCAGTGAAAACAACCTGGAGAATCGGGCGATGATTACAAACGAAACATATCTTGAAATCCTTGAAAATTCATTAGCTGGATATTGGGACTGGGACATAAAGACGGGATATGAATACTTGAGCCCGGGTTTCAAGAAGATGTTTGGATATGATGATCATGAGATTGAGAATACTGCAGAATCCTGGCAGAAACTTATTTTTGCTGAAGATCTTCCGGGAGTAATAAAAAAATTCGATGCCCATGTAAAATCCAGAGGAAAAGACCCCTACTATAACGAAGTGAGATACAGACACAAAAACGGCTCCACCATCTGGGTAATATGTACCGGACGCATCACGGAGTGGGATAGTGACGGAAATCCACTTAGAATGGTTGGTTGCCACATTGATATCACAGAGCGCAAGCGAATTGAAGAGTCTCTGCGTTTGAGTGAACTGCGCTATCGCTCCCTGGTATCCAATATGCCCATGGTTTCTTTTGTAATTGGATCTGATGGCATATTTCAGGTATCCGAAGGTCTCGGTCTTTCCAAACTTGGACTCAAACCTCACGAAGTGGAAGGTCTTTCTGTTTATGATGTTTACAAAGATTATCCAGAGATACTAAGAGCCATAACCGATGCCCTATCGGGAAAAGAGACTAGAGAAGAACTGGAAGTTATGGGAATTGTTTTTGATGTTCTTTATCAACCGGTTTTTGATGAAGGAGGCAGGGTAACAAGAATTATTGGTGTTGCCACTGATATCACCCAGAGAAAACGAACTGAGGAAGAACTTCGCATAAGTAAAAACACTCTGAAATCAATTACCGACAATGCGACGGATTTCATTTTCATTAAAAATAAAAACCGGCAATACACATATGTAAACCGTGCCATGTGTAGACTTCTAGGTGCTGAGGAAAGTCAGATACTTGGTAAAACCCCTGTTGAATTATTCGGAAAAGAGCAGGGGGAAACGATTAACAAAGTCGATAACATGGCTTTCAATGGAGAAACAGTCAATGTCACAGAGCTTTTAACCATTGGAGAACAAAAGAAATATTTCAATACAGTTCAAATTCCTCTTGAAAAAGACGGACCTCAGGTGCTCTCGGTAATGGGAATTGTCCGTGACATAACTTCCCGAATGCTTGCAGAAAAAAATCTGGTGCACGAGAAGGAAAGACTTTTCGTTACATTGAAAAGCATTGGGGATGCGGTAATCACTACAGATACCGGTGGTTGTATTATTCTTATGAATCACATCGCGGAAGAGCTCACTGGTTGGACTCTGGATGAAGTTAGTGGAAAATCACTGGAAGAAGTCTTTGTAATTGAGAATGAATACTCAGGTAAAAGATGCGAAAATCCTGTAGAACGAGTCATAAAGACTGGAAAAGTAGTTGAACTTGCAAATCATACCGTATTAGTAAACAGGGATGGAAGCCGGAAAGCAATATCCGATTCTGGTGCTCCGATAATTGATGATGAGGGAAATATCATTGGAGTTGTGCTGGTTTTTCGAGATGTCAGCGAGAAGAAAAAAATGGCCGAGGTCCTGCGTCGGGCGGACAAACTGGAAGCTCTTGGGGTTCTGGCTTCAGGGATAGCCCATGATTTCAACAATCTACTTAGCGGTGTATTCGGCTTTATCGATCTTGCCCGGGAGGAAACGACAAGTTCTGAAGTCAGAATGTACCTCAGTGAAGCCAATTCAGCTATAAATCGGGCGAGAGCTTTAACTCAACAACTTCTGACATTTTCTCGTGGTGGTGAACCACATAAACGGCTTACAAACCCGGCAACATTCATCCGGGAAACCGTCGGATTTGCACTCAGTGGGTCAAGAATAAGTGCGGAATTTCATATGGACTCGGATCTTTATCATGGTGAAATGGATAAACATCAGATTTCACAGGTTATTGATAATATTGTTATAAATGCACAGCAGGCAATGCCTCTCGGTGGAGTTATTACTGTAGAGTGCAGGAATCAAAATTTTCCACCCAATGAACATGGAACTCTTGGTGGAGGAAATTACATAAGTATATCAATTAAAGACACCGGCGTTGGCATTCCACCGGATATAAAAAGCAAGGTCTTTGACCCATTTTTCACCACGAAATCAAAAGGACACGGTCTCGGACTTGCGACTTCGTATTCCATAATCAGTCGACATGGTGGCACCATAGATGTTGAATCGTATCCAGGAAAAGGGAGTACATTTACGATATACCTTCCTGCATCAGAGGAAACTGTCGGTGCCAAATCTACTGTTTCCGCTCAAGTCCATGCGGGGGAGGGCCGAATCCTGGTTATGGACGATGAGGAAGTAATAAGAAAATCTATGGAAATGATTTTAAAATCCATGGGTTACATGGTACTTTGTGTCACTGATGGTCGTGAAGCAATCAATGTATTTTCATCACTTCCCAAAGATACTTTCCGATGTTTGATCTTCGATCTTACGATACCCGGTGGAATGGGTGGACTTGACACAATAAATGAAATACGAAAGTTAAATCCATCTATACCTGTAATAGTATCAAGCGGTTATGCCGAAGATCCTGTACTTTCAAATCCTATAAAATACGGTTTCAACGGAGGACTGACTAAACCTTTTCTGAAAAGTGAACTGGCTCAGGTTTTAGAACAATGCCTCGGAAAATGATAACTATTATCTGTTTTTTTTATGGTAACAGGCTGTCCATGGAGTATTTCGGAAAATAAAAAGATGGAAACATTTCCAATTATTTTTGCTGGGATATTACACCGATGCCCACGTTAGTTGAGCCAGAGTATTGCAATATAAATTAATCTATCTCAGGTAGCCAGGCACTCAAGGAAACAGGGACATTTTCAGGCGCCGGGTTCCCGGAGGCTTGCTGTTGCGTTACCGATTCTTTGAATGGCCGCGGCAATTCGGTCATTATTAAGGGCATAACTGAGGCGGATATGGCTTGGTGCTCCAAATGGAGTCCCAGGAACAAGGGCAACACCTGCTTCATCAATCAGATAGTTGGCAAAATCGATGTCTGTTCGGAGCAGTTCATCTTTGGGTGTCAGTTTTCCAAGTACTTTCCCGATGCGTGGAAGCACATAAAATGCTCCTCGAGGCTGATGAAACTCGAAATCTGTGATTTTAGGCAATTCTTCAAGCATGGTTGTGCGACGGCTGGCAAAGCTTTTAACCATTTCAATAACGGGGCCCTGATCTCCAGTGAGGGCAGCCAAGGATGCGTACTGGGAGACTGCCGCAGGGTTGGACGTCGTGTGTGACTGAATATGAGCCATGGCACGTGTAATCTGTCGACGGGCAATGGAAAAACCAATACGCCAGCCAGTCATGGCATATGCTTTTGATACACCATCAATAATTATTGTACGTTTGCGTGCCTCTTCAGAGAAACACGCAGCACTTACAAACTTTGCATTTCCATAAACAAGTTTCCGATAGATTGCATCTTCCAGAACGAGGATGTTCGGAAAATCCATTACTACATCCATAAGAGCTTTCAGTTCTTTTCGATTGTAAACGGTACCCGTAGGATTTCCTGGATTGTTCAGGATAACGAGTTTTGTACGCCTCGTAATGGCATTGCGGAGTTTGTCAGGAGTTAATACGAAACGATCTTCAAGGGTTGTGGGTACAAAAACCGGAATACCCCCCGCAAGGGTAACAATAACAGGATAACTCAGCCAGTATGGTGCCGGGATAATGACTTCATCTCCGGGATTGATAACAGCCATCATGGCATTATAGATACTGTGTTTGGCTCCTGAAGAAATAATTACATGGTCAGAAGTAATTTTCTCCAGTTCATAATCCCGACGGACTTCCGCTGCAACAGCTTCCCGAAGTTCGGGAATCCCTGCGGCGGGTGTATACTTTGTGGCTCCACGATCCAGGGCGGTTTTCGCTGCATCAATGATGTGTTGCGGAGTTGAAAAGTCTGGCTCTCCAATACTGAGACTGATTACGTCTTTTCCGGCTTTTTTCAATTCCAGTGCTTTTGCTGTTATAGAAAGAGTCGGGGAATTGGGTACAAAGCGAATCCTGTGTGCTAATTGCATATCATTTCACCTTTGCAAATCTGGTTGATAAAGCTTCGTAAACGGGAGCAGGTACCAATTCGGCAATGTTTCCTCCGAACCGGGCTACCTCTTTGATGACTGATGAGGAAATATAGTAATATTTCTGGCTGGTCATTAAAAATACAGTATCTACATCGGGACACAGGGTGTTATTCATCCCTGCGATCTGAAACTCGTAATCAAAATCAGAAATTGCCCGCAGACCTCTCAGAATTGACTTAATATTGCGAATCCTGAGAAAATCCACCAGGAGACCCTCAAATAGAGCCACCTCAACGTTGGGATAGTTCTCAAAGGTTTTTTCAATAAGAGCCTTACGCTCTTCCAGAGTAAATAGACCTGTTTTCGTTGTATTTACTGCAACGGCAATGACGATCCGGTCAAAAACTCTTAGTCCCCTTTCGACTATATCAACATGTCCCATTGTGATCGGATCGAAGGATCCGGGGTAAACGGCAATTTTATCTGAGCTCATATATTATAACCTCTGATGTACCCCAGCGGTGATGCGCCGAGACTACTGCACCATCTGCGCAGGCTGGTTCACCACTACGGGCACTTTTCTCCATAAAAATCAGCCCGTCTCTTTCCACTACTTCGGAATGCACCAGAATGTCAAGAATTTCGGACAAGTTTTCTGTAATATATGGAGGATCAACATACACAGCACTGAATTTGATCCCCGTATGTCTAATCTTATCAAATGCTTTACTCACCGATGATTGAATCAGAAAAATACTGTCTTCAAGGTTAAAATTGCTGATATTTTCCTTTATATAACCACACTGTTGCCGATTCTGTTCCACACAAACGGCTTTTTGAAACCCTCGGCTCAATGCCTCAAAACTCATGAGCCCGCTGCCAGCGAATAAATCCAGGAAGTTACCTTCTATTTTACGGCTATAGCAAATGCTGAATACTCCCTGTCTTACTCGGGAAGAGGTTGGACGTACGAGATCGCTTCCCGAATGACTGATGTTTCGACCTTTAAAGATACCACCTGTGATAGTAATTCTACTCATTTTTTCAATACTCTTTCAAGAAAATCTCCATTCAGTCCGCGCTGGAAATAAGTCAATTGTGTTGAAATCTGGAAATCTCAAAAATAATAATAATCCCAATAGGTTGTTTTGAACCATTTATTCCTGAAACGGTCCAGAATTTCCACTTTCAGAATTTCCACAAAACGAACAAACTGAAATGACCTCAAACTTTTAACTTTGTAGTCTTTAAAAGTCACGTAAAAATGGTATAAGCAAAAGTAACGTTAACCGAAGGCTTATACCTCAATGATTCCAGATAACGATACAGCACGTCAGTATATCAAAGAATATTCTGCAGGTACGATATTATTTCAGGAAGGGGATGAAGGTACGGAATTGTACGTCGTCCGAACCGGAAAAGTTCAGATCAGCAGAAAAATTGCTAATAAAGACTATATAATCGCAATAATTCCCGATGGTAGTTTTTTCGGTGAAATGTCACTTCTACTAAACAGACCTCGAAGTGCCACAGCAATGGTTATTGAAGACAGTGAGATTCTGGAATTTGATCAGCCGACATTTTTAAAGATGCTCACGACCCAATCAAATATTGCAATCAGAATAATGAAAAACCTTGCTCAGAGGCTGTATAAAGCCAATATTCAGATTGAGACTCTTCTTCTCAGTGACAAAACACATCGAGTAGTAAAAGCTCTGCACTACATGGCGAGAGAAGAGGGCGAAAAGCGCCCCGATGGGATATACGTTCCGACAACACTCAAACGTCTTGCAGGTTTTGTAGGGTTTCCCTTAGGACAGGTTGCGGCAATTATTGATAAACTTGCCGATGCCTATCTTGTTCTTCCACAAAAAGAAGGTTTTCTGATAGCTGAGGAAGGCAGATACATTGAGTTTCTAGAATTTCTTGATATGAAAGAAAAATTTGGCTGAAATGATTGCAGATACTTTATCAGCAATCAGATATCTTTTCAATTTAAGACGATTCGGTATCAAACTGGATCTACTGCCCACAGCAAGAGCTCTCAGAGCCTGCAACTCACCTCAGTTAGCATTTCCCTGCATTCACATTGGAGGAACTAACGGCAAAGGCTCAACCAGCGCTATGGTCGCATCTATTCTTGATGCCCATGGTCTAAAGACTGGTCTTTTCACGTCACCTCACCTGACGCGTTTTGCGGAGCGCATAAGCATAAACGGAATAATTATTTCCGATGAAGATATGGTTAGACTTCTAAATGAAGTAATTAAGACGCGCATTTCATTAAGTTTTTTCGAGACAGCAACTGTTCTCGCACTACTTTATTTCAAAGAACAAAATGTCGATATAGCAGTTATGGAAGTTGGTCTCGGAGGGCGACTGGATTCCACGAGATGGACTCAGACATCAGTCAGTATTCTTACCTCCGTTGAACACGATCACCATCTTGCTCTTACCACACACCTTGAACACATTGCCTGGGAAAAATCCGGGATATTTATGCCAGGCAAACCTGCTGTTATTCCTGTCTTTCCAGAAATTATTCGGAATACTGTTCTCAATCGAGCACATGCATCAGATTCGCCTGTTTTTGAATCGGGAAAAGATTGGAGCTTCAGATTAAAAGGGGCGACCCTCTGCTGGAGTTTCTCTGGATTTGAAGTCGATTTTCCACCTCCGCTTCCAGGGTATTATCAGGCAAAAAACACAGGGCTGGCTCTCACGGCAGCAGCTGTACATCTGGGAGATTCTTTTAATCCTGAAAAAGCTATTACTGGTCTTTGTTCAATGCACTGGCCTGGTCGCTTTGAACGAATTGAAAATTTTATTATTGATGGGGCTCATAATCCGGATGCTGCAGAAAGCCTTGCCGTTTCAGTCATGGAAAAGGGGCTGGCTCCGATTCCTGTAATTATCGGCGGCATGTATGACAAAGATCTTAAGAAGGTTATTAAGCCGCTCCTTTCGGTGGCTCAAGGGTTTCATGTAACTAAAATTGATTCGGAGCGGGCAATGGATACTTTCAGGCTTGCGAATATCGTTCAAGAATGCGGCGGCAAAATACTATCCGTTTCCGACGATATTAACTTCCTCGTTCAAGATCTTCGGGGAAAGGGGACCATTCTCGTTACAGGGTCATTTTATCTCGCAGGAAAAGTCCGGGGTATACTTCTTAATCTTCGGGATGATTCTTTATTCTTGACCGATCCCGCGTTGTAGTTCAACATTATCACCATGGAACAGCAAAAAATACACAGTCTTCCTCCAATTCTTGAAGCAATTAAAAAAAACGGGCTTTTATTGCCACTGCAAGTAAATACAATACACAGGATTCATCTGCAGACAGGCGAAGATCCTGAAATCCTGATGCTTTCACTGGATCTAGTGTCCGAAAAAGCCCTTCAGGATCTTTTAGGGGATATATATGGAGTTGAAAGCATCACAGATCCTTTTCAACTTCCAACGGAAGAGGCAGTTAAACTCCTCAGTCATGAAAATGCGATCAAATATCGGTGTATTCCTCAAAATCTATCTAACGGAACGTTGAGCGTCCTTTTCAGGCCACCCATCGATCCGGAGGCTCTTAATAAAGTCGGCAAAAAATGCAAATGTTACATTGCCCCTAATATTATTACAGAGTTGAGATATCGTTGGCTCCTTCATCGTTTTTACAATGCTGAGCTTTCCTGGAATCTCAATGAACTTGCAGAAATAGTCCTTGAAGTTGAAAATCCTCATCGCATCTTTAATTTAAGGGCAGAATCTGGAAATATTTATGACCCGCTATCAGGATACAATCCTGTCCTTCCGGATGATGACCCCCTCAGTCTGCATAAACTTCCAATGCTGGAAGAGTTTGAAAGCGTTCTGGATGACTGGAGAGAATCAGGTACTCTCATTGAAGATAATCTCGGAGATCTGATTGAAATCGTAGCCCCCGCAAGACTCAGTGATACTACAGGAGGTCGGATACACACCCTTCAGGCAGCTTTTCAGCCGCTAGATCCGTCATCAATCAGCAAAAAGATCAGTATGATCCAGTCCCGAGATGAGCTGCCAGAATTATTTTATCAATTCGGCTCAAGAACACTTCGTAATCTGTCGCTATACAGTTGCATGGAAAATTTTATTATCGGTTGGACAGGTGCCGGACTTGGACTCTTACCACAGAGAATTGAAGGAATTATTGTTCCGGAAGATCGTGGAACGATACTTTCTGATATTTTTGCCGAGCGCTTTTTTCTAGGCCGAGCCTCTTCCACTTTTGTAAATAAGCGTATTTTATCTCTCTTTGGAGCTGATATTGAGGATACAATCATCGGAGGGGTTGTACAAATAAAAGAACGCCCTGTTGTCCTTGTTCTGGGTATAATTGATGACGAATCAGAGGGGCCCGGTGAGCTTCAGATCCTTCAGGACATCTGCCACGCTCTTGAGCCTGTTCTAATTCGTATAATAAGAGCAAAAAAATCCTCTTAGACCCAATGCTGCTCGGTTAGTGAAATTTGGAAGTAAATAATTAATAAATACAACATCGTATATTAATTACAGGAAAACAGGAAGTCAGGAAAACAGGGACAGCAGCAGGGCGTTTACTTTGAAGGTAAGTGTTTTTGTGGCATAAAGACCGCT
>JAHJMN010000154.1 GCA_018821305.1 Myxococcota bacterium
CGATCTTATTTTATATTTATTATTTTTATATCATGCCGTTCAGAACGTAAACCCTTTGAGGATGTTAAGAATGCTGAAAGCCTCACTGGAAAAGATCTTTTCAACGTAGTTACCGGGGATATTGTTGAAGAAAACATTCCTCCGGAAAATTCACGCATACCTAAAAGAGATCTCTTCAATGAATTTACCCTTGATTGGCCTTATAAAAATATTGAAATAACATCACCGTATGGTTTTAGACTTCACCCTGTTTTGAAGACAATAAAATATCACCGGGGCCTTGATCTTGCCAATAATGCTGGAACTAGAGTGCTTTCTGTGGCTGCCGGTTCTGTAGTCAAGGCTTTTTACAATGGAGTTTATGGCAACATTGTCGAAATCGAACATCAGGGTGGTTTGATTTCTCAGTATGCTCATCTCGATGAAATTCTTGTCTTTCCTGGCGATGCTGTTGAAGCAGGGACACTGATTGGACTTACTGGTAACACTGGACGTTCCACTGGTGCACACTTACATCTTGGGTTTATCGCAAAGAAACATAGTGTAGATCCTTTTTATTTCTTCGGTAGAGTCTGGACTGAAAAATCACTTTCCCCTGACCGCATTCCTCATGTTCATGGGTGGAAATAATACTTGAAATACACGTCAATAAATGGTAATTGGCAATTCGGAAAAAGGCGGATGGGTTCCGCCTTTTTTATTTTCCAGGCATTGAATCCGTTCATATCCCGGTAAATTGTCTCTTTACTGAAATGATATTATATATCTTCAGTAAAAGAATATAAACCCTACATTCAGGCATTTGCTTCACAATTGCACGCCGCTTACCCACCCTTTTGCTGGGAGAAACGGTTGAACATTGTGTACTTTTGTATGAATCTTTGCAGGTTTTACTTTGAAGAATATAGATGATAAATTACATGCCATAACACGTGAAGTTGTAGACGGATGCGCTCTGGAACTATGGGGCATGGAGTGGACAAGCGATTATGGTCGCCGAGTCCTCAGAGTATATATAGATTCTTCTACAGGTGTAGGACTGGATTCCTGTGTGAATGTAAGTAAGTTGTTAAGTGCACGATTAGATGTTGAAGATATCATCCAAACAGCGTATAGTCTCGAAGTATCCTCTCCCGGGCTGGAGCGCCCCCTCTTTGCACCTGAACACTTCAGGAAATACACGGGGAAAAAAGTCAGGTTCAAACTTGCCAGGCCTCTGGAGGGGAGCCGCAGGAACTATACAGCGACCGTAAACGATGTCAGTGACAACGGTCTGGAAGTTACATTTGCCTTTGAAGGCAAAGTTCTGGTTGCGAAATTCGAAGATATTTCCAGTGCCAGCCTCGTTTTTGAGGATGAAAATATCTGATGATTTCCACTAAAGGTCGGAGGTTTTAATGAATTTTGATCTTGACAAGGTCCTTGAGCAAGTTAGCAGAGATAAGAATATTGATAAGGAAATTCTTGTTGATACTCTTGAGCAGGCAATTCTCAGTGCTGCAAGAAAAGTATTCGGTAATCAGCGCCAACTGGAAGCCCGATACAATGTAGAAACCGGTACCGTTGAATTGTTTCTGATTCTCACAGTTACTGAAGATCGAAGTGAACCTGGTGTGTCCTGCACCCTTGATGAAGCCAACACCCATAATCTTGGGGCGGAAGTCAATGACGAAATTCTTTTCCAGATATACTATCATCCCGATGATGAAGAAAAAGCAATTGAGCAGGAAAAACTGTACGGTTCCATTCTAAACCTGAAAGAATACCGGAAGACTTTTGGTCGTATTGCAGCTCAGACGGCTAAACAGGTAATCATTCAAAGGGTACGACAGGCTGAAAGAGAAACAATTTTTCGCGAATTTAAAGACAGAGTTGATGATATTATTACAGGAATCGTCCGTAGATTTGAAAAAGGAAATATTATTGCAGATATAGGCCGGACGGAAGCAATCCTTCCCCAGAAGGAACAGGTTGCCAGCGAATCCTACCGTCCCGGTGATCGCATAATGGCCTATGTTAAAGAAGTTACCAATGATCCCAAGGGACCTCAAATCATCCTTTCCCGTCGTGAAGAAGGCCTCGTAAAGAAGCTTTTCGAAATGGAAGTTCCTGAAATTTATCAGGGAATCGTTGTGATTGAGGCTATAGCAAGAGAGCCCGGAAGCCGCACTAAAATTGCTGTTTCATCCAGAGATCGCGATGTTGATCCCGTTGGAGCCTGTGTTGGTCTTAAGGGACAGCGAGTGCAAAATATCAAGAATCAACTTCGTGGTGAAAAAATTGATATCGTTCCTTTTGAAACGGAACCTGCCAGATTTGTTTGTAATGCAATTGCCCCAAGTCAAGTTTCCAAGGTTATTGTAGATTCCACCGCCCATACAATGGAATTAATCATTCCCGATGATCAACTCAGTCTGGCTATTGGTAAACGTGGTCAGAATGTACGTCTTGCAAGTCAACTTACTGGCTGGAAGATCGATATTTACAGTGAATCCAAGGTTGTCGAACTGGAACAGAGAATGAAAGAAACCATCTCCTCTATTGATGGAGTTGGAGAAGACATGGCAGAAACCATGTTCAAACTCGGCTGGAGAAGCCTTGAAGAAATTGCTCAGGCTACACCAGAAGAACTCGCTAAAATCCCTGGACTTGGTGGTGTTGAAGCAGCTGTCAAAATTTCCATGGGCGCAAGAATCCTTCTTGAACAACAGGATTTCACCGACGACTATATGTCTGAAGATGAAAGATTACTCGAACTTCAGGGTGTTGATGATGAAGTGCTTGTTATCCTGAAAAATAATGGTTTTCAATCTGTTGAGACCATCTATTCAAGTGATCCTGAGACCATCAGCGCTGAAACCGGAATGGAATATGACCTTTGTCGGCTCATTTACCTCAGTGCCGGAAATATTCTTGGTTATGAAAACGACGAAATCGGTGATGACTTCGGTGTTTTCGGTGATGATGAGGATTAGTAAATAATATGAATAGTGTAAGAACCTGTATAATCTGCAGAAAAAAAGCTCATACAAAAGAGCTCATGCCTCTTTGCTTAAATTCCGGTTTTTTAAAACTGGCAATTTCTAAAAGAGACAGGATCGGTAGAGGATTATGGATTTGCACTGATACAGATTGCTTGGACAAATTCGTTACTAAACCCATACGCTACATGGGTGGCAAGTTAACAAATTCTATTGATAGCATTATTTTTATTAAAAACTCTGTTTCTGAATTGAAACAGAGAGTTGAAGAGTTTAAAAGGTCCGGAAATACAAATCTTTGTAAAATCAACGGACTTGAAAAAAGATTAAGCATATTTCAAACAGTATGTGAAGGACGGAGAATGCCATGAGCGGAACTTTCCGGGTAATGAACATAGCCAGGGAAGTAGAACTTCCAGTTGATGATGTTGTCAGCAAACTCAAAGAGCTTGGAATTGAAGTGACAAACAAATTCAGCACCATTTCCGATGAGGAATACGGGCGGTTCAAGGAAGAACTTGAACGCAAAGCAAGAATGAAAACCAAGGAAACCAGAATTGGCGGCGGGGCTGTCATCAGAAGAAAAGCTGCGCCGGCACCTAAACCTGCCGAGAAGCCTGTAGTAAAAGCTCCTCCCATTCGTTCTGAAAAGGTGGCAACTCCCGATTCAGGTGAACCTGCAGTAAAACCTGTACGGAAAAAAGCCGTCATTGCGGAAATACCGGAAGTAAAAGTTGAACCCGTAAAAGAAGCCCCTGTTGCCCCTGTTGAGATAAAAGAAACTGAGCAACCTGTTGTTGAAGTTGAAACGCCACCGGTTGTAGAACAACCCGTTGTAGAGATCATCTCTCAGGTTGTTACCGAGGCAAGTGCTGTAATTGACGAACAGGAAAAACCTGAACCAGAGCCAGTTATCGAACCACCTGCGGCACCAGAACTATCTCAGGAAATAACCGTACCGGAGCCCGTTGCTGTTGCTGTTGAGCCCGAGGTTGCAACTCCTCCTGTATCGGAAACAGAACCAAGTGTTGTTGAAGAAAAACCACAGGTACCTGAGGCTGCTCCGATTGAAGCGATTCAACCACCTGCCCAAGCCACTTCAGAAGCACAGAAACCTGAAGAACGTCGTGATAACAGGGATCGTAAGCAGCAACAGGGTAAACGTATTACCCATGGCGCTCTTCCCGGTCGTCCGGAAGCCAGCGCATCCCCCGTAGAAAGAACACCCGCACGAGCGGCAAGACAACCCCTTGCACAGGGTGGACCGAAAAAGAAAAAAGAAATTGATGGACCCAAACTCGGGCCCACAGGCAGATATATTGTCCTTCCAACAAAACCCTTGAAGAATCAAGGCGGCGGCCACAGCAACAATCGTGCTAATGTGCATGATCGTCAAGTCTATCAGCCGAATCAGGATACGTCATCATCATCTACTGCTTCCACAACGACCAATGATAATCAAGGCCGTAAGGGTAAAAATGAACGCGAAAGCTTCGTTTCCTATAAAGAAAAGCATAAAGAAGATGAATTGCTGAAAAAAGCCGGAGGAATTACCAAAAAGAAGCATAAAGATGGTAAACCAAATCTTCCTCCGGAAGGTAAGCGGAAACTTAAAATTGACGAGTTCATGAGCATTAGTGAAATGGCTAAACAAATGGGATTGAAAGCCACGGAACTTATTAAGAAAATGCTCAGTCTTGGTCAGATGGTGAATATCAACAGTACAATTGATGCCGAGACCGCAGCAATTGTTGCATCTGATTGGGGTTTTGAAGTTGAGAATGTCGGTTTTCAAGAGGAAAAAATGCTTGAAGAATTGGTCTCCGACGATCAGAATCTCGAATTCCGTCCTCCCATTATCACAATTATGGGACACGTTGATCACGGTAAAACTTCGCTCCTTGACGTTATCCGCAAATCAGATCTGGTCAGTAAAGAGTCAGGCGGTATTACTCAACATATCGGTGCATACAAGGTTAAAATTCCTTCAGGAGAAATCGTTTTCATCGATACTCCCGGCCATGAAGCTTTCAGTAATATGAGAGCCCGTGGAGCATCCCTTACAGATATAGTTATTCTCGTTGTTGCCGCAGACGACGGTGTTATGCCTCAGACAGTTGAAGCAATTAATCACTGCAGAGCGTCCAATGTTCCGATGATTGTCGCAATTACGAAAATCGATAAAAACAACGCTAATCCTCAGATGGTCAGGGAAAAACTCACTGCCCATAACATTATTGATGAAAACTGGGGTGGCGATACAGTCATCGTTGAAGTTTCTTCCGTCAATAAGACCGGGGTTGATACACTTTTAGAAATGGTTCTACTTCAAGCGGAACTCATGGAACTGAAAGCAGATTCCACTCAACGAGCAAGAGCAACTGTCATTGAAGGCCAGTTGGACAAATCTAAGGGCCCAATTGTTAATGTTCTCGTTAATAATGGTACACTCAAAGTCGGTGATATCGTAATCTGCGGAACTTACGGCGGTAAAATCCGAAGTCTCATAGATGATCGTGGTCGAAGCATCAAAGAAGCACCACCGGCAACTCCAATAGAGGTAACCGGTCTTGAGGGTGTGCCTCAGCCCGGTGATGAACTTATCTCCGTGGAAGATGAAAAGACTGCCAAACGCATTCTGGAAAAACGACGGGATGAGGCCAAGCAAAAAGAGCTCTCCAGGAAAGCTCAGGCAAAAGGAATGGATGCAATCCGTCTTGCCATAGCCAAGGGCGAACAGAAGCAACTGAATGTAGTCTTGAAAGCTGATGTTCAGGGAACCATGGAAGCAATCCGTGAAACACTTACTCGTCAATCTACAGAACGGGTAAAAGTTAATGTTGTTCAGGCCGGTGTTGGCGGTATTAATGAAACCGATATCAATCTTGCCATTACCGCAGAAGCTCTGGTTTTAGGATTCCGAGTACGGCCATCCACCAAAGCCAGACATAAAGCCGAAAATGAAGGCATCGACATTAAGCAGTACAACGTTATTTATGATATAGTTGATGACGTAAAAGATCTTATGAGAGGCCTTTTACCCAAACAGAAAACCGAGAAAATTGTCGGCAAAATTGAAGTCAGGGCAGTCTTCACTATTCCTAAAATTGGTACAATTGCAGGATGTTATGTTCTTGAAGGAAAAGTTAACAGATCCTGCATGCTGCGTATCTATCGGGATAACGTTCAAATTCATGAAGGCCGCGTAAGCTCCCTCAAACGTTTCAAAGATGACGTTAAGGAAGTTGTCTCCGGTTATGAATGCGGACTTGGTTTTGATAATTATCATGATCTAAAAGAGAGTGATATCATAGAGGTTTATGAAATCGTTGAAATACAGCCTGAACTGGATTAAGTTGTGGTCTATGGCCTTCAACATTTGTTGTTCTTCATCAAACCACATTCCGTTTAAAATAAATAGAACTTAATAAACACGGTCCCCAAATGACTGTGACGGGTCATACCGTTCAATACAAATCTTCAGGATCCTTAAAATGCCTAAAGCCACAGTTTTTCATCTCGAAAAAGATCGCCCTAACCTTAAGAGACTTCCTCGTGTTGTTGAAGCTCTTGAGAAAGGTGATGCTATTATTTACCCTACGGATACAGTTTATGGTCTTGCTTGTGATCCTCTTCAGAAAAAAGCCATCGACAAAATTCAGACAATTAAGAACCTCGGACCCCGACATCTTTTCAGTTTTATCTGCTGTGATATCAGTCAGGCAGCGGCTTTTGTTGACATTGACAACAACTTGTTTCCGGTTCTTAAACGCATTCTCCCGGGTCCTTACACGATAATTCTCGAAGCTAATAAAAAAGTACCCAAAGTCCTGCTTCAGGATCGAAAAGAAGTGGGTATTCGCGTTCCTGATTCCGCCGTTGCTCAATTTTTAAGTCAGAATCTAGGCAGACCCTTCCTTTCAACATCTGTTGTTGACTATAATGGAAATACGATACTTGATCCTGAAGAAATGGTTGATATATATGGTGAGAGAGTTGCTTATATTATCGAGCAGGGTTTTATAGGCGATGATGTTTCAACGGTACTTAAATATATTGATGGTACCTGGGAAATTATTCGTGAAGGTAAAGGCCCCGTTGATTTCCTGGCTGGAATCTGACACTTTTTCCTTCAGTGCTGTGTGGTATTTCTGGTGACATGGAACTTAAAAATACATTAAAACTACGTATTTTAAAAAATGCAAAAGCCGAAGAACTTGCTGAAATTGGTGAAATATCGCAAGAGGCATTTCTCCGTTTTGGTGATTACAGGGATTTTATCAGTGATCTTGCCAGTGATGAAGACGGCGTTTTTACAGCAATGCTCATCGACGTTGACCGAATCGCAGGGTTCATCCTCGTTGGATTTATGAACACTAAAACCGGAGGATTGATTGCAGATATTCTGGCAATTGCTCTCAAACCGGATTACCGATACATGGGCCTCGGGGAAGAACTCATGTCCTGGGCGATGGATCTCGTTAATACTATTCATAAAACACGAAATATTCTTTATGCCCGCCTTACAGTGGCCCCGGACAACGAGCCTGCTGTTAAACTTTTCCGTAAGTTCGGTTTTGAATTTGACGGTAGTGATATCGGAGTTTACTCCACAGGCGTTCCAGCCGCATACATGAAAAAGCTTTTTCTACCCTGACCCGATACCGCTTTATTAGTAATACGATAGTGACTCATTTTAAAGAAATTCTTCGGGAAAGAACCCCTCTATAGCATTCCGCTGCGCGAAATTGCCTACCTGTTTTTATAGCATTCCGCTGCGCGAAATTGCCTACCTGTTTTTCCTGTTACTGCTACTGATTACCCGTATCCCTGATTTTTTTAACAGGGACACAGGAAGTCAGGCAAACAGGGTCAGGATCAGCGGTTAACCATTCAATATCAATGGTAAAATACAAAGACTGGAAGCGAATATTCACTTTTTAGATTTCGATCCTTTTACTCATGAAGCGGTTTAGAAATAGAACTGAGTATTTGCAAAGAGGTAAAATCGCTGGCCTTTAGTGGGAACAGTTTCAGAGTTTGCCGTTGGATCATTGAAGTAGTCCGCTGTATAGTAACTTTTTGTATCCATCAGATTGTATGTCATGAGGCTGAATTCTGCTTTATGTCCTCCAATAGTCGTTTTATAACGCACACCGGCACTTAAAATTGCAGCGGAAGGAACCATCTCATAGGCAACCCAGGAGGCTTTCGATGAATTATTGTCGTCAGTTACGCGGTTTGGATCTTCATAAGAACCGATAACACGAATCGAACTGATGAAGTCAAGTTTGCGACTCAAACGGAAAACACTTGCAAGTGAGAACCACTGGTTAGGAACAGACCGGAACATCATTCCATCAACAAAAGACGATGCATAACCATTATTAAATGTATAACCAGCAAAAACACTGTGGCCGCCCCTCAGGTAAAGCCGTGCCAGAGCCTCAACTGTGTCAACCCAGCGATCCCCACCGTTGTAATAGGAACCCTGATTAATACGGATGAAGTTTTCAAGAAGGATGTGACTGTAGTTGATACGGAAACTGAGTTCCTGAATCATGCCTTTATTTTTAATCAGGATACTGTTGAGCTCCGTCTGAAATGCCTGTGATTTTTCAAATTCCATATCGGGACTACCACCGAAGGCAACGGTATTACCGTTGGCACCAGTATTAAAGAAAATTGGAGCACGGAAACCCGTGAGGTAGTTTAATTTCCAGAACCAGTTTTTACCCAGAGGAATAACAACTGCAGCACCGGGCAGAAGAATCGGGCTGTAAGTAATGTTCCCAGCGGGGGCAAACTGCACACGAAGACCGCCGTCAACTATGATTCGGTTTGAAAATTTGTGCTGGAGATTAAGGAATGTACCAGCTACAAGTCTGTTCTGAGCGTAGATCATAGGCTGACGGCAACCCTTGGTGTATGTAGTATTCGCAGGGTTATTAGCATCATAAACAGGGATCCCGTTGCCATTAACGTCATTATACGGGCACAGCATGGGTAAAGCCCCGTAGTCCAGGTTTCCGTTATTGTCCAGAGGGGCAATCATTGTGGCAAAGGAATCGGAAATCCACTCATAAAAGGATTCAGCTCCAAACAGAATGCGGGTATTTTTTGTGATCCCAAGATTGAAGTCAATGTTGGCTCCAACTCTCTGTGCCCGGATGTTGGCCTTAAAAGCCAGTCCGTTAAAGGCGTTTTCAACGGCAGGTAGGGCCAGCATGGGAACCATATCCCGGACAAACTGAGTAAAATACGCTTTTCCTTCTATTCCAAGCTTATCATCCAGAGCTTTATCGGAAAATTTCAGTGCAGCAAAGCGGTCATACCAGTTAAAGTTATTCTGACGTAAAGAATTGACTGAATCGTTATTTCGAACAGGCCAACCTGAAACCATACTCAGAGGACTTGCAAGATTTGTATTTGCCATCCCCGGAATACCAATAAATGGCAATGACCATAGTAATTGAAACTGTTTCCAGGTAACTTTCCCATTGAAATTACCGAAGAAATTCATAGGTGTAGATGAGGAAAGTTCCTGGTCATAATTATACTGTAGTGGAGCCAGAGGTTGAGGAGGCGCTGCATAAAGCCTTAATGGTAAATATTCATATTTGGGCCCACGGAAAAACTCCCCGCTGAAATGAAGAAAAACCTTCAAGTTGCCATAACTTTTCCCGAACATTCCCCACGCCCGGAAAACATCCTGATCACCGGGTCCGGTGCCACCTCCGATACCCATCTGTACACCGTCCACATCATTGGCGTCCTTTGTAATTAGAGATGCGATACCGAGATAGGAGTTGGCACCCCAGAGAACACCGCCGGGGGATGACATAACCTCAACCCTTTTGAAAAGCTCTAAAGGCCAGCGTCTCATGGTGGGTTGAACGTTGAAAATAGGATCAAAAAGACTAATGCCGTCTCTTAACAACAGAATTGACTGAGTCTGGCCGGAAGTTGTGATAACAGGCATAGTGTCATACTGGCCATTAGCTACCAGAATACTGGGTACAAACGCCATGAGATCAAATATATTACGAAAACCGTAATCTTTGATGTCATCTTCCGTAATAATCGTAATAACTGCGGGGGCTTCCTGGACCGTTGTTTCACCCTTTGTAGCGCTCTGAACTATCTTTCGGAGCCGCAGAGCTTTTTCCTCATCGGATACTTTTGGACCAGAATCCACCGGATCACCAAGATCCATGTCGTCATCGTCTGTGGTAAAAAGTATATTACCGCTTCCCTGCTGAGCCATTACCTGCGGGGAAAATACCAGGATAAACGAGATAATTACAAGATAAAATGTTTTCACAGAGAATCTCCTGTCACTGGTAAACCACTATAAATTCAACACGTTCATTCTTTTCATCTGCCTTCTTTGACCGTCCGGCAGCGAGAGGATAACGACTTCCGTAACCTGCCGCCTGAATCTGAGAACCACTGACTCCCTTGGTCAGAAGGTAGTTTCTAACGGCATTAGCTCTGGCATTGGAAAGAAGCAAATCCCTTCGTTTGCTTCCCATGGTTGCGACGTGCACTTCAATTCTAACCAGGCGAATGGTACTATTTGCTTTAAGTATATTTGCAGCACTTAAAAGGGTTCCGAGACTCTGCCGGGTTATTGTGTCTTTACCTTTTTCAAAAGTAATTTTGCCCTTGAGATCAAGTTGACCGCCGACAATTTTCGGGCCCCGGGCCTGATCCGGACAACCATCGGTATCATCAATACCGTTTACGGTTTCTTTTTCATTGGGGCAGCGATCCACGCTATCGGGAATACCATCGCCGTCATTATCTAAATCGGGACAACCATCTTCGTCTTCAAAGCCGTCTCGATCTTCTTTTGTGTTTTTAAAGTTATCAACTTTGTCTTTATCGGTACCGGGACAGCGATCAGCACTGTCCAATACGCCATCACCATCGTTATCCGGATCGGGACAGCCGTCTTTATCTTCAAAGCCGTCTTCATCTTCCGGTTCGTTGGGACACTTATCAAGTTTATCCGGAATCCCATCCTGATCATTATCCGGATCAGGGCAACCATCCTGATCTTCAAAGCCGTCGATGTCTTCTTTGTCATCAGGACACATATCCACGTCGTCTTTTATTCCGTCTCCATCCCGATCGCCAACTTCCACTTTTTTCGTAAAAGCATCCGCAACCCAACCGAGAGTAACTCCAAAGCGGAAATCGGTGCCACGACCATATTCTTCGATAAGAGGCTGGCCACTTCCTGCAAACAATGAAATACCGAGGTTATCCTTAATTTTATATTCTAAACCTGCCCGCATTTCAAAAGGTTCATCACATCCTTCATCACAACTGAGATAACGAAACTTCTGAACAGCGGCAGCAAGGGCAAGTTTTCTCGTTATTCCGACGCGGATGCCCGCACTTATTTGAATTTCCGGTGCTGAAGCAATGAGAATACGCGTTGGATCTATGGGATCCAGTATGCGATGCTCCGGGCGGTACAGATATGCTGCATTAAAGAAAAAATTAATTCTCTTCGAAGTATAACCAAAAGAAAAAAGTCCTGACGCAGCCACATGCTCTTCACCGCCAAAAACTTCCTCAACACCGAAAGGAAGAACAAAACCGGCCATAAAAGCACCGGAAAATCCCGATTTTTCGAAAAATCTCCACTTCAACCCAAGGATTGTATCCCCGGGAATACTTCTTGGAACGTTGCGGGTAATCGTATTGAGAGGTTCATTTGCTGTAAATCCCCACAGATTATCCCGATTAAAAGCATCACCAGGCCCCACCCTGTGAAGGGGAACTTTCAAAAAAGCACTCATGTTCCATGGAAGCCCCAGAGTAAACAGAAAATCAAATGTCGTCTGATAATCCAGAGCATCCTTCTGATTGTCTCCAGCTCCGGAAAAATCAAGACGCATAGGTGCCAAGGCCCAGTTTACTCCAAGCCCGAAGTATAAAGTCCAGGGATTTAAAACCGTTGATGATTCAACCCCAAGTATTCCCTGAGGATCCGTGGACGGAGTAAAAATCTGGGAAGGAATCCCCCTGGGTCTGGCTGCCTCAACAGTAGAAACTGCAGCCAATACGGCAATCAGGGAAAGCACAATTGCAGATTTTGAGAAAAATATTTTCATATTCAGGATTCCGTATATTAGTTCGTGTCCGAAAATTCTCTTTCAAGAGAATTAATTTATCGGCCACGTAAATTAGCCATTCCTTAAGTCCTGATATTATCGACCCGAAGGACGTTGTAATTTCAGGATAAAGTCAAATCATTCATCGTTAATTCTGTCACCGTTAACATATTCAATAAACAAGGTTTTCGTTGATGAACCGCCCTGTGTTGTACGGGGAAAGTTCATTTCCCAGTCGTTGCAGAGACTTTCAATACCCGTCTGGCAAAGACCAAAGTAGGTTGTAACTTCGGCACCGAAATACATTGTCATGCCCGTTTCAGATGTATACGCACGATCGCTACCCCGGGTGAGAACATTGTAATTACCACTGGTGTCTTTATCGATAAACGCGAGATCTGCGAAAGGAATTCTAGTGTTTACACCAAGGTAGGGCAAAACACCATCAATGGTATTAAGACTCTCTTTTTCACGATAGATTCCAATCCAGGTTCCGCAGTCATAAATGCCCCCTTCAGGACATGAAATAAAATCACTGAGTTCAGTTTCCCACACTTCAAGTTGGGTTGTTGGTATCGCATAGGCATCACTGCCTTCAATGTTTTCACCTGCCCTGGCTTTATATGCATATCCCGTAAATGGCCAGTTTACAGCTTCAGAATCACGAACCCAATTTGTGTCACGAACTACAATTGCAACATAGCCCTGAGTTGGAACTACTATGTCGGTAACAATAAATGCGGACAATGTAGCATCAATAGTAGCATAGCCAAGAGGCTCAGCGGAAGAAGGATTTGAAGCATATTCAAGGGGGTCGTAGGCAACAATTTCCATCTGGTTGAGCAAGGATGCGTCGGTGATTTCCGTAGTCATCAACTGTGTTTCGTTTGAAGGATCAATGAAATACTTGATTTTACCTGTGATGCAGATGGGGCCGCCGGGCTGAGCTTCAGGACATTCCGGTAGTGACGGTCCCCCTGTGGATTCACATGTGAAAGAAAGCCCGTCTTCGGACCAGATTACTTCTGTGCCTTTTCCACAAACTTCAGATGGGTCAATATAACACTTCTGTGTTTCAGGGTTCCAGTGGGATCCCGCACTGCAGAAATCTGCACCGCCATCGGTTTGCACAAATGCCAGAGGCACGCACTCGCCGTTCTTTTCGACGGTACCATCACCGCATTCAATGGTGTGGCAGGACTGGAAAACCATCAGGAACATTGCAATTGGAACTAGCTTTTTTAAAATATTCATTGTCAGCCTCTGAAAAGCTAAAAGTATACGGAATCTTTATCCATATCGTAAAATATTGTGTATTCGAACCATAAACCGTCACCTATGGGACTTTCCATGATGCCGTGCCAGGTCCCCTCAAACATATTTTTATCGAGGTACCCAAAATTACCACCCAGTTCACTGATCAAAATGATTTTACCTTCAGGATTAGGGGGAATATTTTCATTGATATTATCTTCGGAAAGGCGCTCAGGGTCCGGATCTGCTACTACAAATAGAGAAGAAATATTTTCGATTTTATACTGAATGGTAAATGAAAAGCCCCCCGTGGCAAGACCGGTTCTGGGATCCAGTGTATCCACAAGGCCATAAAACTCACCATTAAGGGGTGATGTCAACTGATACGGATTACCTACGTAGTAATCTTTGTGGAGTTGGCTGCAGTAAGCTGTAACCGCTTCCTGATCATAAATTATTTTTTCCTCCACTGGGGTACCATCTACGGTGCGGCAGGATGGAATTTCCACCGTATTTTCGGCGGATTGAAGATCCTGACCCCAATCGAGAAAGTTATAACCGGGATTTGCAGTGCCAATTCCCGTAGGAGGAGCACTCACAATGGCAAGAAGATCCCTGTTAAGATCAGGGAAGGGATAGGAGCACATATTAAGGTAGTGCACCTGTCCGTCTCCGTCATCAACCCTGACAGTATCTTCAATAAACTGCATGCAGGGGTGATGATTTTCCAGCGCCGGACGGATAAGGAAGTTCTTGAGCCTTACGGTTCCAAGGCCGTCGATACCAGCATATAGCTCGTAATGATCGACGTACCCAGGGTCCCCGGGAGTCCCATAGGTAAACGTGTTGTTAAACCCGGGAGTCCTGGTGGGAGCGATGAGTGTCTGCTCATCAAAGCCGGTACCGTAGTAGATATTTGCTACTATCCGGCTGCCGTGATATGGCTCCTGACAAGAAAATGTTAGTACAACCAGCAGATAAATCCAGATATTTTTCATGCTTCAATAATATTGTCATATCCCGCACTGTGCAAGAGTTAAGTTACTTTCTGGCACAAAAGCGGATTTTTTTTCTAATTTATACAGTGATATATTGTGAAATCTGCATTACATATCCCTTTTTCGATGCTCCTTCAGGGGTCCAGTTACTCTTCCTTTTGAATTATCTTCTGAAAAATTAAAAATTTTGAGATTGTTGATTTGCACCGGGGGCCCATTTGTTTTATAAACGTTAAACCTGTCTCATTCAGTTACTTTTTTACCGGAGGTTTCCATGTCCCGAGAAAGTTTGAAAAAATACGTTGAAATTCTCAACAAGCATCTAGAATTTATAACGAATTTCGACATCAAAGATGAAGAAGAAGGAAAGCATCTTGAAGATGTAATGGATGCGATCTCCGACATACTGGAAGAAGCGGCGAAAGAGCCTGAAACTCAGGAAGAAAAACCTGAGGTTTCTGAAAAAGATGATTCAGAACTTAAAGCAAAAGAAAGTGAACTGGAGAATCTCCGCCGGGAACTGAAGGAAACTAAAGAGATTCTTGACACCGAACTCCCTGAAGACATGATGAAGAAAATGAAGAAAAAGTTGAAAAAGGAGTTTGAGGAAAAGAGTTCCGAAGAAATCGATGCATTGAAAGCTGAAATTGAAAAACTCCGAACTGCTCCGGGAAAAAGTGAAACTTCCAGCGAAGATGAAAACCTTAAAAAATCCCTTACCGAAAAAGAAGAGCAGATAAAAACACTGGAAAAGGAAATTGATGACTTGAAAAAGTCGTCTCCCGCTCCAGCAGATGAAGACACGGATAAAATTAAAAAGAAAATCCGCAGCGAGATTGAAAAAGAATATAAAGACAAAATCAAAACGCTGGAACAAAAACTTGCTGAGAAACCTGCAGCAGCAGTGGCAACAAATGAATGTGTAGAATCTGAAGAGGGTCCTGTCGAAAAACCATCTGATAAAAACGATGTCGCTGGTTGGGAACTGTGGCTGGAAGAAAACCCCGAAGACAAAGACGGTATTGAAAACGTCAAACGCATTGAAAGTGAAGCCCGCAAATCCAAGGATTTTGGTCTTTTAGCTGATGTGCTCATCTGCCGATTCAACTCCGGAATCTACTCATCTGATGAAGAAGGTGTCAAACTCATTAAGGAAGTTGCACAGATTCAGGAAATCGAACTGGATAACACGGAAGAAGCCCTTTTGGCCCTTAAAGTTATTTTTGACCTTCATCCGGACGATGACTCCCTCCTTGCGGATCTCAAACGCCTTGCAATCACTGGCAATCATTGGGAACTCTATACTTCCGAACTCCTTGCAACCATTGCTGAAATCAAAAACAACAAAACCATTGGAAAACTCTATGTTGAAGCGGGAAGAGCTTACAATGAACGTCTTGGCAACACTCACGATGCTCTGGTCATGTTTGAAAAAGCACTGTCCGCCGACGCATCCTGTGGTGACGCTCTCGACGAATTGGCAAGTATTTATAAGGGTGAACTCAACTGGGAAAAACTTATATCCACCCTGAAAAAACGTATTTCCATCACTTCCGATAACAATGAAAAAGTTTTCTATCTACGGGAGATAGCAAGAGTTCAATACGAAAAGCTTCGTGATGATTTCCTTGCTGCGGCCACCTTTGAAGAAGTTTTCTCCATTATTCCCGATGATATGGAAGCCATTTTAGGTCTTGAAGCAATCTACCGTAAACATGATCTGCACGAGCAGATGAGCGGACTTTTGAGTCGTAAAATTGAAAGCGTCGAAAGCGCTGAAGAAGCTCGTAACGCCCGACGCGAACTGGCTTTCCTTTATGCCAGAGAGCTCAATGAGCATAATAAAGCTATTGATATCCTTGAGCACCTCATTGAAGTTCTTCCGGGAGATCTTGAAATGCTCCGCTTGCTCAAAGATCTTTATGAAGGTACAGGACGTATGCGTGGCTTCATGAAAATTGCTTCCATGCTGGCTGATAAAACCGAGGATGAAGAAGAAAAGATCACCCTGTTTAAACGCATTGCCACGGAACATCTCATGAATTCGACAATGCACCTGAAAGCCGCCGAAGCTTTTGAAATGGTTATCAAAGTTCGCCCGGACGAAGAATATATATACGGGCAATTAGAAGATATTTATCGTGCAGAAGAACAATGGGATCAACTGTGCAATGTGTACAAACGCCATGCCGCAGTCCTTGAGGAAGATATTCCCAAATCCAAGATCCTTCGCGCTCTTGGTGGCGTTTACCTTGATAAACTTAAAAATATCGATGTAG
The DNA here is from genome assembly GCA_018821305.1 of Myxococcota bacterium. Taxonomy (GTDB): domain Bacteria; phylum Myxococcota_A; class Polyangia; order HGW-17; family HGW-17; genus JAHJMN01. Next base: position 16,641 of record JAHJMN010000154.1, read on the forward strand.
CCATTTCAACTCTGGAAGAAAGCATTGCCCTCAAGGATAATGCTCAAGGTACATGGGAACTCATTTCCCGCGCGTACTACACCAATGAATCATGGAGTGAAGCACTTCCATACTATGAAAAACTTGCGGAAGCCACGGAGGGTGAAATCCGGGCGAAGCATCTCAAGTGTGCCGGTATTTGCCTTTTTAAACTAGGCGAACTAGATAAAGCTGAAGATATCCTTCACAAAGCCTACGCCACCCTGAAAAAAGACGCTGAACTGATTGAAATTATTGCTGACCTTTATTCAGAAAAAGAACAATGGACTCGCAGTATCAACTATTACGAGAAAGCTATTGCTTCATCAGGTAATGAAAACCTGCAATCAGATCTTATTTTCAAGGCTGCAAGTATCTACAGCGATCGCCTTGATGACGAAGCAAACGCTGTTGGACTCTACAAAAAACTCATTGAAATGATCCCGGGTCACTTCAAGGCCACCCGTATTCTAGCGGATCATTTCTTCAAAACTGAGGATTGGCAGTCAGCTCTACCGCTTTTCCACGTAATGGTCACAGAAATCGGGGAATCATCGAAATCCGAAAAAGTAGAATTATTCCTTAAAGCTGGCAAAGTAGCCCTGAAAGCTGGTGATATCGAACGTGCAGCATCTTATCTCGAAAAAGCCCGGGAACTTGAACCCACAAGTCTCAACGTCCTCATGGAACTTGCAGAACTTCGTTACATGCGCGAAGAGTGGGATGGAGCACTTTCATTGTATCAGGCCCTTTTAGTTGCTCACAGAGATAATCTGTCAAATAACCAGGTTGCCGTCATTTATACTAAACTCGGTATTATTAAAGAGAAGAAAGGGGACACTCTCAAAGCCCTCTCCTTCTACGATAAAGCTCTTGAATTCAATCAATCCTGTAAAGACGCCGTTAACGCGGTCATGCGCCTGAGAACTGAAAATCAGGACTACGAAAAAGTCGCCTCCATTAAGTTCAAGCAAATCAACGCTGAAAAAGATGAAGACCGCAAACTCGAACTTATGGGTGACCTGATTCGTTTCTACATCGAAACCGCCAAGGATCCTGAAAGCGCTATTGAAATTCAGGAAGAAGCTATCTCAATGAGGCCCGGCGATCGCCAGATCCTCAACGATGCCCTCGACCTTTATCACTTGACGGAACGGTGGGACAAAGTAGTTACCACGGTTTTAAAACTTGCGGACCTCGAAGATCCGGGACTCCTTCGCTCCAAGTATCATTACAGCGCTGGTCTCATCTTTGAAGAAGAAATCGGCGACGACACCAGTGCTCTTGAGCAGTTCAACTTCTGCCTTGAGCAAGATGATGAAAACGACGAAGTTTTTGACCGCATTATCAGAATCTATAAAAAGCGCGAAGACTGGCATAGCGTGGTGAAAGCAATTCGCAAGCAGCTTAAGAAGCGTCCGGAATTACAGCGCGATCTGCAAACCTGGGATACTCTTGGTGAAATTTACCTTGATAAGATGGGGGACATTGAAACGGCTCTTGCGGCCTTCGAAGCTGCAGCGAACATCGCTCAGGAAACTCCGCGGTATCTTCAACTTGCGGATCTCTACATTCAGGCGGGACCCCAGCATATTGAAAAAGCCCAGAAAGCATGGATGCGTGTTTTAGTTGATGACCAAAGTCAGGTGGATATCATCCGTAAAGTTCTGGAAACAGCCATCGCAGTCCATGATAAGGATCTTGCCTGGAATATGTGCGGCGTTTTAGGGGCCTATAATGCGGCATCTGACAAGGAAAAACTCTTCTTCGAGAAGTACTCATCAAAGAACCTTGTACGTGCTACATCAATCCTCACGGACGATCACTGGAAAATTCTCGCATCCCCATGGGAAGATGAGGATCTCAACATCCTCTTCCGCGGTATGGGCCACTATATGGCTCTCAACGAGGCGAAAAAGCACTCTGTATATAACCTCGACCGTAAAAACCGCATCAACATCGATACGGACAAACGCGATTGGGTAAGGGCATACGAGTACACTAATCGCACCCTCATGATTAAAACCCGTCCGGATCTTTTCGAATCTCAGGGTCTTGCGGCAAAAGTTCTTCTTGCCAACTGCAAAGAAGACAACAGCCTCCTTCCAGCCTGGATCGCCGACGTAAAAGCCTTCCAGAACATGGATGAAGCTCATGCTGCGTACTTCTTTGCCCGGGAACTTTCATACTTGCGTCCCGAACGATTCTTCCGTCGTGCAGCGGAATCACCGACGACCATGTTCAACGCACTTTATGCGGCCCTGGAAATCACAACCAAGTATAAAACGCCCAAACTTGAAGACGGTCAGAACGCGGCCATTAAAGCTATTGGGGATTACCTTAAAAATGCTGTTCCCACGGCAACGCTGGATACTATCAAACCCATCGCCAAACGCATTGTTGAAAAAGACATTCAGAATACTGTCGTCAAATGGATCAATGGTAATGCCCGTACTTCCATCCGGGCGGCGACACTTATCACCAACGATCTCAAACGCTCCATATCCTGGACTCTGGATGAAGGCGATGAACTGACCGGTATCAAAGCGAAAGAACGTGTTGCGGAAGTTATCCGTTTCGTCCTTTCACCGGAATACTACGAACTCCGCAAGGCTGTTGGTCTTTCCATAAAGTAGTCTCAGCACCGGAAGTTAGAATCTGCAGGTAATATCTTGGGAAGAAACTACACACTTGATCTCACCGCATCATCGGAATTCATCTTTGATGAAGTTATTAAAGATGCTCGAAAAGATGGTTTTCAAATCGAAGAGGCGGACAGAATGGAAATGAAGGTTTCCCTTGTGAAAGAATCTCCCTTTGATTTTCTTTTCGGTCTTGGAAGCAAGACCGTAAAACTGGATTTCGATCCCGTTACCAATATCTCATCCATCGTTAAAATATCTCACAATGGAGATGAAAAACTGGACTCACAGGTGATTTCCATCATTCACCGATGCGAAAGCCGCTTCCGATCTCCGGTACCACGGGCAAATCAGGGCTCCGTAGTTTCCGAGAAAATAATTATCCGCGAAGTAGTTAAAATCCCCTGCCCTTATTGCAACTGCCTGATTGAAAACACCGTAGATTCCTGTCCGAACTGCGGAGGTAAACCCACATGGAAATAAAGTGCTATGAAGCGGGGCCCCTTGGCACCAATATGTACATTGTAAACCATAATTCCATTTGTTTCATAATTGATCCCGCAGGTTATCCTGCGGAAATGGATGATGTTATTGGAAGCCTCTCATCGCCTCCGGACGGTATTTTGTTTACCCATGGGCACATTGATCATGTCCTCGGAGCCAAGCGTCTCACAGACAAGTTCACCAATCTTTCGGTATGGATCCACGAAAAAGACATTCCTCTTTATGAAATGGCGGAAAAACAGGCGGCATCCTTTGGTCTGCCTTTTTTCGGGCTTCCCCCCGTAAAGACTTTCGACGGTTTTGAAAGTTTTTTCAAAGTTCTGCACACTCCCGGCCATTCAAAGGGCTCCGTTTGCCTGTACTGCGAAGAAGAAAACGTCATTTTCACCGGTGACACCCTTTTCCATGCCAGTGTTGGACGCACAGATTTCTGGGGTGGAAGCTGGCCCGAACTTGAAAACAGCATTAAAAACAAGCTCTTTACTCTCCCACCTAAAACCATCTGCTATCCTGGCCACAACGAAGAAACCACAATAGGCTGGGAAGTTCGCAACAATCCATTTTTCTAGGCTTTCATAAATGACAACTCCCAACTTTGATCATGTATTCAGTCACTGCACCTTTTTTCCTGACCATCTGAATCCCTTCTAAAAATATTCAGAACACAGTAAAGCAGTAGCAGGAACAGGACAATCATGTAGGCAATTTCGCGCAGCAAAATGCGAGGGGCTCACTCCTGTAGCATTTCCTGAAAATTGTTCACTATCATATTACTCCGAAAGCGGTCCAGTTCCAATGCTGTTCGGTTAAGGCGTATTAGTTGATATTGTTAACAAAAATAAGAATAATAAGTATTAGTAAAAATATTCAGGGAGTCAGAAACAGGAGCAGAATCAGGATACAGGGTCTTGTTCCTGAAGGGGCATCGCAAGTACTGAATTGAAAGCGGTCTCGACCGCTTACGAAA
>JAHJMN010000155.1 GCA_018821305.1 Myxococcota bacterium
ACTGTCCTGAAATACCGGAAATCAAAGTTTTCACCGATTTTTTGCTCAGGACAGTAACCGCAAGGTGTTGAATTTATTACTAGTGGCCTGTTAGGATTTTTAATAAAATCCTTCGCGAAGCGAATTACAGGACACGAACTAAATATTTACGAATTACTTTAATTTAGTCAATAGTTTTTTTAGATGTAGTTCAAAGAGAGGGGAAATCGTTATCGATATCAAAGCGGCTCACAAAACAACGGCGGGATCAGGTTTTTGCGAATTTGAATTACTTTTCATGGCAAATTTGTAGTCACTTGTGTTGCTTAGAAGCCCTGCTCTTATAGCTGCACGGCCAGCTGAATATAAATTTCGCATTGTGGTATAGAGCATCCCATCGTACAAGTCGATTTCTTCAGTATCAATTCTGGCTTTTTCTTTTAAGGTAGTTTGCTTGCCATAAACTGTAGAAAGTTTTTCAACAATGCTGGCTACTTCAGAAAGTCTGGCTTCGACTTTTACTTCAGGTTCAAATAGAGTTTTTTTCTCACTCAGAATCTCAGCAAATGCCGGAATTGCAGCAAGAAGCTCAGGGTCCTCGGATGGGCTAATCTTCTTTATTTTTATTGCAAACTCAGCATCGCTTTCGGCAAAATCTCCAAGAACTGATTGAACTTTATCCAGCCATTTCCATGCTGAATTAATAATTCCATTTTTTTCTCTTGTGGAAACCATCTTTGCAATTACGCTTTCAGGTCTTTTTTCGACGAGAATTGAGTGCTTATTGCGGAGTGAATTGAATTGTTCAAGTTTTAAAGGTGTAAACCCATATTCAGAAAGAGTTTCAATATCTCTTGACCATTTTGCCACAGCATTTTGAGCTTCCAACTGGATATCGGATGAACCGTATCTTCTTCCGATATTAATAAAATCACTATTAGTTAAATTTTTTCTCGTACGCATGGTACCCATCCTTTCGGAGACTTATGTCTCCAGTTAAATTTATGTCCAGAACCATTCGGGACACAATGTTTTCGCCGGGCAAAGCCTGCGGTTTCATTTTTTTTTGATTTTTTTTATTCCAGATGAGTATTATCCGTGTACACTATTGTTTTTATAGAGATATTAAAGAGTACTTTTTTTCGTTTATATCAAAAATAAAACTTTTTGCTCTGCCGGAATTTTCCACATTCTGCCGCTTTTTCCCCCGATACACCAAATAAAACTTTTTGCTCTGCCGGAATTTTCCGGATTCTGCAGCCTTTTCCCCCAATCAACCAACTGTTACTTCGTGCTCTGCCGGAATTTTCCACATTCTGCCGCTTTTTCCCCCGATACACCAAATGTTACTTCAAGCTCTGCCGGAATTTTCCACATTCTGCCGCTTTTTCCCCCGATACACCAAATGTTACTTCAAGCTCTGCCGGAATTTTCCGCATTCCGCAGCCTTTTCCCCCAATCAACCAACTGTTACTTCATGCTCTGCCGGAATTTTCCACATTCTGCCGCTTTTTCCCCCGATACACCAACTGTTACTTCATGCTCTGCAGCTTTTCTTTAGACCGCTTCATGAGACACGAACCTGAATCTGTGGTTCATCAGCCTGTGGCCACACAGGCGAAAGCTTTTCAGCCCGGTTCGTAAGAGCCGGGATCGGCGCCGGGGTAATCACTTAAACGTAAATGACCTCCACCCGTGAATCCGAACACGATATTGAATCCGCGGTTCATCAGCCTGTGGCCACACAGGCGAAAGCTTTTCAGCCCGGTTCGTAAGAGCCGGGATCGGCGCCGGGGTAATCACATCACTCTGAATGACGCCACCAGATTTTTCAGAGTTCAGGACGAGTTTTAAGACAGGACATAAAGAATGAAATCCTTGAAATTATTGTAGACGCCTGTTAGGATCTATCCGAAAATCATTCGCTTCGCGAAGAAATTTATTAAAATTTCTAACAGGCCACTAGTAATATTTTCAACACCTTGCGGTTACTGTCCTGAGCAAAAATTGGGCGAAAAATTTGATTTTCGGTATTTCAGGACAGTAACAACTTAACGAAAGATAAGTCAATATGAAGAGGTTTTCCTTTGTAATTATACTGCTCATTTCATCAATTATCAGTAGTGGATGTCAATTACTCACTGTATATTATACAGCAAAATCAAAAAGCCGACATCCAGTGAAACCAATGACCCCACAGGATGTTTTTCATAATTACGCCGAGAATAATAAAGTTGAGTATCTGGATAATCTTCTTGAGAAAAACAAAATTGATGTTGATGCTTATTCCAAATATTCAGGGGAAACACCGCTCTATGTGGCAGCAAAAAAAGGAAATCGTAAATTTGTAACATGGCTTATCAAGCACGGAGCACTTATCAATAAGAAGACCACTCTCCCCAGTCATGAAGAAGAAACTGCACTTCATGGAGCAATCAGGTACGGTCAGCAGGAAACATTTGATGCTCTTTTGGAGTATGGAGCTGATTTATCAGTGAAAAACAAAACCGGTTGGACTCCTCTTCATACGGCAATTAACTTCGATCGAACTAAAATGGCAATTCGATTAATAAACCATGATATTTCTTTAAATGAGAAAAGCAACCTTGGCTGGATGCCGATCCACCTTGCATCCGCCATGGGAAACAATGAAATTATCTCTTTGCTGATCAAAAAAGGAATTTCAGTTAATGAAAAATCAACCGGAAGTTTGCTGACTCCCCTTTTTATAGCTGTGGCGACAGGGCAAAAAGACGCTGTATCTACTTTGCTTGAAAATCAAAGCCTTGTGGATGCAAAAACAGCATGGGGTGAAACTCCCATGAATCGGGCTATTACCGCCAAAAACATCGATATTTCAAAACTTCTTATTTCAGCAACGCCGGATTTAAAGATTGCCGAAACCGATTTAACAAAAGCACTAAGAGGCTGCTTCCAGAAAACTCCAGAAGATTGTTATAAAATCATGGGAATGAAGTATGTGCCGTTCGTGAGGCCAATAGTTAAAATACCAATGGAAAATCAAAAAAAATCCGTTCTGGTAGGCTGGTTCAAGTTTTCCATTTACAAACACGGGAATTGGGAGAAATTCATTGATTTCATATTGAAAGATCCGGATTTAGTTAATGTTCTGGATTCAAAGAATGATTCGTTACTATCCTATTTTGCTCAAAACGGAGATATACGAAACGCAAAAAGAATTATCAACATGGGAATCAATATCAACACTGCTGGTGATTATAAAGAAACAGCTCTCTACAAAGCCGCAAGCTCTAAAGATTTAGCCATGGTTACCCTCCTGTTGAAACACGGTGCTAAGATTGACATAAAAGGCATGAGGTCTCCCCTGGTTGGCTTATTTAGTAACCGATTTGGAGATGATATTACTATATGCAAGTTACTATTGAAAAATAAGGCTGACCCTAATGCAATTGACTATGAAGGAAAGACAGCACTGCATATTACGGCGGGCTATATTTACAGAGAGCATGCAATCACTTTGCTTCTTTTTGCTGGAGTAAATGTAAATATTCAGGATAACTATGGGAAAACAGCACTCCACTATGCTGCTGAATTCAAAAGAATACCAGCTATTCGAGAGCTTCTGAAATGGAAAACTGACGTTCAAATTCGTGACAAGAAAGGAAGAACAGCAATTCACTACGCCGCTAACTCAGGTTCATATGATGCAGTTAAACTTCTTGTTGATGCGGGAGCCAAAGTTGACGTTAAAGATAACGAAGGCTTCCTTCCCTCATCATTCGCTCACGGGAATCCCCAAATTAAAGACCCAAGAACCCATAAACTCCTCCAGGTAAAATAAATATTTAGTTACTGTCCTGTAATACAATAAATCAAATTTTTCGCCGATTTTTTGCTCAGGACAGTGACCGCAAAATGTTGAATTTACTATTAGCCAGGATTTTTAATAAAATCCTTCGCGAAGCTAATATGCCCCTTTCCCCCTTCCTTGCGCCGACGCAGGCGGCGCAAGGAAGGGGGAAAGGGCGGACAGGAACGCTTAACCCAGAGCTGAAGCACTGGGCTAATTACAGGCGTTCTTGCGAACGCGGAAAATCCGACGTTTTGTTATCACGCTGACGTGAATGACGCCACCCGTGAATCCGAACACGACCCTGAATCCACGGTTCATAAAAACCACGGAATTACGCAATCCTGAATTTTCGGTAAACCCTCAAAATAGACACGGAAAAAGAGCTACAACGTGGCTCACACACATTAGCGAAGGCATCAAAGATCCCTGGTGGGCGCCGGGGTAATCACATAAACGTGAATGACGCCACCCGTGAATCCGAACACGACCCTGAATCTGCGGATCATCAGCCTGTGGCCACACAGGCGAAAGCTTTTCAGCCCGGTTCGTAAGAGCCGGGATCGGCGCCATCCTTTTACTCCTCAACCGGTCTAAAGGGCATAGGCTCTACTTTGAACCCCGGGAAAGAATTTTGCGGTAATGCTTCAGGTGGCCGAGGAAGGTATTTTCAAGACCCCAGCGAAGAAGAAAACCGGGGAGACGGAAGAGGCCATGGTAGCGAACATCGTGAGCTGAAAGAAATGAAATCCTGAGTTCTCCCGGGACAACCTCATAGACATCAAGTCGGCCGACATCAGAGACAGTACTTGAGTTATCAGACCAGTAAACACGCCAGTAGACGGTCATCCGGTTTTCATGATACTTTATAATTTCCACCTTTGTCATGTCATTGCCGCCGGATAAAACCATGCGTTCAATCTGGCGCACTTCTTTTCTTGAGGAACTCACTTTAATAATTTCACCACCCTTGTAACCTTCGAGATTGCGCCCCCAGTTCTGGATACCGATGCGATTCTCAAAATCTTTCAGTGTAGATGCAACAGTAATTATGGAAAGCTCCACCTGCAAAGGTTTTCGTTCTTTTTTAAAAGGGAAATCGTACTCAATAATTCGGGCACTCCAGGATAATGACACGCCCTTTCGGAACTCAGAAGGCTTGATCAATATGTATTTCTTCAGTATTTCATTAGGCATGGTAGGAGAAATGCCATCGACAACTTTTTCCAGATCAACAAAATGATATTTTGTGGGTTTTACCGTGACCCCAAACGACCCCTTTTGTCCGCAACCCGTCAGCGAAATCATTAATAAAAAAAATAAAGGAAATATCTTACGAATTGCCATATCCCAAATAACGCTCTTTCAAGGAAAATCCCCATCCGGGGTTTTCAAAAAATTCAATTTTCAGTTTTTTGATCCGTTTTGCCAGCGGTCTGGATTAGTTCGTGTCCTGAAATTCAATTTTTGTCAAAATTGAGCATGTTTATGAAAACATGCTATTCAGAACACTACAATAATATCAAGGTTATCACTCTTAATGTCCTGTGTCGAATTTTGGTGAAAACTTGAAAAGATCGTATTACAGGACATTAACTAATTAACGTTTTCCGGAGAATGATAATTGAAAGCAGCGTAAACAGAAGGAAAAACGCTGGAGCTTTGCTTTCCCTTGTACCATGTGTTCTACAACTGCAGCCTGAATCATCATTTCCACATCCGTTGTCAACGATGCCGTTGCAATCATTATCAAGCTGGTCACCGCATACTTCCTCAGAAGGTAAAACTTCCTGAGTGCATGGGCCCCACTGACTGTTCTCACAAGTCTGAATTCCAGCACTGCAGACACCAATTCCCGCCGTTTCTGCGGGGCCACTATAACATGCTCGCTGATTCCCATTGGAGCAATCGCCTCCGCAATATGGAATAGCAGTATTGACGCATGTATTTGTGTCGAGGTTGCAGTTATCTATTGTACACTGGTCATTATCTTCGCAATCCTCGTCAGTGTCACAAATCTTCTCAAAGGTAGCTGTCAAATAGGTGGGGGCATTAAGGGTGAGAATGCAGGTTTCCGTTCCGGAGCAGGCCCCGGACCACCCAGTGAAAATATTATCTGTATCAGATTGAGCGCTGAGCGTGATTTCGGTACCCGTAGTAAAAGCAGCACTGCAGGTCTGGCCACACTCAATTCCTGCAGGAGAAGATGTCACAATCCCGGAACCAGACCCGGCAGAATAAACAGTCAAAGTTGGATCTGAAGGGCCTGCAGATTGAGACAGGCTATGCAGATAACCGTAGAGAGCCATTTTGCCCCGCATAGTCTGCTGAGGTGTGAATTCAGAATGAGCCCATACCCATGGAGTATCAAAATATCCTTCAGCTATGGGCCAATTGCCACTGAATGCCGGATAGCAATGGGCAGCCATATCGGATGGAGATCCCATGCCCATGTAGTTCCAATCATCGAGATTCATGTAGGGTGTGTGCCCTGGATGACTACCCGGATACCCATCTGCGTTTCCAGATGTGTAAATGTAAAAAGGACTGTTTTTTTCCTGTAAAACAGTTGATTGAGTGGTCATTTGAATCTGGTTGAGAGGATTTCTTCCAAGACCCCAGTCGGCTTCAAGGGTCAGAGCCCGCAGGAAGAATTCCTTTTCACCTGCATCATCTGTTATGGCATGAGCAACAAGTGAAAGATGAACATTTTGAATTGTATGGAAATAAAGAACATAGTCTTGATTGGTAGCCGCCCTCCTAGATGGACGAGATAGAGTGTAATTGGCTTCAGTCTCCGAAGCCTGATCAATAAAGGCCTGATGGATACCATTCTGAAGATCCGGATAATTGACTGTCTGAGGAGTAAATAAATAGGCAACGCTGCCCCAAATTTGATTGGTTTCACCCGTCAGTAACGTGTCGTTTGTTGAATTGATTACACTTTCTTCATTAATTACATCTTCATAATCAGTATTACCCGTAAGGTTATAAAGGTATGCAGCAGCCATCATTTTAAGGTCGCGTCCAGTACCTGCACCACCGGAAGAGTTATCAAGCATTTGATCTGTTTGACTTAGTGCGTGATTGTAAGCTGATATTGCTTCCGTTGTATAGTAATCAGACAAAGACTGCTGATTTCCAACAAGACGAAGTGCCTCCGCCAGCATTGCACAGTTTGCGGCATTGGCCCAGGCAGCAACAGTGGTGGCTCCAGCCTGATAAAGAATGTACTGACCGTTATCCTCCATTGGATTGTTAAGTCCGTGTGAGTATCCACCCTGGCTATCCCTGAGACGCAGCCAGAAATCAACTTCCCAGGCGGCACTGTCGATAACGTCGGGAATGCCATTTCCACTTTCGGAAATCCCTGTATTATCGTCATTCAGCGCTCCCTGAGATAAAATTACAGGAAGCAGTAAATCGTAAATAGAGGGTATATGACCAAGGTGCCTGTCCCAATCAGCTGCATCTGAATAGCCACCCCAGGCACTGTCATTGGTTGGATTTCCCGGAAGCATATATGCGGCCCACTCTGTTGTTCGGTCCCATTTATCGCCACCGGCAAAGGATTCCCAATCCTGATGATATGGATGCATTGAAGTTAGATAAACGATAGTATCGGTTCCCGGTATAAAAAGTGGTGTTCGTGTGGGAGGCGTAATTGATGAGTCTTCGTGCCCGATACGCATGTAGTAATAACCTCGAAGGGAAACCTCAAATGGTGCACGATATGCGTTGTTGCCAATTACAAAATCTTCGCTGCATCCGACACCTTCGACTACGAGACGATAAGTACCGGGAGTTGAAAAAGCGTCAAAGTCGATGTTCCAAACGGTGGAATGCAGCATATTGTAATGATAAACATCAGTTCCATCATCCTGCCAATAAACTACAGTGCCAACTGCAATGGATGTCTGGTTGTTAACATCATAAATATATACGGTATTTCCCTCAAAACTGCTGTAATCCCGGGCAGCACCATCTCCCATCCAGTGGTAAAGGTCGGCGGCTTTCCCCGGAGAGTCGGCAAGATAACCAACCAGATTGGTATGTATTGCGGGAGAGACGCTTGAAAAGATGTCGAAAGTAATGGAACGCTGGTCTGGGGCATTGGTAGACGAATCAATTGTTACAGTATAATTACTACCCTGAACCAGGGAGTTTGGTAACCGCAGATATAAATAGTGCTGGAGAGTAACTTCGTAATTATAGTCATTAATCGAGCTGTTCCAGCCAGTTTGTGCGTGTCCACTCAACGTGGTCTTTCGGTACACAAAGTTGGGGTTGACACCCCCTGCGTAGTTTCCATCGTCATTTGAGGTGATAGTCCAGTTGCCAGTGTCAATTGCTTCGGATATATTTAATTCAGGAGTGAACCGATTGACGATGTCGTCCTGATCACTTCCAGATTCAGTGTGTGTGACACTTCCATCGGAAATACGGACAACGATAATATCTTTATCAAGTATCTTGATATCAAGTACTTGAGCAGAATTGGCCATACGTGGAATAAGCAGAAGAAAGCAGAAAGCAGAAAAAACGAAGAAGCGAGTTGCATAACGCAAAGTGGAGGGATGGTTCAGGTTAATCATAACTTTCTCCCGGCTATAGTCTGTGTCCTGTAATTCGCTTTTTGTTAAAAATGAATTACAGGACACGAACTAAATAAAAAAGACCCTTAAAATTCTATAAATCAGAAAACATTACAAACATGAGGATATCATGTAAAAATTCACCGGTCAACGTTAATATTCCAATTACGATTTATCCAAAGATACACATTAGACCGCTTCATGAATAATCCGATAGTAAGATTATTAATTTCAGGTAAACAGGTAGTCAGCAAAACAGGCAGTCAGGGGACAGGGATGTTTACTTTGAAGGTAAGTGTTTTGTGGCATTAAGATCGCTTTCAATTCAGGATCGCCTGAAATATCCTCGAATTTAAATGCAGGAACGGATGGAAATAAACAATGTTAATTCATGTAGTTATTGGAGCCAGCGAGGGGACTTGAACCCCGGGCCTGCTGATTACGAATCAGCTGCTCTACCGACTGAGCTACGCTGGCACGAGCCGGGAAACCCCGGTTCAAGGGAGGCGATTACCACAAAAGCTCTGCTCCGTCAATGATTTTGTAACGTTCACACTATTAACTTCAGTTTGAAAGGGTCTGGGGTGGGAATTCTTTTTTAAAAATAAATCCTTCACGATAGGTAAGAGTAGATAATTCACCGTAAAACCATACAGTATCGCCTTGTATTTCAAAACCTTTAACAATACGGCTACTGTCAATTGTCCAACCATATCGCGTATTTTCGCCTGATGATGATTGTAAATTAAGATAGAAATAACTCGGATTTTCCACAACTCCGAGTGTTCCCTGATCCTCCGCTTCAAAGGTTAGCGGGGTCTGAAATGCCCTGATTCGGGACCCGGAAGGGACAATATACCCATATATAAATGGAGTCTGTTCATTTAAAACATTACCTGATAAATCCAGAGTATATACCATTAAACCCGTCTCCCCAAAGCAGTACAACATAATTGAAGCATCTCCAGCAACTACCGGTGCAACACCAAGTAAGTCAGAAACGGCGGCTCCGGTTTCGGGGCAGGAAAATATTTTAATTGAATCCCCGGTATTTCGATTTATTGTAAAGAGTTCTTCAATGCCAGTAAAACTTTTGGTTGTAACCAGAGCCGTATTTTCATCATAAATGGCAATTGATGTAAGACTGCCTCCCGTCGCTATAACAGGAAAGGCTGTCCACAAGACGGTTCCATCAAGGGAAATTTCCGCTGCAAATTGACTGTACCACCCCGCCATTCCACCTATTAAAACAGAGTTGTCTGATGAAATCCTCGTACTTATATCAATGTCTGCAGGTAATCCTTCAACAGGTACAGAACTAACCGTCCCAAATGACTCGTCAATAACTTCTATATAATCAGTCTGATAGTTAATTGATGCACCGTATTCCGGGTCGCAGCCGTAATAGAATGCCCCTTCTTTACGATGCAGGATAGTAAAACTCCCCTGAGGAGTTTTGTTCAGAAAATAAATCCTGCTTTCCATATTTTCGCTGTACTGCTTGACTGAACTGACTCTACCGGCAGGTGTTATTTTAACCATTGCGGCATCAAAACAGGGTTGGCAGCGCGTATCTACAACAATTTTATAACCATTTTCATCGTAAAAAGGCTTAGTAGTACATTCGTAATCTCCGTTTGTTTCTCCGAAAAGATTCCCTCCGGTATAACCGAAAGTCATAATATTTCCCGCAGAGTCAAAAGAAATTGCATCCAGTCCATCATAGCGAAGGGATGATAAGTGAAAAAGACCGTCACACCGGGAGTACCTCGGACCGCTGCAGTCGTCTTCGCATATATACGGGCCTCCAAATTTGTCATCATCGGCACAGGAGAACTCACCGGAGTTAAACAGGTCACATTCTTCGCCTTCCTGAATTATTCCATCAAGACACCGGCCGCAATCTCTGATTAGAATTTTGCAATCGGAAGTGCACGAAAGGTCTCCACCGTAAAAACCAAGACTCTCGCATGTTGCCTCACCGATATCATCTCCATCACAGTCCTCCAGGGGAGCTTTTATTCCATCTCCGCATTTCCCGTATTCCTCACATTCACTGTAATCAAGAGTGCAGGAATCGGAGCAGCGCAACATGCCACCACTGTATTGATACCCCCGGCAGTCAGTATACATAACGCTGGAGTCAAACTTATCGCCGTCACAGATTTCCCCCGGGTCCAGTGTATTATTTCCACACAGAGATTCAGCACTGTTTTCGCATCCAATTCCAACGAATAATAACAATACAATCAATAGTTTTTTCATTTTACGACCGTCTTTCCGCTCAATGTTCCCACTGAGAATTCTTTTTTGAAAACAAAACCTTTTCTGTAATTTGACGCTGAAAACTCACCGTATATGAATATTGTATCTCCTGAGATTTCAATACCTTTGAACTGCATTAAATTGTCAAGACCCCAGTAAAAACGCTCGACAGCCCCCCCGGCATCGACTTTCTCGAGGTAGAAAAATGAATTACAGAATGATGTTTCGCAAAATTTACCTTCATAGTTACCGCCCAGTTCGTCGGAAGACGATTTAAAACCACGGAAACGATAACCAGTGGCAGAAGCCTTACCGAACAACCGATAAACACTCTGATTAAGTAAAGCCCCGGTTGTGTCAAGCTCAATCATATTAACTTCGTTGTCTACAAGTGAAAGGAATTGAATAGTATTTCCGGAAATTGTGACAGGAGAAACCCCCGTGTAGTTTTCGGTTACGGGCTCCGAGGGCAGTGGCGCCATAAAAAATTCTGACATTTCACCTGTGGTACGGTCGATCCGATAAAGATTCTCTCTTGTGTTTTCAAAAACTGCGGAAAGAATCACAGTATTACTGTCTAAAACAGTAGCCGATGTAAATCGACCATTCCATAAGTAATCATCACTCCATGACCAGATAGTACTTCCAGTTAATAGATCAATTTCCATCGCAAAGCGCAGCCCGTTATAGTCGCGTCCGGCTAGTATTACAGTATCCTGACCTGTCAACAGTCTTGCACCGATATAATTCGCATCAGTATACATCTCAACTGAAACTGAATGAACTGATTCCAGATTTTCATTAATTATATCGATGTAACTGTTTTCCCAATGTATATTCGGTTCATAAGGTTCGAAACTAAAATCGTAATTTACATGGCCATTCTTTCTTGAAAGCACAACATAATTCCCATCGATATTCTTTCCGAGATAAATAAAATCTTCATTCGAATTTATGCTGCCGGATTGCAGAACATTTATTAACCGGCCTTCTGTGTCAATTTTAACAATTGTTGAGTCAAAACAGGTACTGTAAAAATATTGATAGGGAAACTTATATTCTTCATAACCACCGTGAAAAAACGGTTGTGAAACACAGTCAGGGTCGGCATTTGTTTCACCGAAAAGATGTCCGCCCGTATATCCAAAAAGGAGCAAATTACCGTCATTGTCTATGGTAGCAGAATCAATACCGTCATATCGACCGGAACCAATTACAAAAAGCCCATTACATTTTGAATAATCAGGGCCGGTGCAGTCGTCGGAGCAGATTGCAGGCCCCCCAAAAAGGGCCTCATCAGCGCAACTGACTTCATAAGGTCCAAAAACATCGCATACTTCGTCCTTTTGAATAACTCCATCCCCGCATCTCTCGCAATCGGAGATATCGTACTTGCAATACTCATTGCATGATAACTCTCCATAATGATAGCCAATTGCCATGCAGTCGGCATCTTTTAAAAGATTTCCGTCACAATCCTCGTCTTCGGTAATTTTACCGTCGCCACAGGAGGAATACCCTTCACACTCGCTGTAATCGTATTTACAGTCACTTGTGCACAGAACCATTCCACTGGAATAACCTCTATGGCTACAATACGGATTTATTCTGAATCTATCCCCATCGCAGTCTTCTCCATCGTTAAGCTCGCCATTACCACATAAATTAATCTTTGCGCTATCTTCACATCCTGCGAAAGATAAGATCATAAATAATATAAGTGAAACTCTATTCATAATTATTTCTCCAAAGTATAACATAGCATAAATATACGTTTTTCAAGAAAAATCTCGTATAATTTCTGATATGTCTGGAATCTAAACTGATTTTATCAATTCCCTGGTATAAACATATAGCTTTTTAATTTTTTTCCGTGTAAAGTTCATTTGTAATGATCCTTTTGTTCCTGAAAAATTTCTTTATGGAGGGTTTAAGATGAAATTATTTCTTTCTTTTTTGTTTTTATTAAGTGCATGCACTTCCTATAAAACCAACAGCAGGAATTTCAAAATTAAAACCCTGACGAAAACCGCATATGATCAGAATTCAAAAAATCGGGACTCTGCCGTAAAAGAATTATGTGCACTTCCCCATCCCCAACTCACATCTACTATTTTTACTCTAGCTAATGACGCTGATAAGTCCGTTTCAAAAGCAGCAATTTCCTGCATTTTTTCAAATAAAAGTTTCTGGATAGCCCACATCGGTGCATTTCTTTCAAAGACTATCCCGGAAAAAAGAATTAAATATTTTAACAATCTGTTTTCGCTCAACTGGTCAATTGATGAGAAAGAACTGATTATAAAAGATGCCCTTAAGCGAAATTTTTTCGATAATAACTACGCTGAACTTTTTGCGGTAACAAAAAAATGGACCATAGAAGAGCATGCGACCTTACTGAGGATTCTTACTCATCATTGGAATAATCAACCACATTCAAATAAGATTTTCTCAAATGGCAAATACACTGGTGATTTTGGAGTTTTGGTTTCTCAATATATAAAATTTCTGGATAGTTTTCATGGGACTCTTTTATTGGAAAAGTATCTTATATCTTTTAAAAATCTACCGGTTTTGTATCAAATCCTCCCGGAGAAACTGCTGATAAAAATAAACGCCGATAAGAAATTCTCAACTAAGTGGTTTAAGGATTTCAATTTTGCCGATTCAGAGATGCATGCTCTGGAAAAACATATGTTTATTTTCAAGTTTTCTCCATCAATGTGTAAAGCAATTGCAAGGAATAAAAGTGTGTTGTCACACCTTTTAAAAACTGCTCTAAAAACGAATTCTGTCATACATTTCAACAATATCATGATGCTTACTTCTGCATCGGGATCCTGTACAAAACCGTTTTTTAAAAATATTGTTGAGTTCGCACTTAAAATGGGAAAATCCATTCTATATGAAACACCTGATTTTATTGCAAAAATGGAATCTCCAGAAAATATAACTGTTCTGAAGCAAATTGCGGATAATCTTAATATCTCGGAATCATTTTTCTTTTTGAGATTGTTAGATTATATGAAGAATCAGGCCCCAGTGCTTTCGGTTTTGCTTAAAAAGAATGATGAAAAGCTTCATTTTGAAATTTTGAGTAAATACAGACCATCTTATGAAGAGGCGGTGCCTGTTTTAAAACATTTTATTGCCAGCAAAAACAGAAACTATAAAGCTTTTGCGTATCTAGCTATCTTCCATCTATTTTATCCAGTAGATTCTAAATTATCCAATGAACTGACACACATCAAAAATAATTATAATTTTTCGGATTATTATAATACCAATCATTACCGGAGTAAGAATTTATTCCTTAATTCGGTTCTATATGTACCAAATCTCCTGCCTTTTGAAACCCTATCGAATCCTGTTGATACTGCGTTTATTGAATACTTTCGTAAAGGTCTCGGGGATAGTGAACCCCTGATTCGCTCAATTTTTGCCACAGTCTTGTCAAAAGGAACAATCCATTACCCTCAGATTCGTGCTGATATAACTACAAGATTGCGAAGTGAGACGGATTATTCCATTCTTTCCCAATATGTTAAAATATCAGAGTTTTACGGGGTAAATGCAGATATCCTGACGTCAAAAGCATACGTTCTGTTTAAAAAAACTGGAGAGTTAAATGAGGACATGCTGCTATCTGGTGGAATAAAACCTGCTTTCCTTATTGATGTTTTATTAAAAAAACCTGATATCTATATGAGCACCTACCAGGATTATTTTAATAACCAGAAAAATCTTCCCGACCACCTTCAGGAAAAATTAATAAAGCTCTGCTATAGAGACAAAGCTGCCCCTAACACATGTCTTCTTGAGGCTATTAATTATCGTGTAATTAAAGGTAAAAAGGCAATTTCTATACTTGAAAAAATTTTAATGGGGACAAACAGTTACACTTCATTTTCTTATATTTATAACTTGTGGGTCCGCCTGAGCATAAACGATAAAACTATTGGGCAAAGCAAAGCTTTTGGCGATAAATTTTTTCAATTATGGGCAAAGCATTATCGAATGTGCTCTTTTAAAAGCGATGACAAATTGAGTAAGAACACGGTAAAATCGCTCATTTCTCAATACAACAGCACTAAAACAAGCCTTCAGTTCTTTACTGCATCTCTTCTTCCAATGGTGAAAGAACCCGAGCGTTCTGAGTTAATCAGGACTATTTTAAATGGAAAAGATAAACAAGTCGCAGAGAATCTGATATCAGGACTTTTAAAAAGAGGGATCAATGAACCGGAAGCTGTTAAAATCCTGCGCGAAAGGAATATAAATAGCAAGCCCGATTTGCTCGAACTCGCGTACCTTCTCAAGTTTGGAAACCCGAATGATTTCGATCAGATTTTCTCCAACTTAAAGAAATATATTCTATTTAATAGATATCGTATAAGATTTTTCGTGAAATTTGTTAGTACAAATAAAAATCTTCACAAATATTCAGATTCAATATTACATTTAATTTCAGTGGATCCAGGCAATTATTGCAATTATATTCGTAAATTTCCAAAATCACCTAAAACTCTTGAATTTCAGAAGAAACATTGCCCCATAAAAGGCCCCTGTCATATGGAAGACAGGCACTGCTTTGATTATTTGCTTACCACTGCTGATACCAGCACTGTGTATATAAGTCTAACCAATTACCTTGCTTGGAAAATCAAAAAGGTCCATGCATCAAACATAAAAATTGACGAGCGCCTCGTGCTGAAAGCCCTCAAACAGGGGAATAATAATGGTTCTCTTTTAAACTACCTTACTCACTTTAAATTTAAAAACCCAACCATACAGCATGAGGTTCGGAAATTTTTAAGTATTAAAAATATAGAAAGTATTTACTTTTACAAAAATATGACCACCAAAAATACATCGATTTTATTGAAGAGCCTCGCCGGAAACTTTGATAATGTCTATATAGGTTCAATTTTTCGTATCTGGTTTTATTTAACGTCCCGCGTTTCAAATCCTGGAAAAAGGGCAATTGAAATGAGTTTGTACTATTTAAAGTCCCACCTGAATCAGGATTCATCAAGAATTATTTCCTCAGGACTGAATCAGAAACACTTTAAAGATTTCTTCTTAAGACACCTGAATTCCTCCAGCATAACTGGAACGAAATCAATTATTCTGATGTCTTTTCTATTAAACTCAATTGCGGAAAAAAACAGACATCATCAAGCGGAACCATTCAAACTTGAAGATGATTTATTGAAATCAGTGAAAAAACTCAGTGGAAATTCTGATGTACCAGGGGCAATTGCGTGTGCCTTCCTTATCAGGAGTTCTGGAGATTTGTCATGCTCCAAATCAATTACAGACTTAATTACATCTCAGGATGTATCAAGGCATGCACTTGGCATTCAACTACTCACCTTACTGAAACCGCAGCACGCCAAAATATTCACTAAATCAGTCAATGATGCAGCAAGGAAAATCTCCGGCCTACCGAGTCTTTTTTCACTCCTGGTTGTTTACTCCATTGAAAAGTCCGAAGCTTCTAAAAACACTTTAGTCAAAGCTATCAAAAAATGGCAAAAAAATTATGGCCATCGCCTCCCACTATCCACAACTCTTTACTCTTTTATTAAAATCATAGGCATGGATAACTATAGAGAACTACTCAACGCCGTGGAAAACCCAATAATAACCCCCATGGACAGGTAATTTAAGGACGGGGTCGGAGGGTCCAGGTGTATTGAAGGCCACGATTTTCGGTGTGGGTTCCCGCCGGGAGTTTCCATGCGCTTTTTATCCAATTACAGGCACATTGACCAACATTTTTATCAGACAGATGTTTTACGATGCGACAGTGTATTGGTTTTCCTGAAGGAGAAAACGCTACTTCCGCTGTGAGATCCCCTCCAAGCTCGCGATTTTTATCAATCCCACGAGAATAACACATGGCGACGCCAAAACTATTGTTACGAATGTAGCTTATCACCATTGACAGGTATTGTTGCTCTTCGGAATTGGTAGATCTGAGAGATGATGAACCCGTCGATGTTGTAGATGAGTTCTGTGGGGTACATGATAATAAAGTAAATGAAATTAAAAGTAGATTTTTCATTTATCCTTCTTTCCAGCGTAATGCAGCCTTCAGATTCATCATAAAAAATTTTTTTTCCTTGTCAATAAGACTTTATCAAAAAAAACACCGTTGACCTGATGTTTTTTTGCCATATAATACAATTACCTCAATTTTTATGATTGAGGTAAACACTTCAAACTTAGAGGGTTGTCATGAGGGTATTATTACTTTTACTTTTCAATGTTATACTTCTTCCTTCATTCAGTGCGTCTGCTCAAACCCAATCCTCCGAACAAAATTCGTCCAGTGAACCGGATTCATTCTATTCAAAAAAGAAACCGGTTTTAAACGAAATGGATTCGCCCATCAAAAACAGGTGGATATTCAGTCTTTCCGGTGGTTTTTCTAATAACAATGAAAATAGTTTTGAATACGCTGGAGTATCCGCTCTCGGACTGGTTACAAGACATTTCGGAATTGAAACTGCAATTGAAATAAACCCGGGTGATGATACAAAACCTCAATATGAAAGTTATAATCGCATATCCTTTTCTGGGGTCTGGTTCATCGGTGGAATAGCACCCCGCAGTAGTATAAATCCATATTTAAAATCGGGTTTTGTTTGGCAGAGCATATGGGATAGTGAGACAGAAACAACGAACAGGGAAGGTCTTACTCTTTCTGCTGGAGGTGGTTTTAAATTTCGTGTCAGTCAATTCAGTTTCGGATTTGAAGCACTATATATACTGCCAACCGTCGGAGGCACACAAGGTACTGATATCCCCGGTAGTTTCAACCTAAGTTTTACAATAGGATTTCATGCTTCATCTTCTCTATGGATGCTCCTTTTGCCAATTGCGTTCTTTTGATTTTTTTTCCACTCACTTTGTAATTGAATGGTTACGCCCTGCTCTTGTTCCTGTTTGCCTGATTGTCTGAGTCCCTGTTAAAAAAATTCAGATAATCAGGAAATCAGTAGCAGGAACAGGAAAACAAGCGGCTCATTCCTGAAGCATTTCTTTAAAATGATTCACAATCGTATTACGCCGCAAGTGGTATAATACACCTTAACCGAGCAGCATCGGGTCTTGTTTTTAGTTTTCGGAGAGTTCTTCGCGGATGGCATCAGCTAAGCGTTTGACGCCTTCTTCGATGAGATTTTTGGCAGTATAGGAGAAATTAATACGCATGGTGTTGTTTCCAAGACCGTTTGAGTGGAAAGCACTTCCTATAACGTAGGCGACTTTTTTATCAATAGCTCGCATAAACATCTTCTGGGTATCGATGTGCTCGGGAAGTGTTAAAAACAGGAATAAACCACCTTCGGGTTTAACCCAGGTGACACCCTCGGGCATGTATTTTTCGAAGGCACTGAGCATGATGTCACGTTTTTCCCTGTACATTTCAACAATGGAATTGATATGCACATTCATGCTTTCCCTTTCAAGGAAGCGAGCGGCAATTCGCTGAGTGAACGGTGATGTACAAAGGTCCGTGGCCTGTTTAGCCATAACAATTTTGTCGATTATTTTCTCATGAGCAATTACCCAGCCTATGCGGAAGCCAGGACAGAGTATTTTTGAAAAAGTTCCCAGTGTTACTACATGCCCTGTGTTATCCATTGAATATATCATCTGCTGATGTTCGCCTTCAAACCGCAATTCCCTGTACGGGCTGTCTTCAATGATGAGAACATCATATTTAATTGCAATATCAAGAATTTCTCTGCGACGATAATCAGGCATTGTTATGCCCGTGGGATTCTGAAAATCCGGAATAACATAGATGAACTTCGGTTTTTCACCGTTAGCCTGCATAACTTTAAGAGTTTCTTCGAGTTTATCCGATCGCATACCGTGGTCATCAAGTTCGATGCCTACCATGTCCGCGCCGTAAGTACGAAACGCACTTAAACCACCAAGGTAAGATGGAAGACCAACTATGATTTTATCCCCTCGGTTTATGAATATCTTGCCAATCAGGTCTAATGCCTGCTGAGAAGCTGTTACAATGATCAGGTTCTTCTCAGTGATGTCCATTTTCTCAACGGTAACATACTGATGATTAACCAGTCGATTGCGAAGGATGGAATCACCTTCTGTTGTGCCATACTGAAGGACGAAATCTGCTTCTCTGGCCATTACTTCGGCCATTACCTGAGCAATTTCATCTTTTGGAAATGAATCAGGAGATGGAAGGCCGCCGGCAAATGAGATTATGTCCGGTTGTGAAGTCAGTTTCAAGAGCTCACGTATAACCGAACGCTTCATCGAATTCGCTGCGTCAGAATAAATCTGTTCCAAATCAGAAATCATGACAATCCTCCAGTTTTTGAGCCCCGAAATTAGAGCCCTGAAGGGCACAATATAACGCGAAATTAATTTGTCCAGCGGATTTTTGCCCGTAACCAGCGGTTTTTTGCAGGCCAAAGTGTAATCAGACGCACACAGAGATTGGATTTTTTCTGTCGTTTTCAGTGAAGTTTAAGGGTGACTATGGCAAGGAGGCTTAAAATAAAAGAAATAACCCAGAAACGTACAATAACTTTGGGCTCAGCCCAGCCCTTTTTTTCAAAATGATGGTGTATTGGCGCCATGAGGAATATTCGTTTTCCTCCAGATATTTTAAAGTAACCCACCTGAATGATTACGCTCAATGCTTCCATTACAAAGATACCGCCGCTTAAAAGAAGTACATATTCACTTTTTGTGAGCACTGCCAGGGTTCCGATTCCGCCACCCAGGGCTAAAGACCCCACGTCCCCCATGAATACTTGAGCCGGATATGTGTTATACCACAAGAACCCGACTCCGGCCCCTATGACTGCCCCACAGAAAATAATCAGTTCCTCCACTCCGGGTACATGCATGATTTTCAAGTATTCAGCTACGGGTTTTCCGTAGAAAACTGCCCCGTGAGCATAAGCAATAATCATAAAAACAAATGCATTCAGAATTACAGGCCCAATGGCAAGACCGTCAAGGCCGTCTGTAAGGTTTACGGCGTTGGATGTTCCTACGACAACAAACACGGCGAAAAACAGAAAGAGGAAAAACGGCAGGACAGGATAGGAATCAGTACTGATGAATGGAAGGGCAACTTTAAATTTTGTGGCATCCGCCATTCCCGTAGCATTGGTTTTATAGAGGTAGAAGAAAACCCCCGTTGCAACAATAATCTGAAAAATCAGTTTGAAACGGCCATGGAGACCTGCAGTATTTTTCCGTGAAATCTTTAAATAATCATCAAGGAAACCCAGAACACCGTACAGAGTCGTAACTGTGAGAACGACCCATATGTACATATTACTGAGATCCGCCCATAGAATCGTCGGTAAAACCAGGGAAAAAAGTATGAGCGTTCCACCCATTGTCGGTGTTCCCTGCTTTTTCAAGTGAGTTTCGGGTCCGTCATCCCGTATTGGCTGAGCGAGCTGCTGACTCTGAAGCCTCTTGATAAACCATGGACTTAACAAAAATGATATTATGAGAGCGCTGAGTGTAGCTAAAACCACACGAGTGGATGTGTATCGGAAAACGTTCAGCCAGGTGAAACTGTCCGTTATCTCACGAAGCCAGATGGATAAATGAAAAAACATCTTTTTCTCCAGTTTCTGCCGATACTACAAACCTTCGGCAGTTATTACCTGTCATTATTTCGCTTTTATCAAACGCACTAATTTTTCATGGACCTCGGAAAGTCCCGTTCCGTGGGATGCTTTAATGAGCAGTAAATCACCACTCTTCAGATAGTCGCTCACGGTTTTTGCGGCATTTTCGCCCCGCAGATGCATCAAGCGTTCGTCACCGTATCCGGTTTTAAACTCTTCAAAAAAGCCTCCCACCCAGAAAACAAAGTGCGGTCTTATTGCGGCGGCATCTTTCCCGGCCTGCCGGTGTAAATATCCACTTTGCTCTCCAAGTTCAAGCATTTCACCAATAAGCAGGATTTTTCGATTGAATCCTTCAAGTCCATTAATCATTTCCATAACGCTCTTCAGAGAGGAAGGAGATGAATTATATGAATCATTAAAAATAGTTATACCATTTATTTCAGATACTGAATTACGCTCACCGGGAAGTGAAATCCTCTCTGAAGCAGATTTACAGGATTTGATATCCAGACCAAGAGAATGCACCGCAGCCAATGCCGCAGCGGTGTTCAGAGCCTGATGTGTCCCTGCAAGGGAAAGCTTTATGTACATTTCCCCTTCGGGCCATTTCAGGGTGAACCTTGTGGAAGCAAGTCCCACCCAAACCTCCGAAACGGCAAAATCACCCTTTCCAAGGCCGAAAGTGACAACACAGATACCTGAATTTTTCGCCTTTTCAATAATCCAGCTTTCGGATTCCGGGCATACGAGGATTGACCCTGACGCCATGTGATTTATTATTTCTGCCTTGGCACTTCTCACACCCTGTATATCCCCTACTCCCTCAAGGTGAACCGGGGCTATGGAGGAGATAATTGCAACTTGAGGTCGCGAGATTGACGACAGATAGTCGATTTCACCGGGGTGATTCATGCCCATTTCAATTACTGCATGTTGCGTATCAGGTTCAAGACGCCCAAGGGTTAATGGAACACCTAGGTGATTATTGAAATTTCCTTCAGTCTTCTGAGTTTTGCGAAACACAGACAGGAACGCAGCGAGAATTTCTTTCGTGGATGTCTTCCCACAGGATCCCGTTACACCGGCAAAAATTGTCTCTGTCATTTCCGCGCGTTTAAGCTTGGCACAGGTACCAAGAGCACCGATGACATCATCAACTAGAACGCAGAAATCATTGCGTTTTTCCATAAAAGTATTGTCAGAAATGAAACATAAAGCAGCGCCTTTTTGTCGAACTTCGTCCAAAAAATGGTGCCCGTCACTTCGCTGTCCTGAAAGGGCAAAAAAAACAGTCCCCTGACCCGCTCTTCGAGAGTCGGTTTCAAGGCCAGTTACATGAACTTCGCGAAGGTTTTCTAAACCATTAACTCCGAACGCATCAAGAATCTGTGATACTTTCATAAAAACTCCGGATCATCCCGGGGACTTTTATACACCGGATCACGCCCATGTGCCAGAAACGGCCCTTCTCAATGAAAATATTGAATTTAGAGGGAAAGATTCGGAAAATTAGTTCAGGTGGTTAGGAGTCAGGGATTTTCGGAACTTTTTGGGGGGTACAATAGAAGACTCAGGATGGCAAAGGACCACAGCATGTAAAAGTCATAGCGGTTTCCGCCTAAAAACCCAGCTACAACGCCGTATATCGCACTGGCTGATGCAACAGCCCAGGTCACTATATTAACGTTGAATCTCGTGCGACTGATTTTCTTTTCTTTATTAACATCATCCGAGTTTCTAATCCGTTCAATAGCTAAATCACCGGCAACTTTTCTGAAAAAATGAATGAATACCATTTCGATGATTGCAATTGCGAAGAATACATAAATTATGATTCTTGATTGAGATTTCGCAGCTTTGAAAATTCCTGTGAGGGGAAGAATTCCTAAAATAGCCGTTTCAACCATTATTACGAGATAAATAAGTTTCTGTTTTTTTTCGTTATCCATTTGTGTTCTAAATCCTTTGATATGATTACTTTACATTTTAAATCGCGCAAATACAAGTCGTTTTTAAGGACCGAACCATACCGCTTCCTGAGTAAAAGGATCGAAATCTAAAAAGTGAATATTTGCTTCAATTTTTTGTAATTTTACATTGAGATTAGATGTTTATGACCTGACCCTGTTACCTGTTACCTGTTTACCCGAGTCCCTGTTAAAAAATTTCAGTTAAACAGGAAATCAGGAGCAGTAACAGGAAAACAGAAAAACAGGTTCAGGATCAGCGGTTAAACATATAATATCAATTAATAAAAAGAACGTAAATTTTTTCAATTTCCCGATTTCGATCTACTCGGGGTACCAGCGGCGGACTGCGTATTTTCGGGGTGAAGCAATGGGCGATGAGTAAAAATCATTTACGGGCGTTCGGTATGTGGATAATCGCCGAAGATTTTTCTCCAAGTCACGAATTAATACTCTTCCCACGTGCTTTTTACCATCGAAGTTTACGGCGTCGATTGTCTGGGAATTGTCCAGGACTATAATAACATGGCCGGGCCAGACAATGAGATCCAGTGGTTTCAGCATCCCTGCGATGGTTTTTGGAGATTTACCCTGTACAGGTACTTTCTCTCCGTATTTGATCATATCAATGGAGTTTCTGGGTGTATAACTGTCGGTAGCTTCATATAAAAGGCCACTGCAATCCAGCCCTTCAAAGCGCCACATCCAGCTATCAGTTTTCAGTTTGTAAAATTTAGAAATTTGCGGAATTCCTTGTGAGAGATTACATCCCCAGCAATAGCGTTGATTTGCAGTTTTTCTCAGTCTACTTAAGATATCATTTTTACCTGGTATTTTGGGTTCAGTTTCAATTTGGGAAGTCAGAGAAACGGCTCTTGAATCAATCCAGCAGGATTTGCACGGATATCGATTTGATGATACTTTAAAAAAGAAATATTTACCTGAAGATTTCACAACACTGAATTTTAAGATATCCCCCTTTAGTGCAATATAATCAACCCCTTCAAAAATACGTTTTTCACGATTATAAGAGCCATTTTCAAGGGATATGTGAGCAGAAGGTGTTGAGAATACAGGAAAGTCTCTATTTACTTTTAGACTTTTATAATTGTTTTCTACCCAGACAGCTGGTGGCCCTGAAGTAATAAAAAAAAGTAGAAAAAACATTACAGCCAATATTTTCGTTTTAAACAGATTTGTCAATAACCATATGACATCGCCTGTTAGATGTGTGGGCTTTTTTAGAACTATTGTAGACCACTTTCGGTGTATTACTTTTTTAAATTATCTATACCGCTTGCGGTATAAAAGGATCGAAACGGGAAAAGTGAATGTTTTCATCCTTCTATTTGTAATTATGCTTTGATGTTGAATGTTTATGACCTGATCCTGATCCTGTTTGCCTGACTACCTGATTTACTGTTTAAATTTCAGGTAATCAGGGAAACAGAGTCACGCTCTGTTAAAGACATTTTAATTATTGTTTTATGTATGGGAGGAAAAAGAAAGGGCGCGCTGAGCGCGCCCGGGTGTTTTACTTATTTTGCGGGGGGCTGGAATTCAGCGAATTCGAGGATGCGGGTGAGACCACGAACCATTTCGAGGTTATCGACGTAGTTCTTGAGGTTTCTTTCTGCAGCAACGAAGACTGTGTATTCATCCGGCGCGGTTTCAGGAGTACCACCAGCTGCTGCATAATCAGTTTCAGCAGTTGTGTAGATGTCGAGAAGTTCGTTGGCGAATACTATCATTCTTGAACCGATTGATGTGTCACGACCGGGTTCCTGCTCGTATCTGTAGGAATAGAATTCTTTCAGAGAGAACGGGTCCACGAATCTTTCAATACAGTTTTCAGTGATAAGAGCGTCGCATTCGTCTGTGGTGGGGAAGGTGATGCCTTCGCCTTCGCCAAGGACGTAGATGCGGGATTTGTCAATGAATTCCTGTGAGTAGTTCATGGGGAACATGGACATACCCATTACAGCTGCATATAACTGAACGGAGAATGTGTTGTTCGGATCGAGGTAATTCTCAAATCCAGTACTCCATGCAGGACAATTACCTTCTGGTGTATCAGCAGCATAAGGATGAGCCACAACTGGTTCTCCGAATGTTGGACTTTCAGGTCTTGTGTCAGTACCACAGTATTTAGGAGCGATTTTTGACCAGTCGTTAGTCTGAATACCGGCAAAGAGATCGGAAATCTGTTTGGGATAGATTCTAGCGAAGTTCAGAGTGTATTTACGGAAGTCTTCCTGAGTATCGCGACCGAGGAAGTTATTGGTAGCTTCAGCCATCATCTGGATAGCTAAGGGGCGATCAAAGAACTGACCGCGTCTGGTCATTTTGAGATACCATTCATATCCGTAATCGAAATCCCAGCTGTCATCAATGAATTTACCAGCGATGAGCGGTACAAACTTGTCACCAGGTTCAGCATACCGATCTTCTTCAGTATTGAATTTGAGATATGTATTTCCCATCGGGTCTGTAGCTTCAGTGAAATAACCAGCCTGAGGCATGGTGATAACACGCATGAAGGTTGAGAAAATGTCAGCTATTGCCTGAGTCCACCAACCCCAGCCATTAATGTCGTCAGCGAAGAAGTCTTCAATTTTGGCTACGCCATAATATTCAAGGAAGTAGTCATTGAAGATACCGAGCCACAGCATGTAGTACTGAGCGTGGTTCTGGAGGATATCAAAGTATCTGGAAACAATACGTCCCTGATATGATCCGGAATCCCAGCCCCAGGTGTAACGACCACGGGAGAAGTTGTTAAACAGATAGTTGGTTTCATATTTTTCAATAATGTACTGGGTGATTTCGTAAAGATCAGCACCCTGATCGAAGAGGTTGCAACCAAGAGAAAGGTTACGGAACTCGTCTGAGCAGTACATATAAGGAACCATGAACCGGCTGTTTCCAGTGGGATCAACGTCGGCGTCTGTTACCCACAGATCGTTATTAGAAATAGTGCGTTTCTGAATCCATGCATTGGGAACCCAGGTTCTGTTTGCATCAGTGAGGTCAGCAAAACTCGGGAACTGAGTATAGTGAACGGATGCAGGAGCATCGTTATAAAGCATGAGAGGAGCGGGGTATGAGAACTCCACGAAGGACTGCATGGTAGCAATACCGCTCTGGTCATTGATGGAAGTAAATACCTGACGGAGTTTTGCATAACCGTAGTTAATGGCAGCATCGTCATATTTACCGAGTTTCATCCAGTCACCGGACCATGCACCGTTATAGTCCATGATGGAGGTGTAGGCGTAATCAGGCATACGGTTTTCGAGTTCGTACTGTGTTACAGGATCAGATGTTCTTGGACCCATGGTTCCGTCATGATTACGGATTTCCCAGTAGGGTTCAAAGAAGTTCATTGCATCGTAAGTACCTTTGAAGTTGTGACGCAGACCCATGTTGTGGCCCATTTCGTGAATGGTAACACCAACGAAGGTTTCGTCTCTTACGTAGTCATAAACTTTCTGAGAACATTCACCGTCAACACCTTCGCCGCCCC
Source organism: Myxococcota bacterium (assembly GCA_018821305.1). Lineage (GTDB taxonomy): Bacteria > Myxococcota_A > Polyangia > HGW-17 > HGW-17 > JAHJMN01. Next base: position 25,809 of record JAHJMN010000155.1, read on the forward strand.
AAGTGCCGCCGCAAAGGGTGTCAACGATCATTTTTGCAGTACCGTATGAACCACTGTCAGTGTAGGGAACGTCAGCATAAAGAACTGTGTTTTTCTGATGACGAACCTTGGCTTTTTCAATGGCGCGGAAATAAGCTACGTTCATGGAAGTGAACGGGCTTATTTTAGCACGGATGTTGGAACCATAAGGAAGAAGACTTGCATCGATTGAAAGAGGATCAAAACCGGCTTCCTGAATGGCCTGTGCATTAGCAAGAAGAACCTGAGTATTGAGCATTTTGTCTTCAATGGGGGTGTCGCGGAGTAAATTAAGTTTTGAGTATCCGGTGTATACGCCGGTTCCGTCGCCGAAGGCACCGGAATTGGACATGGCTTTTACACGACGTTTAATGGATTCATTGAAGGCTTTGGCTCCGCCATTGGTTACGAGGGGAGCTTCTTTAGCAAGGCCCACGGACCAGGATGTATCCATCTGACGGAAACGGTTTTTAATTTTATCTTTAGTGATAACCTGCCCACCGCGCTGCCAGTTGTAAAGACGACTGGGCATAACGAACTCGCCGTTTTTGCCTTTTTCACCGTAACGGGTGATTTTCGTCCAGGTTTTCTGATAGTCACCGAGGAGGTATTCAGACCATGGGAAATCGTCGTCCGTAAGAACGCGAACCATATCTCTTTCGTATGCGCTGTAGCCGTCGAGAGCATCGCCGTAGATGTTGGCAACAACGGAGATGGATTCACCGGTACGGGGATCCGGAAGAGGAGGACCGTAACCAAGGGGTGATGACTGCTGAGCTTCGTCAACCCAGTTGATCTGTGCTTTACGAATGTCACCGCGGCGGATGTCGCGTTCGCAAACGATGGCGCCATTGGAGCCGTAGGCTGTGGGAAGGTCGGCGTCCGGAGTATCAGCAGGAACGTAGGGGCATACACAAACGGAATTTACTTCAACTTCAAGACCGTTGGAAGCTGTCATGTTACGGTTTACACCGAGAATATCAAGCCATGTGTTGTGTGCTCTTGCCCAGTCATCAATGGTAAGGGCGATAGCTGAATTGGGAGCGGGCTGAGGAAGTTTATTTCCATTTTCATCAACGCCCCAGAGGCTGTCCGGGAAGCTCTTATTGAGGTAATAAACCAGCGGGCGGAGCTTACGGGTGTTGTAACGCGTTGCAAGGGGCTTGCGATTCCAGCGATCTTCAAGCCAGTTGGGGTCTTCCACAAGGTAGGTCTGACCATCGTTTTTCCAGTAGCAGGGTTTCAGAGCATTGAGTTCATCTGAACCGGGGCAAGCTACGTTTGGACGGTCTGCCGTGGGAACTTCCGTGGACTGGAAGACTTCTTTAGCCATGATGTAAACTTTGGTGTTGTCGTCAACATAGCGGCAGGGTTCATTTCCACCATCGCAGTAAACGATTTCGCCGTTAATAGCATTGTGGTTTTCGGTATCAGCGTAGAGTTCAGCTGTAACCATATCCGTTGCTTTAACAAAGGATTCCTGGAAGAAGTTCCAGCGGTTGGCATACTGTCTGAGTTCCTGAATAAGAACACCATACTGTCTGTTATAGGAAAGAACTTTGGTATCAAAGAAACCGAAACGATCCTGATCAGTCATTTCATATTTCATGGGTTCATATTCATGATCCATGTCTTTCTTCCAGAAAGCATGTCTCATGGTGATCTGAGAAGCGTTACAGGAAGTTGTTGTTCCATAGAAGAAACAGTCGGGGATAGCGGTGAGGCCCATGAAATCCCAATCGTCGAGTTGACGCATTTCGGGAGCCATGATTACAACATCCGTTACACCGATGTAGGTGAGTTCGTTGTTTGCATTACGAACATATTTTGGATAGAGGGGATCAGTTGGATCAGTTGAACTGAAGCCAACGGAATCAATTTTTGTGTACTGGGGCCAGAAAAGAGCCCAGCTTGTGGCCAGGTTTTTCGTCCAGTCAACACGAATGAATTCTCGCTCATACCAGGGTCTTTCCGTGGATTCACGGATGACGTTGAGTTCTTCACCGGTAGATGAGTTATAATCACGAATAATATCAAAGTGATTAATGGCCCATGCACCAAGAATTTCACCAGCCCATGCTTCGTGGGTACCGGTTTCGGCGCCTTCGATGCGGTCATAGGCAAGACGGGCAAACAGGTGTTTTTCCTGAATTTCCCAGGTGATGAGAGCAACATCCATGGATGTTTCACCAATGAATGTTACGGTTGAAGCATAACCGATATCAACGGTGGTGGGTACATAGTACCATTCACCGACAAAGTCAGTTTTTGCCATTACGTGTGGTTGTACGTAGGATCGCGGATCGCGTTCCTCTGCACATCCCAGCACCATTACGAATGCTGCGAGCATTGCTAAAATAAAAGGTTTTTTAGATCGGTACATAACGAGTTCCTCCAGTATCGAGTTATTTGGCTATTACCTTGTTATAGAATGTGTCAAACGAATAACTTACTTTAAACATTACACTACTGTAGTTGTTGCGATTAAGACTGAGGAAAGGCTGCTGAAATTCCTCAGTATTTGGTTTCAATTGAGGTGTGAAGGTGGAAAGTGTCAGACTAAGTGAAAGATAATCAAGCACTTTGTAAGATGCACCTAAACTGAACATCTGGTAGTCACGACGACCGCGACCGCCATCGTCGTATCCACGAACGGCATTTGTCGTATCGCAAACATTGACGACGAGGCCATCGGGAGTTGTATAATTACAGTCAGTGTAATTGTAGGACCTCATGGTGAGAATACCGTACATAGCTGAAAAACTCAGGTTTTTCATGGGAGAGAACATTACACTAAGGCTGTTTGTAAAACCGAATTCTGTATTGCGTACAGCACTCTGATTTACTGCATATCCGTCAATTTCACTGCCATTTACATAAATGGGTTGATCGAGGGATTCATAGGAAGCAGTTTCATAATCAAATAGATAATGAGTGAAACCGAAACCGTATTCGATCCCGAGGCTCATGGAACCGATTTTAAAACTTCTTGAAAAGCCAAGGCTGTAATCAAGTTTGGTTTTGAGACCGGTATTTCTTGAGGTAAGGGATGTTGGTAAAGTAACGGCGAAAGATCCGCTGATGTCGATTTTGGCCCCGGGGATTTTAAAAATCGTGGGCTGTACGAGGGTCAGCACGACATCGCTGTAGTCCGGGCGTTTCTGAGCACCGGAAACAACTCGAGGAGTGTTGGCGGATTCCGTCCGGGAGTAAACGCTGTCATAAAGAGCCAGAGTAGACATATCAGCGGTATAGAGTCCTGTAGATGAAAAATAAGGACTACGATACCGCGGGTCATTACCCATGAGCTCGTTGGAGAGGGAAAATGAGCCGCTCAATGAAACGGGCTTCATCCAGCCTTTTCCAAACAGTTCCTGCCCGAGTTTGTACCCGAGATTGAACTGGTAACTGGAAACCCACTGGGCATTTTCCGGTTCCAGATTCAGTCGGTGGGTAGACCCGAGACCGATACTGAATGTTAATCCTTTGAGCGCGTCTTTTTTCACTTCTTTTTTCGCAGTCACATCGGATTTTTTGTCTGTTCCGGAAATAGAATCCACAGCTGTGGGGTTACCGAAAACAGCAGTTGAGTAAAGCATGAAGATTGCAATAACTAAAGCCTTCATAGTTTTCACGACCAGGCTCCTTCTTAGGGGGTGACAAAATAAGCCTTTTCGGGGCAAGTATAGAAATAGGTTACTTAAACTTTTCAGTCAAGCACAAAGTCCACCGCTTTTTAGCCATATACCGCTTTTTAACATCGCGCAAGGGACCGATCCTGTTAATTTACAACTATAAAAACAATTATCTACAGATTTTTTTACTATTCAATTTCTGTTAATTTTCTGTGATATAAAGCACATTCCATCGGTGATTTGTGTCACAGAATTACCCCCTGTTTTTTAAACACACCTTTAAACGACTGTTTTTTCAGAAAAAATTTTCCTGAATTTTGGAATTGATTCTGGATTACCCTGCGGAAACCAGATCATTCCTTTATGATGTTTTCCCAAATCTTAATAATCTCATTTTCATCAATTATTTCATCTCTATAAGCGAGTTCTTCAATGCGATTGATTACTTCCGGAGGAGGAATAGCTGCTTTAAGAGCTTCACGGGGAGTAAGGAAGGGTGCCTTTTCTGGCAAATGCTTTTTAATTAACTGCATGAGAAGATCCAGAGCATACTCCCTCAAAGACATCAGTTGTACTTTGAGAAAACCACCGTTTTTAAGAGCATGTGTCGCTGTTTTAAAACCTTCAAGTTGAAAAACAGCCTTCCGATAATGTCCAGAAAAAGCAAAATTTCCCTGCGAGTCTGAACTTATTGTAGTCTCTGAGCCATTTGAATCAGTTAGTTTAATGATCACGTTACTCAATGCATTCAGGGATCTATAGTTTGTTATATTTCCCCGCCATCTTGGCTGTCCGAAAAGATCCCGTACACTGAAACCAGAACTTTCAAGGCGAATCAACTCATTGTCACCGGAAACATCCTTGATGACCTTCCTCCGGTACATTCGGAACCGGCGCAGAATCACTGCAATCAGGAGGATTAAGGAAACCACCAGCAATAACACCGTCCTCCAGGGTACCTTCCATTTTTTTCTCGCCGTGACGGGTTTTATATATAACTTCACGGAACATTTTTCATATACCAGGTCATCTTCAAGACTGGCGGAAATATTACCTCTTAATTCAATGAGGAAAGTTCCATCTTTTCGTGTTTTTACTTTTATTTTTTTTCCGGAACTTACCAGAGTTATCTCTTTTCCCGATATAGGGGCAGAGTCAAACTTATCCATCAGGGCCGGTTTGGGATCCAACCGGAAAAAGCATGTTCCACGAATTGTCACGGGAAGATCCATGGATTTTTCCGGTATTGCATCGGGATTATTATCTGACTGCTGCCAGAAAACTGTTATTGCAACTATAAATAAAATCATTTTTTATGTTTCTTGTACCTGCGTAACTGCATCATGGAATAAAAATTAATCGTAAAATGGATAGCAATAGCTGACCACAGGGTTTTCGTAAAATATGTTATATAACCAAGCATTACGCCCATAAAAAAAGCCCAAACCGGCCATATGTACATGTTTTTTTTCCGTGGCCAGTGGGCCAGACCGAATAAAATGCCCTGCCCCCATATCCCAAGAAAATATAATCCAACCCCTCGAAAAACAAGTTCTTCTGCAATACTGCTTGAAAATGCCAGAGAAAACGGGTGAACATCGCGCATTTCACGAAGAGCTCTGTGAAAACTACCGGGAAGGTGCCCGAAACGCTTCGTGTGTTCAATAACATACGTTGATAAGAAGGAAACAAATAGACCTGAACTCGTAAATGAAAGAAAAATCCCCACGGAAACGGGTCCGAGAAGATTCGCCATGGAAGCAGCCCACAGCGTTGACGAAAAGAAAAATACGGCGGAAGCAAAAACAAGAGAAATGAAGGCATAAAACGCTACGGCAATATGTCCTGCAGAATATCGTGTCTTCATGATTGGCTGGCAGAAATCCTGCTCTCAGGCTTTTTCATTGAGATCATTTTCTGGTGAATTATCTGTTTTCTCGGAATTATCTGTCGATTCCTCAACGGTGGGAATGGACTCATAGGAAATGCGCCGGAAAGATTCGGTGTGTAACTCCCGGGTATATCTTTTTATGGAAAAATCCCCCGGTTCAAATTTAGCGGAATCTTCCAGGGTTATGGTTTCGCCAATTTCGACGAAATAATCACTCATTTCCTGCCAGACGTAAGTTGATTTCCCTGCCTCTGCCGGAACAACCCTTGAAAAAATCCGCGCGATCATAGCAAGATTGATTTTTCGCCCGTTTTCAATGGCCAGACCCCATCGACCTGCAACGCGGAAAACGATGTTTTCTTCAGCTAAACGCTGACAGATCAAATCGACCATATCCCCGCTTTCCCCCGTAACGGCAGAAATTGCTTGAGTATCATGAAGTTCCCTGTGCATATACATATAATCGAGAATAGTCCATGCCCTCCAGGCAATGGGTTCCCCGGGGAATACCGCCCATCGGGATTCCGTAATGCGACGATCCTCGAGATATGAAAATCGCTGAGTGACAAAGGCTGCGATGGCACCGAATATTACAACAAGCCATATATAATAGATCCATACGAGCATGAGGAAAAGAACACCGATTTCCCCATAGATCCCGAAATACTTGGATGAAAAATAAGTTGAGAACAGGATGCGGGCAACCTGAAAAAACACAAATGTGAAAAGTGCTCCGACGAAAGCAGGCCAATTGTTTACGGGCGTATTGGGAACAAGTTTATTAAGGAGGAAAAACATAAAAAGCAAAATGGCATGGGAAGTATACTGGCTTGATATTATGGGATAGTCCGCCCTTCGGAGAAATACTATAAGTCCGATAAGGGGAACAAGAGAAGATAATGTCCAGTATGTGCTGAACTGACTGAAAAAACCACGACGTTTTTTAACTTCCCATATTTCATTGAGAGCTTTTTCTATACTGAGAAAAACGAGAATACTGATTAAAACTGTAGCTACAGCTCCAACGGTGCCAAGGTAATCGCCCTTTATTCTTGAAGCCAGTTTTGTAATCATGTTTACGGCATCAGGGCCAAAGGAAGGAAATAACTGACGACCAATATAATTACTGAGTGCTTTTACCTGAACACTCTGGCCCGCTGCATCAATAAGCCACAGGGCAAGGGCCACTAAAGGAACAAGAGAAAATAAACTTTCAAAGGCAAGAGCTGAAGCTATGCGGAAGGAATCACGCACATTCCAGATTTTCAAAATATGCCGAAAATACCTGAATGTAGCCGTAAACCACCGGGTATGAGCCGGAAGATGTGAAAGTGGTTTGCCCAGGCGTCTTTTAAATCTGGCAATGGTCCGCTTCAAGTTTGATCCCGTTTTCTAAGGTGCTCAGAATTCATTAAAAACTGAGCCAAGCGTTAACTGAACATCTGAAACATCAGGACGGCAACTGTTTTCGTAGAAAACATTGAGTGTCCTGTGTAAAAATTTAGTGTAAACTTGAAAAGTCGTATTACAGGACATGAACTACATATTTCATTATATTACATTCAATTGCAACCAGTTCGTGCCACCCTGTGTAATTTTTTACCTGAATTATATTCCGGAGAAAATGTTATTCTTCATCACCGGATTTATCCTTTGTCGCCTGCTCCTGCTTTTCAATTCGCTTTACTGCCTTCCACAGGCTCCGCCCGGCTCCCCCAACCCCGAATATAAAACCAACTATAATACCCCAGGGTTCCGTATGCCATCGGCCATCAACCCAGTACCCGATTAAAAATCCTGCAGCTATTGAAATTCCCATTTCAATGCCAAGAATTGATAACCCGAAATCCTGAAGATTACTCTTCATCTGCCATCACTGTTTCTATTAAGGCGATGTTACTCTACTTCCGGTTCATTTGGTTCATCGGAAGAAGGCTCTTCGGTAACTGGCGAATTTTCACTTGAGGGTTCGCTCTCGGAAATAACCGGTGCCGTAGCATTGGTGGAATCTATTGTTTCTGTTTCAATTACAGAAACATCAGGGGATTGTTCGAGATCCTCTTCGTCATCCAGTCCATCATCTGCGCGATCTTCACCATCAGCAATCACAGCGATATCGCGGATCCGATCATCATCAAAACGCATGAGAGTAACACCCTGAGTGTTGCGGCTCTGAACAGAGATATCTTTAACAGCAAGACGTATAATCTGACCTTTTTCAGTGAGTACGATTAGGTGATCCTTGTCAGAAACGACCATAAGGCTTGCCATTTTTCCGTTTCGCTCATTTGTCACAATGGAAATCAAACCCTTGCTGCCTCGACGGTGAGGTGAATACTCACTCAGCGGAGATCTCTTTCCGAAGCCCCGTTCAGAAACACTGAGTACTGTGGCTTCTTCATCATTCGGATCCACAACGGAAAGCTCAACAAGATAGTCATCATTTCGAAGACCGATGCCACGAACACCGCGGGAAACACGACCCATGGATCTAACGTCGTTCTCATTGTATCTTGCGGCCAGACCGGAGCGGGTTCCCATGAGAATGTGTTTTGTTCCATCAGTAACTCTTACGTTAAGCAACTGATCTCCCTCATCAATCTTGATAGCTATAATTCCGTTCTGATTAATGTTAGCGAACTGGCTGATTTCTGTCTTTTTAACTGTTCCATATTTTGTTGCAAAGAAGAGATATCCTTCATCTTCAAAACTGCGAATGGGAACAAATGCAACTATTACTTCATTTTCCTGCAGACCAAGGAAGTTTATAAGAGCCTTACCCTTGCTCTGAGGACTTGATTTGGGCAAGCTGTATACTTTTGACTTAAATACGCGCCCGGTGTTTGTAAAGAACAGCAAAGTACTCAAAGAACTTGCCGTAAGAACATGGGTGACGGTATCTTCCTCATCGACGGTTTGAGCTCCCCTCTTACCTTTTCCACCACGATTCTGAGCCTTGTATAAAGCTGCAGGAGTGCGTTTTATATAACCTGAACTCGTCATGGTTATAACCATTTGTTCATCTTCAATCAGATCTTCAACGCTGAGTTCACCACTTTCTTCAATGATGGTGGTGCGGCGATCATCTCCGTATTTTTCCCGGAGTTCGGTGAGTTCTTTAATGATTTCCTCGCGAAGACGCTCATCGCTACCAAGAAGATCCTCAAGCCAGCGAATTTTTTCATGGAGATTACGGTATTCATCGGCAAGCTTATCCTGCTGAAGACCAGTTAATCTCTGCAGCCTCATATCCAGAATTGCTTGAGCCTGAAAATCTTTGAGCCTGTAATGCTTTTCCGCCTTTTCAGCTTCCTCTTCGCTTATGCCAGCCCGGAGAAGGAATGACCCAAGACCAGTAAAATCATGTTGCGTCAAACGGGCTCTCGCTTCGTCGGGATCCCTGGATGATTTTATCATTTCAATTACTTCAGTAATATCAAGTGAGGCAACACCAAGACCCTTGACTAGTTCTGAACGATGAAGTGCTTCACTGAGTTCGTGTTCACTGCGCCGGATAATAACCTGACGACGATGCTCATAAAAGATAATGAGAAGTTCTTTCAGAGTAAGAAGTTTCGGCCTGCCATCGACAATTGCGATCATGTTGACGCCGAAAGTACTCTGAAGTGCAGTCAATTTGTAAAGCTTATTGATTACGATCTCAGGAACTGCATCCTTTTTCAGGAAGATAACCACGCGCATACCCTGTTTATCCGATTCATCGCGGATATCAGAGATCTCTTCCATGATTTTATTTTTAACAAGATCGGCAATTTTTTCAATGAGGAGGGCCTTATTTACCTGATACGGAATCTCACTGACTACAAGCACCTGACGGTCATTTTTCGTTTGTTCTACATCAATAATTCCTCGAACAATAACGCGACCACGTCCTGTTGTATAAGCGTCAAGAATGCCCTTTCGACCGTAAATCGCCCCACCTGTGGGGAAATCAGGGCCCTGAATAAAACGCATAATCTCAATGGCCTGAGCGTCACGATTTCTAATCAGATGTATAAGACCATCGATGACTTCTCGAATATTATGAGGGGGAATATTAGTTGCCATACCTACGGCAATACCGCTGGCCCCATTAATCAGCAGGTTTGGAACCCGTGTAGGTAAAACCGCCGGTTCAAGCTCCTTGTCATCATAATTGGGAACAAAATCGACTGTTTTCTTTTCGATATCCTGAAGGAGTTCAACACAGATCTTATCCATGCGAACTTCCGTATACCTCATTGCCGCGGCGGGATCCCCATCAATGGATCCGAAGTTTCCCTGTCCGTCAACGAGGGTATAGCGCATGGAGAATTCCTGGCTGAGCCGCACAAGAGCATCATAGATTGCCTGATCTCCGTGTGGGTGAAAACGACCCATGGTATCACCTACGATACGGGCAGATTTCTTATATGGAGCTCCAGGCGTATTTCTTAGAATATGCATTGTGTAGAGAATGCGCCGATGAACTGGTTTTAAGCCGTCTCGGGCATCCGGCAGGGCGCGGGAGACTATAACGCTCATGGAATAATCAAGGAATGATTTCTTCATTTCCTCGGATATGTTTATGGGCACTACATTTCTTGGTTCGTCAGAATCGATGACATCGTCATCGTTATTTTTATCATTATAATCCGTCGTCATTAAAATCCTCTATGCCACTTTTTTCGAGTGCAACAAGAAAAGCCCGGACAATATCCGGATCAAACTGGGTTCCTGAATTGATTTCCAGCTCGTGAATCGCCACTTCCCGGTTCAGGGCCTTCCGGTAGGAGCGATCCGATGTCATTGCATCGTATGTGTCAGCTACAGCAATAATTCGCCCCATAAGGGGAATTTCGTCTCCGGCAAGTCCTTGAGGATAGCCGGTTCCGTCGTATTTTTCGTGATGACAGTAAACCCCGGAAATCAGATGTCTCATAAAGGGAATCGGTTCCAGGATGCGTTTACCCATCTCGGGATGTTTACGGAACATGCGAATTTCAGGAGCATTTAACTTGCCAGTTTTATTAAGTTTTTGAGAACTGATACCTATTTTTCCAATATCGTGAAGTTGCCCGGCAAAAGTAATATCTTCAACAAATGAAAGGGGCAAATCCAGTTGTTCTGCAATAAGTCGTGAAAAAACAGCAACACGATCGGAATGACCGCGCGTGTATGGGTCATTCTGTTCAATGGCTCGTGCAAAGCCGACAATTGTCTGCCTGAAATTTTCTTTTATTGTCCTGTTCGCTTCCGTCAACTCATTGTTTGTATCTTTTAATTCGCTGAAAAGCCTTGCGTTTTCGTATGATGTAGCTGCGCGACTTCCGAGAATTGAAAGAAACTTACGGTGTCCTTCCCGGAAAAAAATCTTCCGAGTGAAACTCACAACCAGAAGAAATCCGAGATGTCCTCCGGGGACTTTAAGGGGAACACAGCATAAACTTCGGGGAATAAGTACAGTGGGCAAATCATTAAAGTATTGTTTTATTTCATCATTTTCAAGAAAAACACCATCATCGGTGAGAATAGAACTCAGACCGTCAACGTTGATTTTGATAGTTTCTTTCTGTTCTTTAACTCGAGCACTGAATCTTTGAAGACCTGAAAAGCCGTCCATGGAGCGGTCTCCAAGGTACAATAGAATATAATCCGCATCCGTTTCAATTTCCGTTGCATCAAGAATCGTCCCGAAAATTGAGTCAACTTCTCTGGATTTGGCAATAGTTTCAGAAATCCTGTATAAATTCAGAGTTTCTTTGAGATTGACGTTTTCCTGCTGGAGTCGTAATCGTTCGAAAGATCTGTCAAGAACCGACAGTACCTCATCCATTTTAAATGGTTTGAGAATGTAGTCGAAAGCGCCGCTTTTCATTGCAGCAACCGCTGTTTCAATTGTACCGTAGCCGGTCATGATGATGGTGATAATTTTATAACCACGATTATTAATTTCGGCAATGAGTTCAAGACCCGTCATTTCCGGCATCATGAGATCACTCAAGACTGCATCGTAATGATCGCTCTCCAATTCGTTCAGAGCCGAATGGCCGTTACTTACGGTAACAACATCATAGCCCTCGGAAGAAAGAAAATCTTCCAGAACATCGCGAATTACCATTTCGTCATCAACAATCAGTATAGTTTTTCTGGTACTCTGTGAGGTCATATTTATCCTCAATTTTGCCGCCGGAATCTTACAAGAAACTAGCAAAAGGGTCAACTTGTGTTTGGAACGTATAAGAAACAGAAATCGGCATTTGAAGATCTCAATAAAAAATTCTTCCCATAAGATATTGTATTTCAATGTGTTGAAGCCAGTAAGAGGGGAAATATAACTGAACAAAAAAATTGAAATAAGATCCAAATTTGGACACTGCAGAATTGATGGCTTTGTTTACATTTTTTATTACACTGTAATAACTGAAAGTTATAAAAAGTCGTTTTTTCTTTTGAAACGTTCTTTAAATTTGTACTTTTTTCTGGCAAGGCTTTCACAGGATTGTATAATGACGAAATTCGCCGGCTATGACCGATTGGCAGTTGACCAAAATTAGTTTGAGCAAATACCAGTATTCAATTTTTTTGAAATTATGTTATTGTCCGGCAAATATTTACCGAAGTACTATCAGTGTTACACGAAATACTTAGTTACTGTTCTGAATACGATCTTTTCAAGTTTGTGACGAATTTGGACACAGACACAAACAAATTTACTGACCTGAATATGGGTGATATATTTTGGGCTCTGATGTAATTAAAACAGTTAAATCCCTCACAGATATTGGAAAAATGAGGGAAGAAAATCAGGATTCTCTCGGCTGGAAAGAGCTGGCCCCTGATCTGCATGTTTTAATTGTTGCTGATGGCATGGGAGGTTATGCCGGAGGCTCCGTTGCATCAACCACTGTCACTGAGATCATGCTCAAAGAATTTGAGTCTACTCCCGCGGATGCTATCAGGGAAAAACCTTCCCTTCACATGAGAAAAGCAATTAACGCAGGCAACGCAGGAGTTAATACAAAAGCTGAAAAAAATCGTGAACTCAAAGATATGGGGTCCACAGTCGTCTGCTGTCTGGTAATCGGAAATCAATTACATACTGCTCATGTGGGGGATTCCAGAGCATATCTTTTGCGGGAAAACCAGATAAGACTCATTACCGAAGACCACACGGTGGTTCAGGATCTTGTCAGAGGTGGCTATGTTTCCCCTGAGGATGCATCCTATCATCCATCCAGTGGCATTCTCACAAAGTGTCTGGGACAAATGGAAATCTCAGATCCGGAGTTCAGTCCAGTTATCGAACTTGAAGAAGGCGACTGCCTACTACTATGCAGCGACGGTTTGAGTGGAATGCTCGACGACGATGAACTTGGTGAGATTATTCTTCATGAACCTGATTCAAAAGCTATTAATATTCTTGTTGATTTTGCTAACGAAGCAGGCGGTTTCGACAATATTACTGCGATTCTCTTTTATTATGGACCAAGACCTGCGGATGCCAGATCCATGAACATTCGAGTGGGAAATCCTTTTTATGAAGATATTCACACGCCGGAAACAAGTGAACCGACTATTCCATACCGAATACAGCAAAAAGGTCGGGAAAAACTTAGAAATACAATGTTCATAACAACTGAGGATCCCGAAACTAATAAAAGGCCTGCGATAAAAAACAACTGGGTCCTTCCGGTTATCATTACATTTATAATACTGCTGCTGGGTTTCCTGATCTGGCTTGCGGGAGGAATTCCTTTATGATTCCATTGTTAATTTTTGTTTTTGTGGGGCAATTGAGTAATAATCATACTCCCGAATTAAGTAATAAACTTCTACTTACGCAGACAAAATCCTCAAGTTATTTTGATAAAAAGTTTTACAAAATCAAATTGCTTACCCTCACAAGGTTATTGGGCAGCGAAAGCTGGCAGGACAATCTTGAAGGAATACGTTCATCTGTTGATTTCGACTGGGATGAAGTAAGGGCCCTGGTTTTACCATTGATCTACAGCATAAATCCTGATGTAGCCAAGGCTGCTCTAAACAAAGCTATTATTCATAAGGAAGAGATTGCCAGTTCTATTCTGAGACAGTACATTGCATCAGAGCATGATTTCAAAAAGAAGTCAGTTCTGCTGAGACAGTTAACCTCCATTGGTAATACAGATGATCATAACTATTTCGTCGGACTGCTGAAGCATGAAAATCTTGAGTTCCGGGTAACTGTAATTGATATAATTGGACAACAACGTATTTCAAACGCTGTAAACCCTCTGATTAAACTTCTCACAGACAGCAGGGATGCAGTTCGGATTAAAATCATTGAAACTCTTGGAATAATAGGCGGCGAACAGGTTACAATTCCAATAATTGCCCGCCTTTCTGACTATTCAAAGCATGTTCGAGCCGCGGCAGTAAGAGCTGTGGCAAAACTTCCGTCAGAAAAAACAAAAGAACCTCTTTTAAAAATACTCCGAACGGGTTCTGTTCTCGAAAAACTCAGTGTTATCGAGTTACTGCCCAAAACACCTGAGTTAAACGCCCACCTTGAAAAGATAATAATCTCCGGTAGTAAAAACGAAAAAATTACGGCAATCCAATTGCTTAATGGCGAAATCAGTGATTCCCTGTTTCTCTACCTGTTTGTTCTTGCACGGGAATATTTTTATGACAAAGCACTGAGTGATTCCGCTGGAACCAAATTTTATTCAAAAAACCTGACCCTTCTGGAAAAGTTTTTAAAACAGTCGGTACTTACATGGTATCAGAAGAAATTTCTTGGACTCATAGCTGGCAGCGTTCATACAGGGGGAAAAGGTCTTCCCCTTATAGAACAGGCATATAGAAACAGAATAATTGATTACAACAGTATGATTACAATTTTATCTGGCTCAAATTCCTCCAATTCCATTCGAATACAGATCGAATTGTTTAAAAACTCCAATAATCTGGTTCGTGGCAAGATTTTGCAGAATTTTATTTCAACTCGTGATGACTCAATTATCCCTGCCCTGTTAGATACCGCATCAAAACAATCTGGCTTATCCAGCATCATTCTAAACTTTGCCCAGCAGGTCCCCAGCCCTCTGTTCAAGAATTATTTATTGAACCTGATCGAAAAAGATACTGATGCGGATCTGGTTACAATTATTGGTATTCTTGGGAACTTTCCTGACCCTGATATAACTGATGTAGTATTGAAACTTCACTCAAGAATCCGGGAAAATGAACTCAATGAGTGGAGCAACTTCATTGTTCGGGTCTTATCTCCCGGTGTTGTTAAACTTATTAAAAATATCGAAAAACCATCTGCCGCAATAGCCAGTGAACTGAAATTTCTTAAAACAATCGCAGTTTTAAAAGGAATTGAAAAACCTCAAGTCTCTTCTTTTTCTGATTTTCTGGATTTAGTAGGAGCTTCGCAAAAACCCAGTCTTGCCGTCTTTCGTCGGATTTCCCAAAGCAGGAAAAATACATATCTCGAACTTTCTTCTCCGTTCTGGAATCCGGATAAATCAATAATTTCAAGTGCTCAAACTGCGGTTAAAGCATTATACATTCCACAGTCACTTATGAAGTCCTGGGGAAATCTTGATACCTGCACAAAACTGAATCTTACCTGGAAACTGAAAAATCTTTCAAAAGAAGATGCGACTGAATTACTCGCTCTGGAAAAAGATCCTCGAATTGCTTACAATATTCTCCTGAAGTCCCCATATTCCGCAAAACTGAAGAGAAAAATGACCACCGTCAGGGCCAGCAGTTCTTCAATCGATCCTGTTTTCTGGGATTGTCTGGAAATGAAATTATCCGGAAAGAAAATGTCGGATCTTCGTAATAAAGTGACCTTGAAAAAAATGTGCAGCTCAAAGGGTTTTGGAACAGAGTTTCTTCGCTTGCGCTTTCATTCGGTACCTTCTGATCTTAAATGCGTTGCGTATGGTGTACCAGGAAACGGATATCGCGCAGCCTTTGTTCACGAAAAAAACAATCTTCTCTTGATAAACCTCCCTGAAACGGAGATTTCCGTTGTCCCAGTACTTCAATGACTTCTGACTCTTCTAAATCGGGACTTCCCGTTAATTCACTGACAAAGATTTCTGTTTTCTTTTTGCTTTTCACCGGTGTTTTATCCGCTTTTTACTGGATTGGTAGAGTTACATTTATCGGTGGATTTCTCGTGGAAATTTACGCAGTCCTGTTTCTATTTTCACCACTTTTGTACATTAAACTTTCCGGTGGGAGCGAAGAACATGACAGTTCACCTTTATTAAAGCAAGTCCTAATCGGGTTTGCTGTGTCCATTATAGTTCTTGGATTATTTGCAATACTTTACAGATTCTACTTTGAGAGCGCATGTAGTGGAAAACTTCCACTACTAGGCCGTGATTGTAGATCATTTCATTCTTTTGCCTGGCCTGAGAACACACGGACCTTTTTGAATATTCTGGCTTTTAATCTCATTGCTGTTGCACTTCCAGAGGAATATTTTTACCGGGGTTTTTTACAACCGCTTATTTTGAAATCCTCATCGTTTACTGACTGGGCTTTAAAAAGAAAGATGCTGGCGGCGGTTTTAATTCAGGCAGTTTTCTTTGCTGCTGGCCATTTTCTGGTGGATTTTAATCCTCTTCGTCTTGCAGTTTTTTTTCCCGCAGTCATTTTTGGTTTTCTTGCATTCAAATCCGGTGGCATAACAGCGGGGATTATTTTTCACGCCCTTGCAAATCAAGTATCGTGGATTCTTGAAAAAGGATTTTTCGGTTAATGAGTCACTGTCCTGAAATACAATCTTTTTCCATTTTGCACTCAATTTTTGCACAGGACATAAGAATAAAGAGTTTGAAATTATTGTAGTGTTCTGAATTGCTTCTTTTCGTAAACATGCTCGATTTTGATTAAAATTGAATTTCCTGATCGCGGACTAAAAAGAATAATTCAAACAGACTTCTTGACTTATTCAATAATATTAAATATTTCTTTTTACACTTAAACGCATTTAAACGCGTCTTAGAGGTTTTAAAATTGTTGATAAAAACACCTGCTGTTGCTGAATTAATTGAACTTGCGCTTAATGAAGATCTCTGTGGCGGGGATCCGACAAGTGAGGCTCTTTTTGATGAGAATTCCAAGGCAAGAGCTGTAATTAAAGCAAAATCAGATCTGATTATTTGCGGACTTCCTCTCATAAGCATGGTTTTTCAGAAAGTAGATCCTCAGGTAACCATTGTACTTAACAAAAAAGACGGTGATTTCTGCCCAGCTCAAACTTCGGTAGTTGAACTGAATGGCAGAGCACTCTCTATTCTTGCAGCGGAGCGAACTATTTTAAATTTTCTCCAGAGAATGAGCGGAATCGCAACAAGAACCCGGAAAACCAGTTCTCTCACTCCACTGGGTATTCTTGATACAAGAAAAACAACTCCCGGTCATCGCATTCTGGAAAAGTATGCAGTTAAAATTGGCGGAGGACGAAATCATCGACTTAATCTCAGCGGCGGCATTATGATAAAGGATAATCATATTGATGCCTTCGGCTCAATTACAAATTGTGTAAAAAGAATAAAAAGCAAAGTACCACACACTTTAAAGATTGAAGTTGAGGTCAGAAACTTTGACGAAGCCCGGGAAGCGGTGGATGCGGGAGCAGATATAATTTTATTGGATAATATGACCACCGAAGCTATGAAAAGAATCTGCAATGAACTGAAAGGGCTTGCAATTTTTGAGGCATCTGGCGGTATTACCGAAAGCAGACTTGCTGAACTTACGGATTGCGGATTAGACTTCGTCTCCATGGGAGCGCTTACACATTCAGTAACCGCAGCAGATCTAAGCATGACTATTGCTTTTGAAACTCAGGACAAACTATGAGAATCTTGTTACTTTCAGTTATTATTGCTTTTTCAGGATGCGCAGATAAAACTGCAAACTTTGAGACACTTATTGCTCGCGGTAAAGAAACTGAACTCCGCAGTTTTATTGCACAAAGCTCAGACACTGACCATATCCATGCAGCAAGGGTACGACTTGCAGGTATTATCTACAATAATGCCGCTAATGCCACGGGAATTGCTCCATTGATTACTTTCCTTAATGAATTCGGACGTTCTCCTTTTGCGGGAAAAGCGAAAGAGCTTCTTGCAGAACGTCGTGCCATAAGAGCAATTGAATCAAATCAGATCTGGCCACTTATGAGATTTCTCCATATCCACGCAGATTCCCCCAGTGCAAAAAAAATTCGCAGCCTGCTTGAGACAAGATGGTTCAATAATATCAAGAAGGACTCCTCACCACTTAAAGTAAGAAAATACATTGATTTTTTTCCTGATGGAAAATTCAGAGTTGAAGCTATTGAGCTACTCGCCGAACTGGAATACAAGGCTCTTGGTAGTCATCCTCACCCCGCAAAACTCCGACAACTTGCCATCGCCTTTCCGGACACAATCTGGGGGAAAAAAGCTGCGTTG
The DNA here is from genome assembly GCA_018821305.1 of Myxococcota bacterium. GTDB lineage: Bacteria > Myxococcota_A > Polyangia > HGW-17 > HGW-17 > JAHJMN01. The sequence continues at coordinate 43,805 of JAHJMN010000155.1, forward strand.
AAAATTCAACATCTGATTGATATGGAACAAATTCTAGGGGGATCCCTTTCTGGTATTCAATCAATTATCGAGAAAAAACGATCCTTTGACAAAGCGATTCTAAAATACGCCCTTAACAAACTTCTGAAGAAGGCAATCTATAACATTGATATTATTGAAATAAGAATTATATGTCGCATAGATAAAAGTCTGTGTAACTCATCTTTGATCCTTGCCGTTGAAGCATGGAACAAGCTTTCTCCCACTGCAATAAAGAATTTGCGTCAGATTTCTGTAAAAGCTGCACCTTTTGCACCCACAATGCCCATCAATTCCCTTGAAATAGCCATGGATGGTGATGATTTATTAACCTCATGGACATCTATGACCTGGCTCTCAAGTATACATACGCCCAGAGTTTTTTATATGCTTTTAGAAAGAACAGGTAGCATAGATCCCGCCATAGCCTGGGGTGCTGAAAATGCTTTAATTCGGTGGATCCAGACTGCGCCTTTTTGGGCAACCCAGATAATAAATATTGAATACCAGAGACTTTCAAACAATCTACATGAAGTTGTAAATACTGTTAAATTGAATATTCTCTCTCGTGCATTGAAGCGTAAATCACCAGTAAAAGTCAGTCAATTATATGATATCAAATACGATTTGGAGACTGTAGAGATGCTTGTTTTGAGTGCCGGGGTACTCTCTGGTTTTGTTACAAGCACTACTGATGACAAACTCAGGAAACTCTTCGGCAGAGAATTTGAGAAATTGAGTTCTGGATTTCCTTCTGCTGTAAACCGTGAAAACTATTTACTTGCAAGAAAACTGGCTCGTCGTTGCTGGATTCTACACAAACGGATTGAATCTGTTTATGATGCTCTTTCTGTTCCTTCAGATCAATTAAAAGTCTTGAGAGATCAGGTCAAATCAAGATTTTCACTAATGAATTCAAGACTTTCAGTTATGAAAAACTGGGTCTCTCCCGATTCAAACCCCGTGGAATTTACTGTCAATATGTGGAACCGCAATCGCATTGAAGCTATCAATAAACTTGAAAAAGGAAACATTACTCGTAACTTCTGGAAAGAGTTCTTAAAATCAAATCCTGTCTCTGTTTCCAAATAGTTCGTGTCCTGAAATTCAATTCGTATTACTCCGCAAGCAGTCTAATAGTGCTCCCTTGGTATTTTTTCATATAAAATATTACTCAAAGTGGATCTTCACTTAAATACGTTGTATATGTATATACAGTGAATACTCTTTACTGATTTTTTTATGGAATCCATTGTTCTTTCAAAATTTTTCCAATCTTAAGACCGAAAGCGGTTTGAATGGAGGAAATTCATGCGTTATTTAATAATTTCTGTTTTGTTTTCTGCTTTCATCTATGGGTGTACTTTTGACAGTTCCGGGAAAAAGGAAACTTCTTCCGAATCCTGTTCTGATGGAATAAAAAATGGAAACGAAACCGACTTGGACTGCGGTGGTACAGACTGTAATCCATGTGGACTTGGGTTTGACTGTATTACCGGGGATGATTGTACCAGTGGTTTTTGCAATGAAAACAATCTCTGCAGTATTCCGGAAGGCTGCAATGATGGAGAACTTGGTGGATCAGAAACGGACGTTGATTGTGGTGGTGGAGAATGCAGCCCATGTGGTCTGGGAAAACACTGCGAAACCGGTAATGACTGCGTCTCAGGGTTTTGCGATGAAAACAGCCTTTGCGCTGTTGCAGCATCATGTACTGATGGCGAAAAAAATATTAATGAAACGGACATTGACTGCGGTGGACAGGAATGTAATCCCTGTGTTGATGGCTTAGATTGTCTTGTTAATTCAGACTGTGTTTCTCAATTCTGCAATGGAGAAGGAATCTGTGCAACTATCTCCTGTGAAGACAATGAACTGAACGGAAATGAAACGGATATCGATTGCGGTGGCGACACTTGCAATCCTTGCGAAAATGGTGAAACCTGCATTGACAACACAGACTGTATTTCTGATTTCTGCGATTTAACTGGAGTATGTACCGATGCTCCGACCTGCACGGATAATCAGGAAAATGGAAGTGAAACGGATGTCGACTGCGGTGGACCCGATTGTTCGAGATGCAGCCCTGGTCAGGGATGCCTTACAGGTTCTGATTGCACAAGTGGGGTATGCGGTTCAAACAATATCTGCGCTCAACCAGCCTGTAACGACAATGTTCTAAACGGAAACGAAACCGATGTAGATTGTGGTGGAAATACCTGCGGTCCCTGCGAAGGTGGAGAGCACTGCATCGTCGGAACAGATTGCGAAAGTCTAATCTGTGACACTGATAACCGATGTACATACTCTGACTGTTTCGATGGAATCAAAAACGGAACGGAAACGGATATTGACTGCGGAGGGCTTTGTGCGGGCTGCAGTACTGGTGAGAATTGTAATAATCACGATGATTGCGGTACGGGAGTATGCAATGTCACTTGCCAGATTCTTCCTTCCTGTAAAGCAATTTTTGCTTTAAATTCAGGGATGCAGGATGGATATTATCAAATTCAAACGGTGTCCATGGATCCTGAAGTCTACTGTACGGTTGTGTCAGGGACGGCCTGGACCCTTAAATATATTTCCGCGGGAACTTCCACCAATAAAACCTCAGATAATAACTCATGTAAAGATAATGGGCTTATTATCTTTACACCCACAACGCAGGCTCACTATAATATCGGTCGTGATTTTGCTCTTGCACTGGGTGCTGACACAACGGATGATTTTATGGGGCCCCTCGGTATTTACAACACTTCTGATGGGGATGACTTTGGACAGGATCAGTGGTGTGGTTCTTGGTCAACTGGTACCGATAAATGCTGCCATCGGCGCATTGCCGGTGGTGGTGGCAATGATACAATATCCGGCGGAGATTGCGGATTTACTTCTCTCGCAGGCACAAATTTCTGGGCAAGTGACCTTACAACAATCGGTGAACCCTCCGGCGATTATGATGCAACCTGCTGGCTCGGATTTTCCTGGGATACCTCGGGAAATGTTACTCATTTAAATGACGAAAACTGCAATTATTCATACTCATCTTACCTATGTATGGCTACGGATGATGCCCCCTGAAACAACTGATTTTATTATTCTTTTCTAGATTATTGAATTACAAATTCTTCAATAAAAACACGACTGATTCTACCTGACTGCAGTTCAGCATTCATGCGGGATTTGACGTTTGTCTTAATCTTTTTCTTGGCTTCTACGGATTGAGTTTCACTTAAAGTAAGGGACGAAAGATACATTATAAGGCTGTCCCGGATAGGAATCATTTTCTTTTTTAATTCCTCTTCAATGCTTTTATTACTCACCTCCAGATTAAACTTTACTTTGAGATATCGTGTTCCACCTGGTTCATTCAAATTTACAATGAGAGTGTCAAAAACAATCGTATGCCCAAGGGCTTGTGCATTTCCTCCGTGATTTACGGGCCCGGACTGTTGACCTGAAGCAGAAGTCTGTTTTTTACCACCCCCGAGAGCGCCGCTCATGAAAAACACGCCCAGAACCACAACTATTAAAATCACAAAACCCGCAATGACTACTATAATCAGGGTTTTATTTCCCGCTGGTGCTGCCTGAGTTTTTTCTTCGTCTGCCATTATATCACTCCTTCTGACCTCAGTTCATTCTTCATGAACTAAAAATTTCAGGTCATATCCTGTGCGTGGCCGGATAGGATTTTTAATAAAATCATTCGCGAAGCGAATTTCCGGACACGAACTAGTTAATGTCCTGTAATACCAAGTTTTCAAGTTTAGGCCAAATTCCTGCACAGGACATTAAGAATGAAGACCTTGAAATTATTGTAGTGTTCTGAATAGCATGTTTTCGTAAACATGCTCAATTTTGATAAAAATTGAAT
>JAHJMN010000156.1 GCA_018821305.1 Myxococcota bacterium
CTTGACAGGTGTCATGCAGTCAGGTATTTGAAAACGGCAAACAAAGGAGGCAACGGAAATGCCGATCCTGAATTGAAAGCTGTCTTAATGCCACAAAAACACTTACCTTCAAAGTAACCACCCCTGCCCCTGATTTCCTGTTTTCCTGTTTTCCTGTCTCCCTGAAATTAATAAATTTACAATCGTATTACTCAGGAAGCGGTCTAGATAGCCCAGTGCTTCAGCTCTGGGATCGGCCGAGGGAATATTCCGGACTGTTAATCGGTTTTAAACGTGTCAGAGGTCCGGTTCTCAAAATCTGGTGGAAACTTGAAAAAATCATATTAACTGGATCTATAGATTGGTATTGAAGTTTTTAATGGAAGGGTTAAAATCCCAGCGGTTTTCAGCCGTGTCTCTGTCCGGAATAACGGAGATAAAAGATAGTCATTGTTCTTCTTTTCCGGACGCAAACACTCTGGAGAGGATGGATGGTGAACAGAAAATGAATTTTAAAAATACTGGAAAAATAACGATTTTAGGTGGGTTTGTTATTTTAACGCTTATTTCTTCCGGTTGTACCAAGAAGAAAACATGTCCCATGGGTCAGAAGTGGGTGGATAAGCAGTGCGTATGCAAACTTGACTCCAATTGCCCGAAAAATATGGTTTGTTTAAAGGGTAAGTGCGTGGAAGCAAAGAAAACATGCCCGGATGTTCCATGTCCTGATGGCCGAGTATGTGACGCTGGGACCTGCCGCAACTGCAACAAAGATGCTGAATGCGGAAAAGGTAAATTCTGTGATAATGGAACCTGCAAACCCGTTGGAAATCAATGTTCTCCTGACCACGACTGTCCCCTTGGTCAAAAGTGCGTAAACGGCTACTGCGTGACTGATAACGGTAAAGCACCAAGTTGTATGGGATCCGCTTGTGCGTCTCCTTGCGATCTCGTTCCCGTCTTTTTTGATTACAAGGCCGCAAGAGTTCATTCCGGCGCCAAATCTGCTCTTAAAGCAAATATGGCATGTCTGCACAAGGCTGTGGCAAAGGGTGTAAATCGCGTGCATATGATGGGTCTTGCAGATCCCCGGGGTCCCACAACTTTCAATGATGATCTTAGTTCCCAACGTATTAAAAACGTCATGGATGAGATGACTCTCATGGATCCAGCTCTAATGAAAAAAATCACCGTGAGTACAGAACCTCTTGGAGAAACCTGCGCAAAAGGAACCGATGAGGACACCTGGAAAAAAGACAGAAGGGTTGAAATGGTATGGTTCAAAAAATCATCACAGGTCTGTCCCTGATCCTTATTACCAGCTGCTCTCTGGTGGCGACGCAAAAAAACTTTGCCACAATTGCAAAAGAAGCTGACGCCCTTGAAGAAGAACTCGACGAAGTGAGGCAGCGGAGCTCTGAGCGTCGCAAGGATCTGGAATCAAAGGTAAAAATAGTCAATGATATGAGTTCCGAAGATCAAATCTTTCGCACCGCCTTAAGCCGCATGGAAAATGCCCTTTTACAGGACATAGGCGAACTGGAAACACGTGTCGATGGAGCTTCGGTTTCTGTTCAGAAGATTTCCACCATTGTCCGGGAAGAAGATACCTCCTGGAAAAGTATTAAAGAGAGCTCCAATCTCATATGGGAAAAGCGTATGCAGAGCGTTAAAACCATTTTCTGTGCCGGTTTCCCCGAATCAAAACTCTGTACTCAGGTAAAATGAAATGCCCAGAATAATTGTTCTGACCATCATAGTTGTTCTAAGTCAAAGTTGTTCCCTGATTGTTACCAGATCCGAAGCTGATGAAATGAAACTTCGGATTCAGAAAATCAGTGACATCGTAAAAAAACGTCGTCAGGAAGAGAAAAGTATCGGTGAGGCCATTGAGAAAGCCCGTCGCCAACTTAACGAACTGCGGGAACTTCGTGAGAAATATCGCAGCGAACAGGAAAAGTTCATTACAAAAGTACGACTCTCACTGGATACTCTCAATAAAACGCTTTCCGGTATTGAAAAGAAAGTCGAAACAATGGATTCTTCCACGGTGAAAACTCTTCGTACTGAGATAGCAGATGTTTCAAGAGTGCTTGAGCAGAGGGCCGCAGAATTACTCCAGTATGAAGATGCATTGAAATCCATTACAACCGCCACAGTTAAAATGTCTGCGGAACACATTTCAAAGATAGTTCAGGCTTTAGCTGTTGCAAAAGAATGGACGATAATGCACGGACAGATTGCAATTCTGACGGTCAAGTATGGTACGACCGCGGATTTTGCAAAGGCTCTGATATTCAGTATTGAAGAGCTTTACAAAGCCAATGAACATGCCAAAGTTATTTTGTACAGTGCTCTTTACCTGCGGCAGTTTCCGGCGGAGGCAAGTCGAGGCAGGGTAATGTTTTTGCAGGGTAACAGTTACTACAAGTTTATGAACTGCTCCAATGCGATTACTGTTTTATCTGACTACCTGCGCCAATTCCCGGCGGACAATGACGCAAAAGAAGCTAAAACCCTTCTGACAACGATCAAATCAAACAAGCATTCCAAACAGTTTTGTGCAAGATGAAGTATATAAACCGGCCTTTCAGAATGGAAACTCAGTTTTCCTGCGCCGGAGATCAGGCAACAGCGGTTAAATCCCTCGTTGAAGCTTTAAAACAGGGAGAAAAATACCAGGTATTACTTGGAATTACCGGTAGCGGAAAAACTTTCACCATGGCAAAAGTCATTGAGGAAGTCCAAAAGCCCGTTTTAATTCTCGCACACAATAAAACCCTTGCAGCTCAGTTGTTTTCCGAGTTCCGGGAACTTTTTCCGAACAATGCAGTCCACTATTTTGTCTCCTATTATGATTATTATCAGCCGGAAGCATATGTTCCTGCAAGTGATCTATATATTGAAAAAGACAGTCAAATCAATGAGGAAATTGATCGTCTCCGCCATGCGGCGACCAATTCTCTTTTGTCCCGGCGGGATACTATAATAGTCGCCAGTGTTTCCTGTATTTTTGGTATTGGCGCCCCCGTATATTATCGGGATCTCGCTGTTTTCATTGAAAAAGGTATGAATCTTGAGCGTGATGATTTTTTAGCGCGCCTTGTGGAAATCCAGTACGAACGTAATGATTATGACTTTTTCCGGGGTAAATTCCGGGTTCGTGGTGACACGGTGGAAGTTTTTCCCGCAGATAGTGACACTACAGCGGTGCGTATTGAGTGGTTCGGTGATGAAATTGAAGAAATACGCATCATCGATCCCCTGGAAGGTCGCACCATTGAAAAGGTTGACGAAGCAATTATTTTTCCTTCCAGTCACTATGTTATTCCTCAGGAAAACCTCAAAGGAGCCATTGATTCAATCCGTGAAGAACTCCGGGAGCGGATAACTTTTTATAAAGAAAACATGAAGTATCTCGAGCTCGAACGCATAAGTCTGCGTACACACTCGGATCTGGAAATGCTAGAGACAACAGGATTTTGCAAGGGGATTGAAAACTACAGTCGGCACCTGGATGGCCGCAAACCCGATTTGCCTCCTTCAACACTTTTAAATTATTTTCCCGATGATTTCCTGATGTTCATTGATGAATCCCATCAAACACTTCCTCAGGTACGGGCCATGTATCGTGGAGACCGAAGTCGCAAATCATCCCTGGTTGAATATGGTTTCCGGCTTCCCAGTGCTCTTGATAATCGTCCCCTTAATTTCGACGAATTTGAAACACTTCTCAATCAGGTTGTATATGTAAGTGCAACTCCTGGCCCCTATGAAGTAGCCAAAGCCCAGGGTGTTATGGTGGAGCAGATTATAAGACCAACGGGTCTTTTAGATCCGGAAATTGAAGTTCGCCCGGCCTCTAATCAGGTGGAAGATCTCGTTTCGGAGATCGACTCCGTGGTAAAAGTTGGGGGCAAGGTTCTGGTGGTTACTCTTACCAAGCGCATGAGCGAGCACCTTGCGGAATATTTCCTCGAACTTAAAATCCGGGCCCGGTATCTGCATTCGGAAGTGGATACTTTTGATCGTATGGAGCTTCTGCGGGATCTGCGCCTTGGGGAGTTTGATGTACTTATAGGCATAAATCTCCTCCGGGAGGGGCTGGATCTTCCGGAAGTTCGACTCGTAGCGATTTTAGATGCTGATATGGAGGGTTTTTTACGCTCCGAGCAGGCTCTTTTCCAGATTTGCGGTCGTGCAGCCCGTAATGTGGATGGAAGAGTTATAATGTACGCTTCGAGAGTTACCCGGGCCATGGAAGCGGTAATTTCCGAGACTACACGCCGTCGCGCCCTTCAGGAAAAGCACAATACGGCTAACGGTATTGTTCCCGCAACCATATTAAAGAAAGTATCCGATGTGGGTGAACTCATCGGCCGCGCTTCCAAAGATCGAACCCCTGCAATTTCGGAGGCTTCATCTTCTTCAATTGATATCGGTGAATTGCGGAAAAAGATGCTTAAACACGCGCGTAACCTTGAGTTTGAAGAAGCTGCTCGATTACGCGATTACATTTCAGCTCTTGAGCGGGAAATGGTAATGGGAAAAAAATGAAGAACCTGGCGTTGCGCAAAATGATATTTTTTCAGCGACTGACAGTTTTTTCTTGATAAAAATTTTCGTTTACTTATTCTGCAGTAGCTGAGGGCCCATAGCTCAGTTGGTTAGAGCCACCGGCTCATAACCGGTTGGTCCCTGGTTCGAGTCCAGGTGGGCCCACAAGTTCTTTACTATCATGGATTTTTGGATTTCTTTTTTTGATCCTACCTTGAAACAATTAATTAAAAACGAAGGGACGGTGGTACTTTGAAGGACCAGTTGATAAAACTCCTCGCTCTCCAGGAACACGACATACAGTTACAGGAAATGCAGAAGGAAAAGGCTCAGATCCCGTCTGAACTCGATTCCATGAAAAAAGATGTACAGGAACTTGAAAATATCCTGGCAAAAGAAGAAGGTAACCTGCAGGAACTGGAAGGCTGGAAAACCGAACAGGAAGACTTCCTCAAGGAAGAAGAACAGCGGATCCAAAAACGCATGCAGTATCTTGATGGCGTTTCAAACGGCAAAGAGTACTTCGATCTCCAGAAGGAATTGGACAATCACCGGAAAAAGGCAAGGGATCATGAATCCGAGATCCTGAAACTTATGGAAGCTGTGGACGACCGCAAGAAAGTTGTGGACGACCGGAAAGCTCAAATCGAACGGTTCCGGGCTCAGATCGAGAAAAAAGAAGCAGAATCCACGGGGCGCATTGCCGAACTTACTGCCCGCATTGAGAAACTCACGGGTGACCGTATTGGGCTGCTTGAAGGTTTGGATAAAAGACTTCTGCGGCGTTTTGAGTTCCTCGCATCACGCAAGGGCATTGCCATGGCTAAAGCTGAAGGCGAAATGTGCCGGGGTTGCAACATGGGGATCCCGCCTCAGAAATTTAACAGCCTCTACAATCCCACGGAGATTTATGAGTGTCCGTTCTGTGGCCGAATTCTCTTCATAGAAGAAGCCCTGCGGGAACAATAGATTTTTTCTGTTTTTAGTGACTTTTTTGAGCTTATAGCTTCGGTGCGCCACTGTCGCTGCCGTTATGCCTGAGGGTAAAATGAACTGGGAAAATGAAATTGACATGGCAGTTACCGTTTGTGATGAAAACGGGATAATCGTTTTTATGAACGAAAAAGCCAAGGCTACGTTTGCAAACTATGGCGGTGATCTCACGGGACACAATCTTCTTGATTGCCACCCGGAACCGGCGAAAGCGAAACTGCAGGGAATGCTCGAAAACCCCTACACTAACGCCTATACAATTGAAAAAGCCGGTCTTAAAAAACTCATCTACCAGACACCCCGATACGAAAACGGCGTTTTTCGCGGCATTGTCGAAATGTCCATGGTCCTCCCCGCCGAAATGCCCCACTTCATCCGCAAAGCATGAAAAGTGCTGTAAAAGTAAAACAGTGTACCTGTTAAAAAATTTCAGGGATCAGGGAATCTGTAGCAGTAGCAGGACAATCAGGTAGGCAATTTCGCCCAGTGGAATGCTGTAGATTGTCTTTTTTTGAAGTATTTCATCAAATTATGTTGCTATCGTACTATTGTGGCAACGATCTTAGTCAATGGAGGGACTGAGAGGGGATTATCAGTTGCTCCAGGTTACGTCGCAGGAGAACATGACCTCGGCACCGCCACCTATCTGGCTGGAGTATTCATGGTGGCCTACCCACTTATTAAGACCTGGAACCATGGTGAATGCGCACATCTGACCAAGATTAGTGAATGAATTTACTGGTCCTTCGACTGTTCCAGTGGAAACATTGTATCTTTCGACGGCAGGTGCACCACTTATAGCGTCAACCTTGTAGTTTGTACCATCAAAAGTAGCAACACCCCATGTTGCAAAGTTCTCGCAACCCTGAAGATTTGGGCTTCTTGGAGCGTTGTTTAACAGAGTCAGGCTGCCAAATTCCGGATGTAGAATATACCAGTTATGGTCAGCATCGTTGTAAAGGATGGCAAAACCATAGCCTGCATATACACCGTTCATGAAAGAACCAGCAAAAGTAATGCTCTGCCCGAAGGGAACTGGTGTTCCTACAGCCTCAGTTACTGGATCGTAGGTGGCCACTGAGTCAATGGTATATTGTGAAATATTATGGTCAATTGGGCCGCTGGTAGCTGTATTCCACAGGATATAGAACTGACCGGATCTGAGGTCACTGAAGACACCGTCTCTTCTCGTGAGTGCTGTTCTTGAACCAAGGGAAGTATCGGTTCTCATCATATTACTATCCCCGTTATAAAGGAAGTAACTGCTGTTTGCTGCGATACCACCACGATCATCACCGGAAGTTGCTTCATGATCAACGGAAATGCAGTTATTGGTTGAGTAGTCTGAAACCGTAAAGACTTCGTCGTTGACGCAGCGGCCGTCAGCGGTGAGGAAATCACAACCGCGAACGTAGATTTCATAGGTACCACTGTGATGAGCAGTGGATGAGCCATAGTTTTTATACCCAGCAAACGCATTACCGTAGCTTTTTCCGATGTGGTAGGCTTCAGGGACGTGGTAATCTCCGTTCCAGAAGGACCAGATGGTTCCTGCCTGAAAATCATATCGCCAAGAATCATCCCATGTGTTTGAACTTCCAGTTGAATCGCTGAATGCCAGGACAGACTGATCATTATCGGAGCTTTCGTTTACACCGCACATGAAGAAATGAGATACAGGTACCAGAGTTCCTGATGTGTTCATCAATGTGAGGTTTGAACCTGCTGTGACAAGACCGCTGTATTCCGATGTCCAGGCACCGGCTGGATTTACAGATACCGGACGGGCAACACGGGCTCCGTCATGGACTGTGTCATTACCAGGATATTCCGTTGCTGGTTGGCAATCCTGAGTCAGGATATCCATGATAGAACGGCTGGAAACTCCGCTTACAAGGTTGAATGAAGCATAGTTGCCTACTTCGGTGTTACCGGAAGTTTTCAGAATCATGACCTGATTGAAGCCCTTGCGAAGGTCGAAAGCATCATATACGCCGTCGATATCTTCGGCACCGGCCCAGGTATCAACTATGGATGCATTATTCTGACCCCAGTCATGACCCTGACCCGTTGTTCTTACAACTCTCGTCCAACCACCACCATCAACATCCATGTTGCAGTAAACTTCATAAATATCTGAGCCTGAGCCGTCGCCATTGGGATCAATGGTGTATACGCCACTTGGCCATGTTGGATAATCTGCATGGAGTTGTTCACATGTTTGACCCATGACGGGTGAACAGGTATATCCATCACCGGTATACGCTGTATTGCAGGCGCAGGTGTAGGAACCGGCAGTGTTTGAACATGTTGCATTGGCATCACAACCGTGTGTGCCCGCAGTACATTCGTCGATGTCGGAGCAGGAAACGCCGTCTCCGGAGTAACCGGAGTTACAAGCGCAGGAGAAAGACCCAGCGGTGTTTGTACATGTAGCGTTAGCATGGCAGTTGTCAGAACCCGCGGTACATTCGTCGATGTCGGAGCATGAAACGCCATCTCCGGAATAACCGGAGTTGCAAGCGCAGGAGAAAGACCC
>JAHJMN010000157.1 GCA_018821305.1 Myxococcota bacterium
ACTGTCCTGAAATACCGAAAATCAAATTTTTCGCCGATTTTTTGCTCAGGACAGTAACCGCAAGGTGTTGAATTTATTACTAGTGGCCTGTTAGGATTTTTAATAAAATCCTTCGCGAAGCGAATTACAGGACACGAACTATTTAATAATTACTTTTTCAGGAACCTACTGATTCAAGAATTAAATTGATGGACTATTTTTCAGGGGGGCATGAACCCCATGCCGGTAAAACAATAACATCGGTTGTGTTCCTTACAGTTATTTCCGCTTCTCCTGTTTGGGGTGTATTTTCTGTAAATGTTATTGATTTATCAAGAAGACCGTTTTCAATACTAATCTCTCCCCCACTCGGGTAGCAATCCCCGGCTTCCCAGACGAGTTCAGTTATTATAAGCTCATATACTATTGTATTTTTTGAATATGAAGCACTCCCGGATAAGTAAATAGATCCTTGATCTACGACTAATGCCCCTTGAAAAGATAAAGAAGTTGCACCAACTATCAAATCAATTGTTAATTCATAATTCCCATTACCGTCCCATGAAATTTCACCTGAACCATTCAATTCCGGCAAACCATCAATGGAGAAGTCAATAAATTCAAAAGTTACTGTAACAGTTCCTCCTTCTGACACAACTGAAACTGAGACACTTCCTTCTAAATTTACTCCAGCGTATTCCACAGGGCAAGACCCAGTGAAGTCAGCTTCAACGGTGATATTATCCTCTCCCATAGTGACATCCACACACTGAGAATTAGCCGAAATTGCATTCAGAATGGCCTGAGCATTTTCTTCTGAAGTCATACCCCCACTTATTATAAGGTCATCAATGGAAGTCTTACTGTCAGAAGGAACTGAAACAAATGCATTCATAACTGCTGCCGTTTTGAGGGCAGTATTATAAGAACTGTCTGCTATTGCTCCTTCACTTCCATCAGGAGAATTATTCTGATTGTTAGTATTATTAACATTATTTGAATCTGACGAATTATCACATGAGATAACAAACAAAATAGAGAAAAGAATAAAAAACATTTTTTTCATAGTACAACTCCTTAGATTGGGTTTTATTGCTTGTAGTTATATCGGTCTATTTTTACGAAACTTAAGCCTTCGTTCACTGATTTTTCAATAGAAAAACACTCAAAAGCTTGGTTATTACTGAAGGTTGAAGTTTGTAAAGAATTCGGAACTGAGGGGGAAATATCTTTAGAAGAAAGAAGAAATACTAGAAGTGGAAGTTAATGCCAGCTCGGAAGTTAAACGCTCCAGAGGAATTATCAGAAGAGGGGATTCCCTTACTCATATGTGAAGGAATAGGTTTAGTTCCGATTGATTCATCCGTTTCTCCCGCAACCATGCCAGTGGCTTCAACATTGAGAGAAAGACTTCTGGAAAGTTTAAGTTCAAGTCCACCACCAAATTCAAAGTTAGTCTGTTCAACAGAAGAATTATCACCATTTCTTTCGTCGGTGAATCTGATACTGTTTACAACGAAACCACCTTTTAAGTACAAATTAAGTCCACGGACTTTTGCTCCTCCAAGGTAGTAGAGGGCAGATAAACCAACTCTGGTATCTTCTCGAGAAGCAAACTCATTACAGTTAGTACAACTTGACAGGAAAGAAGTACTGAGTTCAATTCCAAAGTGAGGGCTGAATAAATATTTTACATTAACGCCACCACCGGCAAGGCCACCATCTTCGTAAGAAGAACTATCAATGAATGCCCCAACACTCAGCATGGGAAGAGATTCACTTGCCCTGGAAATGTCCGCAGGCGCGGCAGGGACACTTACGGGGGCTCGTGGAACCGGCTGACAAGAATTTGTTTCAACACAAGTAGGCTGAACAGCAACGGGAACTGGTGCATATCTAACTACAGGTCTTACAACTCTTCTAATTACAATGACCCGAGGTGGGGGTGGGGGCGGGGGACAATCAACTACTACCCCGATACCAATGGGACCAATTCCTATTATTCCTCCGCCACATGGAACCTGAGCGTTTGAATTTTGAATGTTAAAGAAAGAAAGTGAAAAGAAAGTAACTGCAACAAAAAGTAAGTTTTTCATGGTTAAAACCTCCAGACGGGGTTCATCGTTCGCAAGTATGGTGCCAAAGTTTCCGAACCATTCTTTTCATGACCATCTTTCTCTGACAACACATTGTTATTATTCATATTAATATATATTATGTGTTTTATTTGGTTCATTATTTTAAAATTAGCAACAAATTTCTTGTGAAATTCGATTAACATAACCTGTATCTCCCGTAATTTAAATTAACGAAATAGCCCTGAATGCCGCACCTATTAAATTTGAGGATCTTTAAGATATACTACGAACCAGCGCTTGCTGTTAATATTCTAAGCACTTCCATGGCCTGCATCATTGCCACGGAAATGACTCTTGGAGCAATCAACCCAAGTTCCATTGATGATTTTTCGTCCCCACAAATAATAATCTTTCCAATACGCCGGATCTTTAAATCTTGAGTTGAAGTCATTCCACCCATTCCGCTTGCACAAACCACATACCTGTCTGGGAAAACCTTTCTCCATGTCTCAATGATCATTTTTTTAGAATCAGCCCCATCAAAAGCCTCAATTAAAACATCACAATCATTAAATGTTTCACTGATGTCTTCAGCCTGAAGTTTTTTTATAACTCCTCTTATTTTAACTTCCTGATTTATAAGCACTAACTGTTGTTCCAAAGCCTGAACTTTATACATCCCAATATGTTTTGAGGTAAAGTACTGCCTGTTCAAGTTAGTTAACTCAACCCTGTCAAAATCAGAGAGAACAAGACTTCCAACGCCCGATCTCACCAAAGCAGCAGCAGCATTTGAACCCAGGCCTCCGCAACCGGCAATTCCAACGGTCGAATTTTTTAATATTTCATAAGTGTGTTTAGGATTGCGCTCAAATACTTTCTCAATCATGTTTTCTCCGAAAGATAAAATTTAGACCGAAAGAAATCACCAATTGATGTATACAATGTTTTACGTTGTTTTAAAACGGTGTCCTGATAAAATGACTGAAGTCTGTGAGGATAGTTTATGAAAAATCCTAATGAATTAAGCATTGTTTTCAATTCAATACATACAAAATTAAGCCAGTATTTTTTTGGACCATCCTGGATACCAGCCCTTCTGAGTACATCTCTTCTTGCGGGGGGTCATGTTCTTCTGGAAGGTGTTCCCGGTGTTGCAAAAACAACTCTTGCCAAATACTACAGTATCCTTTCTGGCTGCAACTTTAAACGGATTCAGTTTACACCAGATCTGATGCCTTCTGATATTACAGGAGCTGTCGTTCCGTCTCCGGACTTTCAATCAAGTCGCTTTATTCCTGGTCCTCTTTTTACTCAGGTTCTTCTCGCAGACGAAATCAATCGTGCCCCGGCGAAAACTCAGGCTGCCCTATTGGAAGCTCTTGAAGAAAGAACCATTACAGTTGAAGGAAATACATATCGTCTGGAAAAACCTTTCTTTGTACTAGCAACACAGAACCCTCAAGAGCTTGCAGGAACATTTCCTCTACCTGAGGCAGCTGTTGATCGTTTTCTGATCCGAATAAAATTATCATATCCTGACATGGATCAGGAGCTACGAATGATGTTTATCCACCACAAAGACCCTGAACTACCGAGTGCTGAAATCTCTGTAAGTGATATAATTGACGCTCAAAAAATCGTTGAAAACATTAGAGTTTCTGAACCATTGATGAAATATATCTTGTCCCTTGTGCGGTGGACAAGACGGCATACCCACGTAGAACTTGGAGCATCACCAAGAGCTGCAATTTCACTGGTCAGGGCAGCAAAAGCTTTTGCTGCTCTAAGCGGTAGAGATTATGCCATTCCTGATGACATTAAATTTCTCGCACCCTACGTTCTCAGCCACAGATTGAGACTTACATATGAAGCGGAAATGGCTGGAACAATAGCATCGTCAATAATCGAAAATGCTGTGGATAAAACAGAATTGTTAGCCTGATGACAGAAACTGAAATTCCCCAGGGAGAAATAGCGGTTATTTCCGTTCCCGAAGATAAAAAAGAAAAATCAAAAGAACGCTTTTACCCATCATCATATCTCATGGGTTTTGGGGGAATTGCTTGTTTGATAATTGGTGCTATTTCTTTGCGAGTTGATATTTTGCTTTTCGGTATTATCCCTTTTACTTTTCTTGCCTGGGTTATGATGTCAGAATTCCGGATGGGAAGATTTTTGAAAAAGAATCCATTAAGGGGCCTGGCTTATCCACCTTCAAGTCCTCCCCGTGCTGGAAAACCTATAAATTTTAAAGTAGAATTAATAAACACCATTCCTGTTCCTCTTGGGATAATCAAAATTGAAACCAGAACATGCGCCGGGATATCAACTCAGGGTAGTTTTTTTGTAAAAATTGGTCCGGAATCAAGAACTGAATTGAATATTGAAATAATTCCGTTGAGAACAGGAAGAGTATTTTTTTATGGCTTAAGTATAATTATTACTTCTCCTTTTGGATTCAGGCCTCGTAGATATTATCTAATTTTACCAATTTCTCTGGCGGCTTTGCCGCCACTTGCTGATCCTATGCTGACTAGAAAACTGGATAGATTACCTGTTTATGAGCGATTTCCTCGCCCGGGTCTGGATGGAGATCTTGCCGAATTACGTGAATACCTCCCAGGAGATCCTATTAAGGCTCTTGTTAAAAATCCTTCTTTAAAAAAACAAAAACCTGTTATAAGGCTTTCATTTCCTGAAAAAAAAGGGACATGGCAGATTCTCCTGGATGTAACTCCGGAGATGACAAGAGGTATTCCTGGTTATGCTCCCCTTGATCATTGTCTCACCGTAATTCCTCACATAATCAGGAAATTACAGAAACAAGAACATGAAGCAGGAATCATCCTTTTTCGTCAATCGGTAGAGCTTTTCATGAACAGAATTAAAATTAATAAGTTAATATCTGTTGCCAGCGAATTTCGTTACAGAAGTCTTGAACTAACTGAATCAATTGATATTTTAAATATATATAATTTCATAAAATATCTTAGTTACAACTTTGGAACGATACTTCCTCCTCCTGAATCTTTAAACAAGGAAGCTGTTAAAATTTTTAAGGAAAACCTTGTTTTTATATATCGAACATTAACAAAGCCAAAAGGATCTCAGGCAGAACCTGTTGAACCTGTTGATTCTCTTAACACTATTCTCACTAAAATAAGTCTTCTCACAGGATATGAACCACCTGCTCCAAATGAATATAGAAATGGCATTGAAAAAGCCATTGATCAGGCATTAAATTTTCACTGTCAGAATATGATTATATTCAGTGAACTTGCCCCCCATTTGAATGAAACTATTTTGATTCCAAGACTGAAAGTTGCTTCTGGCAGAGGAATTCGGGTGTTCTTTCTGATCCTTGATTCAAATCTGGAATCCGTAAAACCTTTCGGAAAAAAAATCCTCGAAAAAGAGGCTGAATATCGATGGGGCTCCCTGATAAACAAAATTCGTAGCACTGGTGCTTCAGTTATTTACTGGAATCCATGGTATCCGGAAAGCATTTTGTCCATTTTCAGGTAAAATAAATTCGGTCAGACCGCTTTCGGAATAGTAAGGATCGAAAACAAAATATTTCGAGTGTCAAATTGAATGATATTTCGAAATTTCAACGCAATCGTATTACTCCGAAAGCGGTCTTAGTGCCGGAAAGGATCCACATGAAAAAATTTATTACCTTCATTACTGTTATTTTATTTACGCAGACGGCGTATGCAGACGGACTTGGAATGCGTCGAGTTATGAACTGGGAACCTTTGTCTAAAATCTCTGAATTTAACTGGAACGGATATATTGAAATCAAGATACTTGACCATGAAAATAGTTTTCTGGTCGGAAATAAAATATATAATAAAACCGGCAAGTTACTTATTGATGTTAGTAAATTAACCAATTCTTCGATTATTCAAGGTTTCGGAATTGACCTTCAGATTTTGAATCGCATTTACAAAAATGGTATTTCCAGATGTAACTGTCAACTCGCGGATCTCAGTCAATATTATCGAATAAAGCTAAGTAAAGATTTTACTCAATTAAAATCGATTCTAAAAGTTCTCAATTCAATGGATTTTATTGAGGTGGCTTATCCACTATCAAAACCGGTTATTCCTCCAACTGATATTCCTCCTCAGACCGATGATTACTCTTCTTTCCAGGGATATTTTGAGGCAGCTCCTCAAGGAACTGGCGTTTTCGAAGTTTCATCACTCCCGGGTGCCAATGGTGAAGGCATTCATGTGGTCGATGTTGAGTATAACTGGCATAGCGGTCATGAAGATTTAGAAAAGTGTGAATCTGCACTAATCCCCAACGCTGGAACCCTTTATAATGACAATGACTTTGCCTATCATGGTACTGCAGTTCTAGGAATTATTTTTTCCGGAAATAACGGATATGGAATGACAGGAGCAGCCTTTAACGGTAATTGTCACTTTTCTCCAGGTTATACATCAGAGTATGGATACAATATTGCCCGCGGCATTACTCAAGCAGTTGCTTCCGTCATGTCCCCGGCTATTATTCTTCTTGAAGCCCAAGAATTCGGACCTAATTATGATGCTCAGACATATGGTGGCCTCGTCCCCGTGGAATGGATTCCAGCTACATATGATGCCATAAGAACTGCTGTCGCTAATGGTTATATTATCGTTGAAGCAGGAGCAAACGGTTGGGAAGATCTTGACGATCCAGTTTATAGTGGTGCTTTTGATCGCGAAACCAGCGATTCCGGAGCCATAATGGTTGGAGCAGGTCTCCCGGGTTGGGGTACATCAGCCAGACAAAGAGAATGGTACAGCAATTACGGTAGCCGCATAGATGTTCAGGGATGGGGAAGTGAAGTTTATACTCTTGGATATGGAGATCTTTTTAATCCGGGAGACATAAATCAATATTATACTTCTTCATTTGGCGGTACTTCAAGTGCTTCACCTATCGTAACTGGAACAATTGCTTCAATAGCGGGAATTCTCAGGGCATCAGGGTCCGGATCCAGTTGCAGCAATACCTCTCAGAATTGCCCCACAGGTGAAATCTGCGATTATGAAAACTTTTCTCCTGGCCGATGTATCTCTGATACATCGATTTCTGGAACTGAAATGCGAGATCTTTTAGCCTCTACGGGAACACCTCAACCAGGTAATACCTCAGAAAATATTGGCCCACTTCCTGATATAGAATCTGCTCTTGATGCTCTTGGAAGTACCTGTGGTGACAATCAGATATCAGGCATTGAAGTTTGCGATGATGGTAACACCGTCAGTGGTGACGGTTGCAGTGCAGATTGCCGCTCAAATGAAACCTGCGGAAATGGTTATAAGGATATAAATGAAGTTTGTGATGATGGTAACACCCTCAGTGGTGATGGTTGCAGTGCAGACTGTAATTCAGACGAATCCTGTGGAAACGGTTATAAGGATATAAATGAAGTTTGTGATGATGGTAACACCGTCAGTGGCGATGGTTGCAGTGCAGATTGCAACTCAGATGAGTCTTGCGGGAATTCAATTATTGATACTGGAGAGCTTTGTGATGACGGTAACACCCTCAGTGGCGACGGTTGTAGTGCAGATTGTAAGTCAAATGAAATCTGCGGAAATGGATACCGGGACACAAATGAGGAATGTGATGATGGAAACCTTGTTTCCGGTGACGGTTGCAGTGATCTTTGTATAGATGAAAATCCCGATGATGACGGCTGCTCTTGCTCTGCTGGTCATAAAAGAGGATCACCATTCTCGTTTTTCCTTATTGCTTTAATTTTGGGATTTGGTTTTTATTTCAGAAAAAGCTGCAAGATATAATTCGACTTTCGGAATTATGATTCAATGTTGTGGTTTAGAATGGTTTATCACAACGCTGTTAGGATTGTGAATTTTTGACGTAAATATTCAATAAATACAACATTATATATTAATTACAGAAAGTCAGGAAAACAGGCTCAGGAGCAGGGGTGTTTACTTTTTGAAGGTAAGTGTTTTTGTGGCATTAAGACCGCTTTCGTAAGCGGTCGACCGTTTTCGTAAACATTCTCAATTTTACTAAAAAATTGAATTTCAGGACAGTAACTATTTAGTTCGTGTCCTGAAATTAAGTTAGCGTAAATAAAAGGAAAAAAGTAAAAAAAATAAAGGGGTTTTCAACTTTTTTGATCGACAAAATACACAGAATCATGTATTATATCGTTGAAATTATTAAAGAAAGGAGAAAACC
>JAHJMN010000158.1 GCA_018821305.1 Myxococcota bacterium
ACTGTCCTGAAATACAGGTTTTTAAATTTTTCGTCAGTTTTTGATTCAGGACAGTGACCGCAAGGTGTTGAAAATATTAATAGTGGCCGGATAGAATTTTTAATAAAATTCTTCGCGAAGCGAATTTCCGGACACGAACTATTTAACAACTCACCGATAAGAGTAATTATTATAAGAACCAGTAGAAAAACAAACCACTTCTCAGAGATTTTCGGTCTGGATGAAATCCTGTTTACAGCTCTCAAGGTCCTTAGAAACCAGAATGGAGTATAAAGACTTAGAGTTATAGCGAAAATAATAAGAAGCCCGACTACCTGGATCCGTGGAAAGTACTTCAGATCTTTCTTTTTAAGCATTGCTATATTCCCCAAACTATACCGCTTCCTGAGTAACACGATAGTGAGTCGGTTTAAAGAAATGCTGCAGGAAAGAGCCCCTGTTTGCCTGTTCCTGCTACTGATTACCTGTTTACCTTCAATTTTTTTACAGGGACTCAGGAAGCGATCTATTGCTATTTCTATCATATTTTAAGTAGTTCGTGTAGAGTAATTCCACTAAAAACTTCAGGACATTGACATTATAATGTCAAAATGGGTTTAGAATATTAAGTCCTTCAATGCGGTTGAAATGGCGGGTGTTGGCAGTAACAAGGGTGAGATTCATATAAATGGCAGTGGAAGCTATCATAAGGTCCATGTCATCAATCCGGTTTCCATCAGCCTCCAGACGGCATTTAAGAGTGCCGAAAATATCCATGACATCTTTTGTGAGATCCACAACTGGAATCAGATCCCCTATACGTTTTACTGCAGCAAGGTTTTTAATGGGAATTTTTGATTTCTGTGCTCCATAAACCAGCTCCCCATAGGTGATTACAGATATAAAAGTCGGCTCATTTTCGTGTTCCTTAAACCAGTTATGAACAATCTTATTCCCCCGCAGACTGTGAATAATAATATCTGTATCAATCAAAAACGCCATCAGCACCTCCAAACCGCTTATTACCTGTTCGTGCTTCACGGATTGAATTGATAGTTTCCTCCGGAGTTTCATCGCTATCCCAGGTAATAGTTAACAATTCATTTATATTATTACGCCTGTGTTTGACATCAGAAAGATAGTTCTGAATTATCCATATAACTTCCTGACTTATGCTTCGCTTTTCGCGATCAGCGGTTTTCCTGAGAAGATTATACAGACCGTCATCCATATCTCTAACTTGTAAAGTAGCCATTTTTACTTCCTTCTGGGCCTTTCGGATTGATACGATTATGTTGAATTCATGAAATATCTTTGATAATCGAAATATTGTGTTTTTCGATCATTTTTCCGAAAGCGCTCTGTTCAGGTTATACCTTGTTGCATGCATTATGCAAGCACTATTCATGAAATGATTTTAAAACTCTGAATCGAAGGAATTTTTTTCTTCGTGGAAGTCTCGATAATTAAAATCAGGGTGAATTCCGAAGCGGGTGAGGGCAAAATCATACTTAACAGGGTCTTCAGGGGTTAGCGCGCCAAAGGCTTTTGTAATTTCCAGAGCAGTTTTGTGACCGGCATCGTTACGAGAAGTAAGTTCCAGCAAATGTGCTACTTTGAACATATGTGTGTCGAGGGGAACTGTGAGAACTGAAGGAGAGATGGACTTCCAGATTCCCAAATCCACGCTGTCTGCACGAACCAGCCAGCGGAACATGAGATTCAGTCGTTTGCAGGCACTGTCCCGTCGAGGATCGGGCAAAAGTGAGCTTTTCTCAAGACCAGCTTTATTCAGTAGATTGGAAACAAGGACTACCTGCATTTCCCTGACTGTTTCACACTTTCTGGCAAGAATCAGGTTTTCCAGATTTCCGAACTCACTTCGCAAACGTTTCATGGCCGTAAAAAGGCCGATTGTTTCCTGAGGGGTTGTAAAGCGGTGAATTATATCGGAAAAATCCTTTTGAATAGTGGTCTCTGATGCTGAATCAAGATAATCCGCCGGGGAGGAGCCCAGACGAGCAAAGATTTTTTTCAGCGTTGCAAGGATCTGCATTACCCGCCCATAGGCAAAAGACGAAGCAATAATACCTGCGATTTCAATATCTTCTGGACTGGAAAATTCATAAAGTGTCTGCAGGGGATCCGGACTCACAAAACCCCGATGGTTGTATTTTTCGTAAATGTGATCCAGAAACTCTTTTAGTCTGTAATTCAAATTAGTTGCACTCCTCAGGGCAAGGCCTGATTCACAAAAAGTACCCTCGTGAAGACTAGAATACCAGAGTCGTTGGGTATTATCACAACAATTTTCCGCAAGGAATATCCCCTGTGGGAAGAATCTTTTAAATTTTGCGTTGAATTATCCTTTTTTTAGTCCTAAGATGGGGCCTGTAACTTTCAGTAATGTATTATTTTTCGCCGTGGGAGGCTGTCATGAAAAAACTCATTTTACTTTTATCCCTCATTTTCCTCAGTTGCGGGGCGGATAAACCCGGCACTACGGTGGATCTGGAGAACTTCCTTTCGACCAGAGCAGAAGTTCAGGTTTTAAGGGGGGATGTTTTTTGCGGTAACCCTGTAAAGCCTCTTCACAAAACCTGGCTTGCCGGCGAAGGTGAAATCATTTCTACAGGGGACGGTGAAGTTCTCATAACCCATGAAAATGGTGTGAAAGTTGAACTCACCCCGGTATCTAAAGCAACCATTACAAGAGATCGAGTTGTAATTACTGGAGGCGGTGCCATTATATTCTTTCCCAAAGGTTACATGGCGGAAACCGAGTGGAAAGGCTGGAAACTCCGCGGGAGTAAGGCTGGCGTTCAAATTGTAAATGGCAAACGCAGCTCTATTAACGTTTTTCGGGGTGAGCTATTAGCAGAATTTGACGGCCAGCGCTATATAATTAAAGCTGGAAACGCACTTCACACCGGAGAAAAAGTCGAAGTAAAACCCATTGAATGGTGGGAACCGGGAAATGGTATAAGTCAGTGGGAAGCGGGAGATGAAGACCGTCTCGTACCGGGTCAGGGTGTTTTGGGCGCCAGAAAAGCCGGAGATAAAGGAAAAGCCCACATTCCCCTCCTGATAAATAAAATGAAGGCAAAAGTGGAAGTTATCGGTGATCTTGCCATTACCACAATTACTCAGGAATTTTACAACCCCACAAGTGACGTTTTAGAAGGAATTTATCGCTTTGAAGCTCCCGAGGGAGCTTTGATTAATGGTTTTGCCGTGGACCGTGAAAGAAAACTTGTGTTCGGTATCATAAAGGGAAAAGTCCTTGCAAAACAGCAGTATCAGAGCAATGTCTATCAGGGTTCAACGGAGGATCCGGCACTTTTAGAGCACGAGGAAGGTAATCGATATCGTGCATACATTTATCCTATTAATCCCGGTCAGAAAAGGCAGATTCTCATCCGTTACTCAAGTTGGCTTGAGCGCAGCGGTAAAAACCGCGAAGTTCGAAATTACACTCTTCCTCTCATTGGTTCCGATGACAGTTCTCCGGAGTATGGCGAATTTGAGATTGATGTTGACCTGCGACAGAGCCGGGCAAAAACCGCAAGAGCAAATCTTGGAGTTACCCCCGATGGAAGTAATCTTGAGTTCAAAGCCACAGATTTCACATCACGCAGCGATTTCCATGTGCAACTTACCGATGACGGGTTCCCAGTGGATACCGCTGACGGTTGGTATGTCAGGCCCATCGGTCGAAAACAGGACATTGTAAAAGGGGATTACTTCTTTACCCGTCTTTATCCTCTCACATTTGAAGAAGAACGAAGCAGAAGCGTTGATCTCCTGATGGTTGTGGATTTCAGCGCCGATACGACACTGAATCAAATCAGTCTCGCACGATTAGCAGTGGAAACGGCAGTTTCAACCTTGAGAAAAGGTGATCGCGTTGCTATTGTTCCCGGGGACCTGACCCTTCGGGACACTGAAATATCATTTTTCGAACTGGGAAAAGCTCAGCCTGTTGAAATTCTAGAAAGACTCGCCCGGGAGAAAAAGGGTGGCGCCACGGATATTCTCGAGTTAATCACAAAAGCTGGCAAGAAGCTCACTTCCTTTGATTCTCATCGAGCGAGAATCCTCCTTTACATCGGCAACGGAAAGCCCACCGTGGGTGAAATTTCCCCCCGGGTGCTCGCGGAAAAATGGCAGCAACTGCCTTATAATGTTGGTTTCCGGGCGATTGCCACGGAAGACGGAGAAGGTCTCGAACTTTTATCCCGCCTTGCACCCCATCACAGTCCACTGCTTCTGAGTGAAGTGGGCGTTCTGCGTGAACTTCCTGTATTCATTAACGATTTCCGCAAACCACGCATTCATAAACTTACGGTTACAGCGGATGGCGATATAGGAAAACTTTTCCCAAGGGGTGAAATAACCTGGGAATCCAGTGAAGTCCTTAATGTAAGCGCCAAACTCAAGGGCACAAAACTGCCGAAACAGATCGTTTTGAAAGGCGAACTCAACGGCAAACCCTGGAGCCGAACCTTTGGTATCAGTTGGAGCCGTTTTACGGATCAGAGGGAAATAGCACGTCGATGGGCCTACGAAGAAATCCGATCCCTTCAACTGGCTGGGGCCAGCGGCGAGGAAATTCTGGACCTCGGCATGCGTTTTGAAATGGTGACTCCTTTCACAAGCCTCTATGTCCCAACAATGGCTGAAGCTAAGCAGATGGGGCTTAACCTTGAAGACAAGGAAGAAGCTGACCGGAAACTGGCTAAGGCTGAAGAAAAGCCAAAAGAAATTTATAAAACTGAAAAGAAATCATCCAGCAAGCTACGGATGACTAGAGGACTTAAAGAATTTGGCAAAGCAAGTGACGGCCCCGGTGACAGTGGTGGCAAAACCCTCAAGGATTTCGCCCGTAAAAGCATGGGTGCCGACAGTGATGACTACTCGGTTTCGGTGGCGGCCAAATCGGAGCCGAAAAGGGACAAAGCACCGCCTAAACCAACTGCAGCACCGAGTATCGTAAGTACTATGATGCCCATGCCTCAAGATGCTCTTTCTTCCACTACGGTTACCAATGAAAGCATGCCGACGGAAAAAATAAAAAAACGCCCAATTCGTCAGTTTCTGGTGGCACCCGATACCGGAAATAAACTGGATGGTCTCGTTAAAGGCGGTGGCGGTGCCGGTGGCCTTGGCTTTACAGGAGGCGGTGAAGGATTTGGCAAAATGAATCAGGGTAAATTGGGATTTTTCATTTCCAATGGAAGAGCCGACAGGGAAACTCTCAAAAAGAATTTTGAAAGAAGAGCAAAGGTTTTTGCTCGCAGATGTTCCACAAAGCACCTGAAAAACAACCCCGGTGGAACAGCACTGATGATTTTCAAAGTTTCCGATAATGGCTTTGTTGACAATTGCAAGGTAATGAGAGATGTTGGCACATCAGGTGTTGGACGCTGTATGTGCGATGGCATTAGAAAAATCAGATTTAATGAAACCCGGGGTAAAGGTCCTTCTTTGGTTCGTGCTTCCTGGGCCTTCACTGGTAAAACGCCGGCAAAAGAGGCTAAAAAAGAAGTTAAAATACCCGGACTCGCCGCAGTCGGTTACCCTGCACCAACTCTCGCCCGGATTAATCCCCACATAGTTAACAACTATATTTTCTGTCGTGACTGCAACTTTAAACGAAAACCTGATCCCTGCAGCCCCGCTTCAAAATTGCCCTTGTGGCAACGAGCCAACCTCTGGCGTGAACGCATAAACAAAAAAGGCCACTGGCAGATTATTGAAGTCTATAACGATGCGATCAGACTCTGTGAAATGCCTGTACCTCACAGTCGCATGGTCTTTTTACGCCTTGCGGTTTCTATGCTTCCTAAAGTGGATAATCTGATTTCATTTTATAAAAAGTTTGTCCCACTCTATGGCTACAGTTCCTTCCTTAAAAGTGCCATTCTGGCCAGAATAAAAGACATTGATGGTTTATTAAAAGTCAAACGTGATCTCGGGCTCACAGTTCTTACATCCCGCAATAAAATTACGGAGATGCTCGAAGCAGAAAAAACCGCTGATGGCCGTATTATGCTTCTGAAAAAAATGATAAAGGAAAATCCCGGAGATTCCTGGCTCAAAATCCGCCTTTTACATACGTTTGAAGATGAGAAAATGCATGGAAAAGCAAAAACTTTCATCGCTTCTTTTTATGGTAACCCTCTTCTGGATGATGAACTCCGTCATGAAACAACGGAATATCTTATCCGCCAAAAAGACATTAAAAATGCCCGTCGCCTTTTGAGCGAACTGGTGGAATTTGCTCCATCAAATCCTCTCCGTCGCAAGGTTCTTGGTCAACTTTATCTGGCCTACGGATGGTACAAACTGGCGGTACGGGAACTCATAAGTCTTGCAAAACTTACCGCAGGTTCTGCCAATGCCCGTTTGCTTCTTGCTGTGGGATATGAACTGGCCGGTGAGCATGAAAAATCCCTTACAATAATTGGGGAAATCATGCTTAAAAGTGAACCTGACAGCGACATCACTAATCTTTCAAGATTTATTGCTTCCCGGCATCTGGCCCGGATGATTGCTAAATCTGGAAAAGGCAGCGCCTCTAGAATTCATGATCGCGGCAGAATCATGGCTCTTTATCGCAATAATGAAAAGGTGAAAATCATTCTCAGTTATCAGCATCCCCGAAGTGATCTCGAATTTACCTGGGGTCCTTCGACTTCGTCCATGATGCGGGTTCCATTCATTAAGCCCGACTGGGGAATTGAAGCTGTTGTAATGTCCAAAGTTCCCGACAGTGCGAAATTGAAAATTGCCCGTACTTCAAAAAATATGAGAATGCCCGTTAAAGCGGAGTTACTTGTTATTCAGAATGAAGGCACGGATAAGGAATCCATTACCCGCAAAGAACTTGCTTTCGATAGTAAAACCACTGAATATGTTTTCACTTTTGAAAAAGGCAATCTAAAATAGGGGCAACCATGAGAAATCAAATAATATATATTACATTTATAGCATTGACCGTTTTTTCCTGTGGCAAACTGCCTTCAAATGAACAGACTTCTTCTTCCGGTTATAACGCCGCAGCACCATCAGTGAGGTTTGAAACATCCCTTGCAACACTGGATCCCATGGGTAATCCTGTAGTTGTTGCGGGGCATTCTTACACCTCAATCTCACGAATCCGGGCTGGAGAAACCATTGAAGCAAAAAACCATGCCCTTGTAAACATTGATTCAGGAGCCTCAGTACTTCTGGATGCCGGGGGAGTTTTAGTCCCCACCGATGGAGAAATTGAGTTAAAAAAAGGACGAGCCTGGTTTGAAGTAGATGCTGCTCAGACTTTTAAGTTAAAGGTTAAAAATCATTTACTTACATGTCGTAAAGCAGCCTTTGACGTTGAATTCAGAGGAAATTCCATTTTTATCCATCACATTCGTGGAGATCTTAATTTCACCGGCAAAAAGCCCGTTCAATTTCAGGGAGGAACCTGGCAAATCGACGGTGATTCACCGGTAAAAGTCGAAGGCGAACTCTTTGTTGACTGGACTGGTGGTTTTTCCCGTTCAAAAAAAGCAGGTTTCGGTTTTGGGATTCTCCGGGGAAAAGATACATCCGGTGTTGGAACAAGCCCCCTCATTCTTCGGAAACACACAGTAAATGTCAAGGTTCGCAAACGCATTGCCCACACAACGGTAGTGCAGGTATTTTTCAATCCCGTTAGCTACTCACGCAATGGGGAATACCGCATGGAAATTCCTGCAGATGCAATCATAATGGATTTCGCCGTTGAAAAGAACGGCGTTCTGGATACGGGATCAGTCCAGACTTTTAAAGATGGATTTTTCGATTCGGTAGATTCCGGCCAGAGTTTTTACATGCTGGGAGACGGAAAATTTGGAGCAGAAATTCCTTATATGCCTGTCAGTGCAGAAGTAAAGATTATCTTCAGTTACGCCCAGAAACTTCCCGAAGAAAACGGAAAAAGACTCTACACATATAAAATGGATGGTGGTTTAAAAGCGTCTGAATTCGAACTTTCCATGCGCATTGAAGATTCCGGATCCCGCCTGAGAAGCGGTTGGGGTGGAGAATTTGAAAAACAGCGTTTTGTTGTAAGTAAGAGTGATTTTATTCCTCACAGCGATTTTACGGCGGAAATCTATCCGGAAAGCCCCGGAGGCGTTTTGCTTGAAATGCCCAGAGAAGGCAAAAAGGATATTCCTTTCCTGCTTTCACTTCCAATGGATCAGGTTTCAAAATTTCTGAAACTGAAACCAACCCCTTCGGAAGGAATAAATATAGTTGCACTACTTGATCTCAGTGCGAGTATGGATTCCAGCCGTGTTCAACTTCTTAAAACAAGCTTCATGAGTATGCTAAGTAAATTTAAATCCCGTGATAAACTGGCGGTTTATGTACTCCGAAACGAAATCATTCCCCTCGATGGGGCCGGTTTGGCTTATGTAACACCGGAGCGAGTGAAAAAACTTTCCGAAAGCCTGTCCCGCATGGTTCCTGGAGGAGCAACGGATCTCGGCAAAGCTCTTGAAACTGCAGCTGTCATAATTCCCCGGGGTGAAGGTACTATCCTTTATATGGGTGATGGAAATCCATCAAGAGGTGCAATGACCGGCGACGAACTTAAAAATCGTATCGCAATTACTGATCCACCGCCTCTTTTCCGGGCAATTATTCTGGGAAACAGCGGTAATCAAACTGTTCTTGATTCCCTTGGAGAGATTTACACAGCGTCCTCTGTTAGAAAAGTCTCGGGGCTTTTCGACCAGATTCTGAAAGAATCAGCTTCGTCATATTTCAAACAGGTAGTTGTAAAACTTGGTAATAAATCTCGTAAAATAACACCACAGCAGCTCTCCGCGGCGGGCTTGAATCAGATTCACTACGTGTCGGGCTTTATTACAAAACCCGTTCCTCCGGATTGCGAAGTTTCCGGTTGGATCTCAGGAAAGCCATTCAGGGTAAAAATCCCTCTGAAAATAAGTCATACCTCAGATACAGATATTATAAAGAAACTATGGGCTTACTCCAGAGTAAAAGATCTGATATCTCAGGGTGCCGGGGCTCTTAATATTACTGGTTTTTCAATGTCAAACCAGCTTATCACACCACTGACAGGGCTTTCCCTCGTATCAACTGGTTTTGTTCAGAAAATCGCACTTCCTTCCGGCGTACAAATGGAACTGCCCCGAGTCAATACTTTCCAGTTCCGTATGTTAAAAGGCAGACCTCCAGTAGATATAAGTGGAATAGCTTTGCCTGATGTAGACGCTGATTCAAGATCCTTTAACATGTCATGGTACTACCAGTCCATTTTAAATGGAAAAGGTCGAATAGAAGCAATTAACGAGTGTTTTAACCGAAAAGCTGTATTTATGGCCGTAAGTGGTGGTGCTATAGTTTATGAATTTGAAGTCGAACCCGACGGAAGAATTAAAAAAGCCCAAAGATATTCTGCAACAATAACCGATGAGGATATTCTCAAATGTGTTGAAAGAGCAGTTTCTGTTATGCCTTCACTCCCGGCAAATCCCGGCAGTAAAGATCCAATCTCTTTTAAACATACCTGGAATTTCCGGAGTACCGGCCAGATTATACCTGTAAAATGTACTAAACTTGCAAATGCTTATACTGAAGTCAAAAAGCAGGCATGGACCTATGCCATCGGAGGTTATCCAAACGCTCAAACCTGTGAAAGAGTTTATAGAAATGCACTTGCAGGTTGTGAAATAAGCGACTGGATTTCTAAGAAAGCTCTACTTGATTTAATCTTGACAAAACTTAAAATGTCGGATCGCCTTTTCTTCACAACGCTAATAATGGATCAAAGTGCTTTGATTCGTAATTACATTAAAGAACGCATTTTCCGAAGTATAAAAGATGTAAATGAGGCCTTCATGGTGGCAAGACACTTCCATCTCGGAGGAAGCGCTCTTGTAAATGCAGTAAAGAACGAAATTGCAAAACTCAAAAAGGATAAAGATTTTCTTAAACTGAAATCCGAGGAGCAACTTTTAAAAATACATGAACTTATAGCTTCATTCCATCGACTGGAACCTGAAAGTGTAGCACTTACAATGATTTTTATGCATAGTTCTGTACAGATCGGAAAAAAAGACTTTGCGAGAAATCTTGCGGAAAAACTCCTCTGGCGAAACGATCTCACTGGTCGTCAAAGGCGGAATCTGGCGGAATTCCTCATAGATTCTGGATTCAAAAACGAAGCCAGACTTGTCATATCCACATCCGTGGAACTTGCACCGTATGATCCTCTTACCCGAAAGCAATTGGGTGACTTTTTCTACAGGCATAACTATCTTGAAGATGCATTGAGTGACTATCTCATTCTGACCTGGCTGCTTCCTCAGAATAACTCGTCAAAGATTCTTCTTGCCCAGACCAGAATGCGCCGGGGTGAAACGGAACTTGGCCTGAGGCTTTTTGAAGAACTCATGCTGAAATCCGGAGAAAAACTGGCAAGACACCTTCTTATTCTGAATCTCGCCCAATTATATAATGATGCAAATCGTAAAGGTCATAATATTGAGCCCATTCGAGCTCGAGTTCGTCGCAATGGCCTCCTTGAAGAAGAAGGCAATTCAATTCTCATGCTTGAAACTCTACGGGGAAATATTTCTATTCAGTATACAGATCGTCAGGAATTTGAAAAATATCAGGAAGCTGTCAAAAAGAAGGCAAAACCCGAAGAGATGCCTGTCCTCACATGGGATGTTCCTCCGGTAATCGAGGCCAGTCTTGGTCTTTATATCTATCCGATGATGAAGGAAAGATCTGATATTATCATTAAAGTGAGATCTCTTCAGAATCCTGACACTGCTTTAGAGCCAACAAGCACAGGCGAACTTTCCTTTTTCACTAAACTCTGGGAAAAATCCTTTGCTATAAACAAAGAAAAAATACTACCAAAACATAATGTTACCTACTACTGGCTTCTCACTAAAGAAGGTAAACTCAGTTTGTTTCTTGAAAAACCGGATGAACCATTGAAAAAGCCTGAAGAACGCTGACTCACACTTTATGCTTCTGTAGATATGTAAAATAATCAATTGTTCTCTTGACAGTTTCTTCAATATTACTATTCTCACTCGACGTATCCGGGATCGGTGGTTTAGTTACCTGGAAAGACCATTTCGGCTCGATATTCGGAAATCAAGGAGTTAGATATGTTTGCTATTGTTAAAACCGGTGGAAAACAGTACCGAATGGAAGTTGGCCAGTTCATGCGCATTGAAAAACTTGGCGGTGAACCCAATACTGAAATTACTCTGAATGATGTTCTTCTTTATTCAGACGGTGAAAATATTAAAATTGGAAAACCCACGGTAACCGGCGCTCAGGTATCCGCCCGCATCGTTCGGCAGCTCAAGGGACCAAAAGTAATCGTTTATAAATACAGAAGACGCAAAGACAGCGCGAGCAAAAAAGGTCATCGTCACTGTTACACCGAAATTCAGATTACAGGAATCAAGGCCTGAGGAGGAACGGATTATGGCACATAAAAAAGGACAAGGCTCAAGCCGCAACGGTCGCGACAGCGCCGGACAAAGACGTGGAATCAAACTTTTCGGCGGACAGTATGCCATCCCCGGAAATATTATTGTAAGACAGCTTGGTACTGTAATTCATCCGGGACGCAATGTCGGTATGGGTAAAGATTATACTATTTTTGCTCTCACGGAAGGTACCGTTCTTTTCGAAGATTTCGGTAAGGACAAAAAGCGGGTTCACATCGTTCCTGCTGCCTGACAATTCCGAGCACCCTCCGCAATTAAAAGTCCAAACAGTGAAGTTCATGTTAATGGTCTGATTGAATCTGGAATTTTTCCAGTATTTTAAGACGGTTGGATCAATTGTCCGAGCATCGCTTATTACAAATATTTTATTTATTTCAAGGTTTTCGTTGTTACTGTCCTGAACAAAAAATCAGCGAAAAATTTGATTTCCGGTATTTCAGGCAAGCAATTTCGCATTGCGAAATACAAGTGGACTGTAACTATTTAGTTAATGTCCTGTAATACGATCTTTTCAATTTTACACCAAATTTTTACACAGGACATTAAGAATGAAGACCTTGAAATTATAGTAGTGTTCTGAATAGCATGTTTTCCTAAACATGCTCAATTTTGACAAAAATTGAATTTCAGGACACGAACTATTTAAAGACTGGTTTTTCCCAGGGAGATTCAAATGAACTTTGTTGATGAAGCCACCATTGAAGTAATAGCTGGTAACGGTGGAGACGGCTGTGTCGCATTCCGCAGGGAAAAATATGTTCCCAACGGAGGTCCCTCAGGCGGTGATGGAGGCCGTGGGGGAAGTATTTATGTGCTTGGAGACGAGTCCATAACAACTCTTCTCGATTTCCGCTTTCGACGTACCTATAAAGCCACCCGTGGCACCAACGGTATGAAAAAAGACATGTATGGAAAAAGTGGTGAAGATCTGATCCTTAAAGTTCCCGTAGGCACAGTAGTCAGGGACCGTGAAACCGGGGAGGTCCTGGCAGATGTCACTTCTCACGGGGAACAGGTCCTGATCGCAAAGGGAGGTAAAGGCGGACTTGGCAACATCCATTTTGTGAGTTCTACAAATCAGGCACCAACCCAGTCCACAGCCGGGACTGAAGGCGAAAAAAAGAGTCTGAAGCTTGAACTCAAAGTTCTCGCAGATGTTGGCCTTCTTGGATTTCCAAATGCTGGCAAATCAACTCTTTTAAGTGTTGTGAGTTCTGCAAAACCCAAAATTGCGGATTATCCTTTTACAACCCTTATACCCAATCTTGGTGTTGTAAGTGTAGACGAAGATCGACGTTTTGTAATGGCTGACATTCCTGGCCTTGTGGAAGGCGCAAGCGAGGGAAAAGGTCTGGGACACCGATTTTTAAAACATCTGGAACGTACAAGACTACTCATTCACCTTGTTGAATATGCAGAACCGGATAGTGAGCGGGATCCAGTGAATGAAGTAAGTACCCTTACTAATGAACTTAAAAATTATGATTTTACGCTGTTTTCCCTACCAAGAGTAGTTGTAATGACCAAGATTGATCTATGCAGTGATGAAAAAAATCTCGTTTTCTGGCGAGAAAAATTTTCTGACACCGAATTTTTTGCCATAAGTGCAGTCTCTGGCACAGGTTTGAAAACCCTTCTTGACTCTATCTGGAAAAA
This sequence comes from Myxococcota bacterium, assembly GCA_018821305.1. Taxonomy (GTDB): domain Bacteria; phylum Myxococcota_A; class Polyangia; order HGW-17; family HGW-17; genus JAHJMN01. Next base: position 13,170 of record JAHJMN010000158.1, read on the forward strand.
AATCCAGATTACGGTATAAAATACCTGCATATGGTCCAGCGGTTCTATCTGTTCGGACAAACTACTTCATCCTTTCGGGTGGTTGGGAGATATCATGAAGATTAACCTGTTGCTCATCCTTCTGCTTACTTCTTTCAGTGCAATTGCCGCCCCCGCAGGACCGCTTCCATCTCAATCTCCCCTCCCGGCCAATGCAAAAGTGATGTCTACAATCCCTGAAAAAGACATTAAAATCGGCACATGGGTTGAATATAAAGTTATCGATATTAAAAATAAAAAGATTACTAATCTCAAGTTTGCCTTTGTGGGGCGTGAGGATGCCGGACGAAAAACATGGGTTGAAATTACCATGCGCAATGGTTCAAAGACCACATATATCAAGATGTTATATAAAGGTAAACCAGGAGATAAAATGGGGGAAGCGGAAAAAATCATAGTTAAATTCGGTAATCTGCAGGCAATGGAACTTCCTGCAATGTCAAAACCGGAAACTATTGTTCCGATGCTTCATCGAAAACCCATAAAAAAACCTGTGCTTGTCGGAAAAACTGATGTTCGAACCCCGGCAGGGCTTTTCCCCAAAGCTGCTAAAGTTAAAGGAATAGATCCCGACGGAAACATAATTGAAGTCTATCATCACCCCAGTGTAAAAATGTGGGGAATGCTGAAGTTCAACGACGGACGAGTTGATATGGAGCTCATCGGTCAGGGAGGCAACGCCCGATCCAGAATCACTGGAAAACCAGCTCCGTTTATGATGCCGAGGTAAAAATGGCAAAAAAAGCTCAAATCTCCCTTTTTTCAACTGTTTCGGAAGGTTGTTTGAAAGTGCCTGACGGTTGCAGCTCTGATGTAGCAAGTGCTGTTACATATTTCAATAAAGGTAATTTTGCCGAATGCCGAAAACTCTGTTCCCAAATAACAACTTCTTCTGATTTTTCCAAAGAAGATAAAAACTTTGCCCGAGAACTTCTTGATCGTACAGGAACAGATCACGTTATTTTATACATAGCCCTTTCTTCAATTGTACTCCTCATTTTCATCATTTTATGGTCCTGGACCAAATCACACTGATTTTTGTGTATTCACAACATTTTTTTTTCATGTAATATCCTGAGCTGATTAGTGTTTCAATTTTTATAAACCGGCAAGTTCCGGTTGGAGGTAAACAAATGAAAAATTCTGTATTATTAACCATTTCCACAATGTTTGTGCTTTCAGCATGCGGCGTTCCTCAGAAAACTTACGACGCACAGGTTCTGAAAACTAAAAACACCGAAACCCGCGCAAACGATCTCCAGGCAAAACTGACAGATGCTGAAAAGAAAATTGGCGAATCTCAGACGAATATTGATGCAGCCAACACAGCAAAAGTTAATGCCGAAAAACGAGCTGACAATCTTTCTGCAGAACTCACAAAAGTCCGCGGTCAACTGAACATGATGATTTCCCGTATTCAGGGAATGGCACGTTCTTTCAATATCCGTGCTAATGCTGAGAAAACTGTAAAATGCAATGTTTATAAAGCACACGTAACCTTCTCTCCCAGAACCATGTTTGAAGTGAACCCCGGTGCTATGAATCGGCGTACAAACCGTGCTCTTGAAAGACAAATGAACAGTAAAATTAAAGGTTTGGATAAAGAAATAGCTCAGTGCTATCTTAATGCAAATCTCCGTATTAAAAAACCCGTTGAAGCTAAAGGTGAATTTGGTTTTACTATCAATAAAAACGGCAAATCAGGCAATGCTGTATTCACATGGAAACTCAATAATGACGGCGCTTTAGTTCGTTGTGTTAATGCCGCTCTTCGTAAAATTAATATTGGCAAAATTGAAAAACCTGTTTATGGCTCATTTGGCGTTCACATGACTGCAACTGTAGATGCAATTCCTAATTGTGCCCCGGTTAAGAAAGTCGCCCCTAAAAAAGTGGTTAAGAAACCCGTTAAAAAAGTAGCCCCAAAAAAGCCCGTTAAAAAAGTGGTTAAGAAACCCGTTAAAAAAACAAAGTAATACTCTCAACCCCCTTCCTCAAAAGTTCTCTACCTCAGTATAAATATCAATTGCCGTTATAAAACCATATAATTCAAGCAACTGAAAATTCTAACTTTTTTAAAACTGCTTTTTTTTGTGATATAAAAAACAAAAATATCAAAAAAATCTGCGAAAAACCTTAAATTCAGGCTATACAACAACGTGAACACGTATTTCGTCGCATTTGGCGACCTGTGAGGTGAAATTTTGAGGCATACTTTTTTTATTTTGATTTTCGGTTTTTCTCTTTCGTTTACAGCTTGCGACGATAGTCCTGAAAGCAAAAAAACATGTGAAGAAATTGAATGTGGGGATCATGGAACATGTGACGCATCTTCAGGAGGCGCAGTATGTATCTGCGAAGATGGTTTCGATGGCGACATGTGTAATGAATGTGCTGAAGGATATCAGGATAATGACGAAAATGGGTCATGTCTTGAAACCTGCTCGCAGGCTGGTTATACCTGTTCCAGCCATGGTAGTTGCACCGATGTATCCGGGTTAGCCACTTGCAACTGCGATAGTGGTTATATACATGACGGGAATGGAAACTGTATCGAAGGAGGTTCCGGCGATTCCTGTAATTCCCCTTTATTGCTGACTCTTGGAACTGAAGTTTCTGGTAATACATATGATATGCCCGATAACACCAACGGAAGTTGCGCAGAAAGTTCATCGGGAGGGGAAACCATATATATTTTCAATGTAACTCAGGAATCCAATATTACTTTTGAAACGGATGGTTTTGACACTGTTTTATTCATCCGAACAGATTGTGATGACATCAATTCCGAAATCGCCTGTGATGACGATGAAGGGCCCCAGAGGGGAAGTCGTATCGAAGGAACATTTGAACCCGGCACTTATTTTCTGTATGTCGACTCATACACAGAAAGTGGGAATTATACTCTGACAACAGAAGTTGAATGCCCTGCAGGTCTGGTATTTGATGCACAAACAGGTAACTGTGTTGAAGATCCTTGTGACCCGAATCCATGTACAGATGAACACAAAACTACCTGCAATGCCTTACTTCCCAGCTATACCTGCTCCTGTGACCCTGGATATGTAGAGGATCCGCTTAACAACGATTCATGCATCATCAACCCAAACCCTCAGGGTGAAAGTTGTGTAGATCCCATTGAACTCACGGGTCTAACTGGTTCAGTTTCCGGAAGCACAACCGATGCCAGCGGTGAAATCACTGGAAGTTGTGGTGGTCAGGGTGCCGACAGGGTTTATTTTTTCACCACCTCCGAGCAAATGAGAGTCAGGTTTTCCTCCTCCGGTTTTGATACTGTACTTTATATAAGAACGGATTGCACCAATCCATCCTCAGAGATATCCTGCAATGATGAAGGCGGCGGTGAATGGGGTTCCAGCGAAATAAGTACAACTCTTGAGCCTGGTACTTATTTTCTAATTGTGGACAGTTGGGATGAATCAGGGGACTACAATTTGTTCTGGTCAATGGCAGCAAATCCCTGCGCTGATGAGGAAACTGCTTGTCCTGGTACTCCCGTTTGCCTCCCCACGCCCGATTGGACAAACTTTACTTGCAGTTGTCCAGAAGGAACTCTCCCTTATAATAATGATTGTGTGGATGATCCATGTGATCCTAACCCTTGCAGTCAGGCTGGTCGTGGGCGATGTGTACGTGAATTGGATATTCAGTCATATACATGCAGTTGTGAAGTAGGATTTATGGATGATAGTGGCAATCCTGGATTGTGTGTAGAAGATCCTTCTGCGGCCGATTGGGCCTTTATTGTTTATCTTAATGCTGACAACAACCTCGAAGCAGACGGCATCACTGATATGAATGAAATGAAGGCTGTAGGCTCCACGGGAAGTCTCGATATCGTTGTTTTGCTTGACCTTGTTTCTGTAGATGGCGGAATCACAAGATCTCTATACGTGGAAAACGGTTCGGAAACACTCCTCATAAACCATGGAGAACTGGATCTCAGTAACTGGCAGACTCTGCGTGATTTCGGAACATGGGCTGTTGAGAACTACCCTGCCCGGCACTATGCATTCATCATGTGGGATCACGGAAACGGTTGGTATAAGTCAAATGCTCCAGTATCACCATTATTTAAAGGGTTCTCCAATGATGACAATGGTACTGCAGGAGAAATCAGCATTGCAAACGGGGACTACGCAAAAGCAATGGGCCCGATAACAACATCTATCGGCCGCAAAATTGACATACTTGCTTTTGATGCCTGCCTCATGGGAATGTGGGAAGTTGCCGTAGCAACAGAGCCTTTTGCTGACTACTTTGTTGCTTCAGAAGAAACAATTCCTCTAACGGGGTATTCATATGATGACTTACTTGCGCCATTAGCTGCAGATACAAGTATTTCGCCCGTTACACTTGCTCAGGGAATCATTGAGACATACTATAATGAGAAAACTGATAACTCAACTCTTTCCCTTACTGATCTTGGAAGTCTTTCTATCCTGAACTCTGCTCTATCTGATTTTGCACAGGCTATGATGAATCATCCCACTGTTTACAATCAGATTGAAACCGCAAGAAGTAATACTATAAGTTACTCCTATGGGTCCCATATTGACCTTGCAGATTTTGCGTCAAGAGTTTCAATGATTAGTGGGATTCCATCGGAGATAACTACTGCAGCATCTGCAGTTGTTACCGCCGTGGAAACTGTTGTACTCTACAATAGATTTCAGTCTGACTATACAGGCTCCCATGGTTTAGCCATCTACCTTCCGGGGCTGAATCAGGGAGCTGATTCGACTTATCAGGCTCAAGGAGCTGTGTGGTCTGCCATTTCCTCCTGGGATGAGTTTGTTATGGATTTTGCAAACTAAACCACTTTTTCATTCAAGAACATTACCAAAAAGATACCATACCCCGCTCCCTACTTGAGTACCGGCATTCATTTCATTTAAAATAAAATCCTGAGCTTCATTTCTGGTTTTGAGATGTACTGAAATTTCTTCTGCTTTTTCCAGATGCTGAACCGGGTGAAGATTCTCTTCTGAACTTTCATCTATTTCCATATTAACCAGATTCATCCAGGAGGCATTTGTACCTGTAGAAAATCGTAAAAGAGGAGATACTTTAACAACTTTGCCTGTATAACCCGTTTCCTCAAACAACTCTTTTTGTGCCTGATCCTCCGGAGTTAAATTTTCATCAAGCAATCCCGCGGGAAAACCTACAACCCAGTTTTCTACAGTTTGCCTGTACTGTTTTATAAATACAAATCTCCCGGATGGGATCATTTTTGCGATAATAACAACACTACGGGAAGAGCCCTGTCGTTCAACAGTCTCCCAGTGAATGATCTCGCCATCATCTTTTTCAAAGACTTTATCTACGGCTCGAAGCCATTTCCCTTCCCATAAAACATTTTCAACTATCTTTTTCATGATGTCCACCCTCCTTGTTTTTACAGGAAAAGGCAGATTTTTGAAAGTCTAGAAACTGTATCCAATGTTCAAATTCAATAATATTGAGCCCTTTGAATCGGATGCAGAATCTGAATTTCCGTTATCATCACTGGCATGCGCATTGTAAGCCACAACCTGATATCCAATTTGGCCTTCTAATACAAGACCAAAACTAAAAGTATGCTTATATCCTACAAATCCACCAATAGCAAGACCGGTTCCTACTCCCTGTACATCATCTATCTCACCAGATACATGTATATATGTTGTTTCTACACCAAAATGAAGACCACTTTTAAAACTTCCAATAGCGTAGTACCTGAACTGTGCGCCTAATTCATAAAATTTAAAAGTATTCTCATCACCATAATCATCTTCAACCGTTATTGTTCCAAAACCAATAACTCCGGCTATGCCTATTTTAGGAGCAACTTTAAGTTCTGCAGTCACTTCAAATGCTGGTAAAACAAGATGAATGGGAGAAATTGTGATAGATACTGAAGGATCCGTAGTCGGTTGCTGCACCTCATTACTTTGACCATATGGTGCGGTTTGCGCATAAACCGGAGTAGCAACTAAAAACATTAAAGTGATAATTATTTTTTTCATAAGCCCAACCTTTCCAGTTAAAAATTTTCTAACGACAGTTAGAGTTTCGTTTCTTTATATTAAGATTTTTATTTAAATCAAGAAATTTATATTGATATCCATCAACATATTTGTGAAGAAAAGTTCACATTATTAAACCCAGTGGTTAGACCGCTTTCGAGGTAATACGATAGTAAGTAAATTTCGAAGAAAACCTTCAGGAAAAAGACCCTGATTATCATGTTCCTGCTACTGATTTCCTGTTTCCCTGAAATTTTTTAACAGGGACTCAGGTAGTCAGGCAAACAGGATCAGGATCAGGATCAGGTCATAAATATTCGACATCAAAGCATAATTACAAATGGCAGAATGAAAACATTCACTTTTCCCGTTTCGATCCTTTTACTCCGCAAGTGGTTAGTCTTCATCCTTTTCTTTTTTCTTATCTTTTTTCCGATTCTTTTTTATTTTATCCACTTTTGAATCAACGCAATCATTAAATTTTCCACACTTTTTCTTTTTTGCACAATCCTTCAGTTTCTTCCAGGTTCTGTCTTCTTTTACAGCTGTCTTGCAATAATCTATAAAACCAGATTTACTCTTTTCTCCCGTAAGCTTTTTAAAAATCTTTTTTGCTTTTTCATCTGATGAAGAACATTTGTATATCTGTTTTGCAAGACGCTCGCAGGATGCTTTTTTATGATGTTTACGACGGCTTTTTCCTGGACCACAAGCGGCGGTGATTGAAAAAGACATGATTATCATTGCAATAATAAATTTTAGATTCATTTTTTCTCCTTAGTTAGTTCGTGTCCTGTAATACGCTTCGCGAAAATTATATTAAAAATTTTATCATGGCTACTATTACTAAATTCAGAATCATGCGCTTTCTATCCGGCCTTAAGAAATTGATGAAAACTTCATTTTTTCTAATTTCAGGATAGACCGCTTGCGGAGTAATACGATAGTAAGTTAATTTCAAAGAAAACCTTCAGGAAAAAGACCCTGATTGTCCTGTTCCTGCTACTGATTTCCTGTTGCCTGATTTTTTTACAGGTAATCAGGAAGTCAGGAAAACAGGTTCAGGAACAGGGC
>JAHJMN010000159.1 GCA_018821305.1 Myxococcota bacterium
GCCGGATATGTGTGATGCCCATATTTTGCTGTTTTCACGCCAGAAGGTCACAAACATCCTGACCAGAAGGTCGCTGTCGAGGCTTCCGTCACCGCGGATCCAATCGGGTTTAAAGTAACTGAGAAAGTACTCCTGCCTTGATGTCGTAAGTTCACGCGGAATTATCTCACGGTATATCGGATTTGAAATCTCAAGGCCGTGGGGTGTTTTTTTCAGAAGCCCCAGATCAATACAGTACTGACGATCATCTTCGTCCGCAGCAATGCTTTCTTCGTTGTTTATCATGGGCAAAATGACTTTTTTAACCCGGTCTTCCGTGAGCCGGAAAGCCAGTTGATCAAGGTGCGTGGCCCGGGATATCACGAGATTATTGCGCGCTTCTTCCATCATTTCGGCGGTAATAAGCACACTACGATCACGGTTTGCGCGAATTTCCCATGTTGCTTCATACGCAATGGCGTTCACAAGCCAGGGCTGACCGTCGGTCTGATCAAAAACATAGTCAAAAACGCCTTCTTCAAACTTTTGCCCCGTTTCTACTGTGTGCTGGAGTAAAAGTTCCTCCACTTCGGCACGACTGAAATTTCCAAGCCGCAGTGATTTTGCTTTTATGTTAAAAGCACTTCCCCCAGTGATGACTTCTTTACCAGAAGTGTGGATGCGGTAATCCTGAATATCTCGAACTCCGCAAAGAATGATGCTCTGAGGAAAACTCCCGGGCCGCTTGTCATATCCAGCTCGAATCTGCCGCAGTACACTTATTAGACTGTCCCCGACAAGGGCGTCGATTTCATCGATCATAAGAACCACGGGCTTTGGCGATATTTCCGCCAGAAACTTCAAGTACTCTGTCAGAGCCTCATGTGCACTTCGGCCATCAATAAAGCGTTTCCAGTCAGATTTATCCCCGAAATCAGAAGATATTCTCCCAATTATTGCAAATATTGCCTCGTCAACATCGTTTCTTGTTGTTTGTCCTACTTCCACATTTGTGTAAACAGCGTAATACTCGTTTTTTTTATTCAAATAATCCCGCAAAGCAAGCAGCGATGATGTTTTACCCGTTTGACGTGGAGCGTGGAGTATAAAGTACTTTTTCTGAGCAATGAGCATCAGAATATCATCAAGATCAAACCGGGTCAGCGGGTCTATCTTGTAATGATCAGGCATATTTACCGGGCCTGCTGTATTAAAAAACTTCATTCAAACACCTGTATAAAAAAGTCAAATCTCACAAAACATAATAGCCGTTTACCTCAATTGGTCAACACTTGGATTCCAGGGTATGTCCCGCTTTAATGTTTGCCCTTTTTATAACGTTTTTGCCGTTCTTGCGAACGAGGATCTTTGGACGTTCCACTCAAGTAACCAAATGGGGGAAAGCCTTATTTCTGCAATTCTTGTGCATTAACAACCATCCTTCCAAGTGCTGAAATCGACCTTGTGAGGAAAAACTTTACAGGCTATTGCTTGAATCTGTATGTGGAAGACAATATAAAGTCAGGACTGGAGTTTAAAATGACTACTATCACACCTCAAGACCATCTTCATGAACAGCATATTGTCGAAATTTCCACTGCTGATGCACCCATCGCGCTTCTTTTACTCGCGGACCCATCGGAACAGAAGGTTCGCGATTCTCTAAAAGGATCGAAGTGTTTTGTATACGAACAAAGTGGTGCAGTAATTGGAGCCTGTGTTGTTCAGCCTCTGGGGTTTGGGACATACGAGCTTATGAGCATAGCTGTTTTACCGGAACATCAGAAAAACGGCATTGGAACTGCACTTTTGAAATCTGTCATATGCACTTTGCGGCAGGCTGGAGTTGCAAAACTGGAAGTAGGAACCGGGACTTTCGGATACCAGCTCGCCTTTTATCAGAGACAGGGTTTTCGGGTTACTTCAATTGAGAAGGACTTTTTTATTAACAACTATAAAGAACCAGTGTTTGACAGTGGGCTTCAGTTGTTCGATATGCTCCGACTGACTTTGAAACTGTAGCTAGACCGCTTGCGGAAAAAAAGGATCGAAACGGGAAAAGTACTTGTTTCCATCCTGCCATTTGTAATTATGCTTTGATGTTGAATGTTTATGACCTGATCCTGACTGCTTGCATTCCGCTGCGCGAAATTGCCTGCCTGTTTGCCTGACTACCTGTGTCCCTGTTTAAAATTTCAGGGAAACAGGAAATCAGTAGCAGTAACAGGATAATCAGGGGCTATTTCCTGAAGATTTTCTTTAGAATAACTCACAATCGTATTACTCAGGACATTAACTAACTACGAAGGGGGGGACCATATTTGCTGGCGGAAATGCTCTGATGTTGCTTCGAGCCATGTTACGCATGCGGAAAACAGGATTGCTTTTTCAATGCCCGTACCTGAAATAAAGCGTGACAGAATATCAGCTCCCGCCGGCATAATGTGTCTTTCAAGTGATTTTCGTAAGTCATCAAGATGGCGGAGAGTTCCTGCTGTTATGCGGTCGGCTCCGGACATGGCAATGCCAGTAAGGGCAAGCTCAAGCTCCTTGAGCATGGTTGATTCAAATCCGGGAAAATCCTCGAAATCAATAAGGTCACGATGGGGCCCCGATGAAATGACATCCATTGAATCAAGGCCGAGGGCGTGCCAGCGATGACCGTCGGAAGCCTCGGGAAGTTGCGGAAATACCGCAAGGAGGTCGATAGTCGGAGATGCCGGGATTATGCGGAATGCAATGAGGAGCTCAAGGCCACGATTTGAGCCGAGAAGGCGGAAGGCATTGCGAACAGTTTCCGGTTTACCCGGGCCGGTATACGTAGCCCGGACGGGAAAAGATGGATTTTCTAAAGTCAGGACGATACCCCGGGAACACAGGCCTTCCACCCGGGCCTTTGCGAAAATGATTCCTGTGCGGTTTTTTTCAAAATTACTCATCTGAAGTCCCGCATGCCCGAGGGATTCTATCCACTCAGACCACTGCTCAAAGCTTGACACCATGGGATTTGCTGCCGCTGCTTTCACACTTTTACCCTGACTGAGCGTGTTTTCTTCGGATATGGCGGCATTTGAAACAATGATGCGTTTTTTAGCAAGGTCCCTGGGTGACAGGGACATGCCGCCAAAATCAATCCCCGTGCGGTGAAGTTTTTCGCAGGAGGCATCTTCATCTGAACGGAATGTTCCAAGACTGAGAAAACGACCACCGGGAGCTGAAAACCAGGTGAGCACGCCCTTTACAGTGCCTTTTCCTGCGGCTTCGCAGAAAATACCCATGAGATCAAGTCCTCCACCGGGATTATATTTCCGGCGGGCAGTTCCGATAATATCCAAAGGAGCCTGTCCACCAATTGACAGTTTAAAACTGATGCGCAGGGCCAGGGCAAGATTCCGGGTATACTCTTCAAGGGAAAACTGCGATTGACCTGCCAGTCGTGCCCCGATGGACTGCATGATCGCTCCGCTTAAAGAGGCCAAAGACGGAACATCCGACGTTTTTGCCCGGTGAAGAAGCCTTGCCATGGTGGAAAGTTCCGCCAGTGTGAAAGAATTGAGTCCACGTTTCAGAAGTGCGGCAAATACCTGATGTGCGTCATTTCCAAATGCCTGCATTGCCTCAGTTATTTTCACTGTTCTTTCATATGTACTATCATCTATATTTGCATCGGATGATTCTATTGATGATTCTATTTTGGATGGCGATGAGTTTTGCGCATCATCAGGAGCAGTTGGGGGTACTTCCGCAGTGGACGGGGCAGCGGAACCTTTTACGGAAATAAGAAATGCGCAGGCGAGGACATGAAAGCATTTCGGCGCCATGAGGCAGTTGCAGTTGATTGCGTTTACAGTGCTTTTATCAACGTTTACCGTAACAATATCATCGTTTTCTGTGGTAATGGTCACCCCATTGTCGGCATCGGACCAGGTCCATTCTTCAGCCGCGAGAGGGTTTTTCTTGATGCGCCGCTGCATAACACCGGGGGCGTTATCCACAATCTGTGCGAAAAGGAGTTCGGGAATACAGGGTAAATTGATATTCATCGTCATTTCAGGTACCCCGCAAGCCAGCGTGCAAGATCCAGCGGAGACGATACTCCCACGGCCATTCCAGCGGCGGCGGCCTTTGACGCTGTCTGAGTGTTGTAAACGGCTTTTCCCGTATCATCTAAAGCAGCGATTCCCGTCATTTTTACCCCAGCTTCCGCCATGGCAGCGATTTCCCGCATCATGGGGTAGTCCGATGAGTTTTCCTCAAAATCACTTACTAAAACGAGAAACGAACGGGGGGGGGATTTCATCATGGAATGAGCCGTTTTAAGAGCCCGGAAAATGTCCGTTCCTCCGCCGATATCAACTTCAAGAAGAAGCGACAGAGGATCGCTCACAAGGCCCGAAAGATCAACAGTCTCAGTGTTGAATGCCAGAAACTTGACTTCAACTGCCGGAAGGGATGCAATTATTGCAGCCGTAACGGCACTGAAAATGACGGAACGATTCATGGAACCGGAAACGTCAACTAAAAGGAAAACGGTGTATTCCATGCGTCTTGCGGCTCGTTTTCGGAAATAAAAGTGGTCCGCCATTATCACCGGGTTCGGATCGAAAATGACTTTACTTAGATTGCCCTTAACAGTGCGTTTTAAATCGATGCTTCCGGACTTCCGGCGACTGGAAAACGGCGTTTTTATGCCGCTTAAAGCACTGGATACTCTGCTGCGAAGACGCTTTGTAAGCTCGTCTACGATGCGCTTTATTAAAGGTCTAAGGCGGGCAATGCGGTCTTCACTCAATGAACCTTTGAGACTCATGATACTTTCGAGAAGGTCCACGGACGGGGGCAGAGCGTCGATATCAAGGTCTGTGACGGCAGCGGCCCAGTTTTCCCGGACGGCTTTTTCCACGAGGAAATCCCGGTTTTCCGATGTGAATAAGCCTCCGATGTCAGCTTCCCATTCCCTCACCGTTGGGTATGAGTCCCCGGAACCGGCACCACCGAAGTCAAGATGGCTGCCTTCACCACCGCCACCGGCACCAAAGACGGCACTGAGAGCCCGGGCATGTGCAGCGTAGTTTTTATCCCGTGGCATTATCCCGAGAATAAGCTGCCACCGGGCATTTAATGATATTTTTCCGACAGTCACAGTATACGTTTCATCCTGTACTGCCGGGGAAGTGCTGTCAGTTTTAATAACTGGCTGTGCAAATTCTATGTCCGGAAAAAGCTCTTTGACTTTCTCAAAACCTGCTTTATCGCATCGGGCTAAAATGGCAGCGTCACCGGAATCTGTAAAGATGCCGGATAGATGATCTTCCCGAACACCAAGAATTGATACAAACCGCTGTCTATCGGCACTCGAGAGGACGGAAAAAGCGTCCCGAAGCCAGGGCAAGTGGGAGAGGAACGTGTCGTCATTCATCGTGCGAATGCGTTCGTGGAAAGGCCCGGAAACGGTTTCGTCCATTTCAAACAGATTGAGAGCTGAAGCTAAAACGCCCTTTGTGAAATCCCGGGCAGAGGAAATATCTCCCAGTTCAAAAACACTGCCGAGGATGGAGCCTGCGACAGAACCCTCAGTTTTCCCTGCCATGACAAGGTTGCACCAACCACAAGCTGAAATAAGCTGAGATGGGGAGGATGTGCATCGTTCTAAAAACCAGTAAAGGGTCCGTGGCATGGAGTTCGACGCCATAGCTACTGTGGCGGAAATGGCGCGGATTGAGTCAATGGACGGGGAATTGATATGTCCCTCATGAAGGGATATGAGTTTATTTATAATGATGTCAAAAAGGGCTTCAAGAACATCGTGATCGGGCTCAAACTGATATAAAAGCCCTTGCTTGATGCGGGAAATCAGAATGCCCATATGCTGCAAGGAGGCTGCATCGGATGGAAAGCGACTGTTTTCAATAATGAATGTCGCCATTTCAGAGAATAGATCAGGAAATGCGCCTTCCGCGGCGGCATAAAGCGGGATGTCCTCATCGGGAGTTTCGCAGGCTTTACGGAACATGACTTTCAGATAGCCACGGGCCGCAGAAAAACTATCCTGCCCGTAGACCGCGAGGAATCCAAGGGCGGAATGCACAAAGGGTGTCCATGCAACTCGCCAGACCGTGGTTATGTTTGTATCTCTTTCGGAGATGCGCTCGCCGTAAGGAATGCCGAGGATTTCAAGGCGACACAACAGGATATGACGTTTAAGATCCTTGGGGCTTTCTGCCGGAGAGAGGCGAAAAACCGCCGGTGTTGCACTTTTAACGGGAAGACCCAGGGCTTCGAGTTCAGTTTGCACGTTTTTACCAAGGGGCGGAATGGGAGCTTGTGGGCACAAATGGCCCTGCCTTTCCTCACTGAAAACCGACTCGATACCACGTCGAGCGAAGATATCCCGGGCATCACCCTTGATGCAAGATGCTTCGATGGCATCGGTAATATCCCTGATGGTGACTGATTTATGTGAGCGAAGAGCGGATAGATCCAGAGCCATGCGCCAGGTTTCCCGGATGTCGGGAAAAGTTATGAGCATGTTCATTTCGCGCATTTTGCGTGCGGCCTTGAGAATCAGTTCAAGGGCCGCATTGTCCAGAGTCGAACCATCGGGAGATTCATAAAGGTTCTCCCATACTTTCTGACGCCACAGGGGAAAATCTATCCCGCTTGCGTATCCCGAGCGGGAATCAAGGAGACTGAAACTGTAGGGAACGAGACAACTGTCCATTTCCCGAATCTCCGAGACAGCATGCGTGTTTCGCGGGAAATCAAGGGAAAGGGTTTGCGCACTTATGCCGACGCAATGATAAGAACCGCAGACGAAAGCAATGCGCTTGTATCCATCGGAAATTGCCTCTTCAAGGGTTTTACGCATATGAGCCTCTCGAACGAGGGTTTCTGAGTCGGGGCTTTCCCCGGTCATGCGCATTATGATACCGCACAAAAGGGCACTGCGGCGAAGTTCTTCACTTGTGCGTCCTGCTCCTGATTCTTCGATCATTCTCTCCCACAGTTCGTGAGTGTCGTCAGCTTCAAAGTGCTTCATCAGGGACTCAGAAACCCCCGGAGAGTTGGGCGCATCAATGGTTTCGGAAGTTTCATTTTCCGGGTTATGCACTGCACCGGCAGGCAAATCTGCCGCTTTCAAAGGGATGTCGTTTTCCCGGCACCAGCGCATTACCTGCAGTTCCGGTGAGAAATCTGCAAACGGGTAAAAGACTTCAGAATGATGACCAGCCTCTTTCGACCGTGCGCTAAGTGCCACCGGAGCGATGGTCTGGGCATGGGATATTAAAGGAATGACGTCTTCCAGATCCGCGGGAAATTCCATGAGGACGCAGTCGGGTTTGAATTCATCCAGCATGCGTCCTGCAAAAGCTGAAAGTACAGGGCTGTGGTGCCTTACTCCGATGAAAAAGGGTGACTGGCTGGCCGCTAGAATCTCTGCCGTTTTGATAAAGGTTTCCCCGGAGGATTTCATTTAAGAACATCCTTCAAATCGTGAAGCTTTTTCCAGACAGGATCATCATTTTTCCCTCGCCGTGCCACGGGGCCATCCCAGTAGGCAAGAAGTTTACCCCGGTCCGCCGGTTCGTCTTTTTCAACGGTTCCCAGAAGGTATCCTGGGAAAGCTGAATGGATGTCTTTTGAAGGAAAGAATGCCTTTTCCAGGGCCATGGAAACGGAGACACTTACAGCTTCTGCGGTGCTCATGACCGTAGACGGTTTATCTACGGTCCAGCCTTCGGCGGAAAGCCCCGTGCGCAAATCCCGGAAAGCTGTAACGATGGCCTGTGTGATTTCCTCATCCAGCGGGATGTCAAAGCCACTGCGATCCAGAAGATTGCGTGTCTGTCGCTTTACGAGATCAAGTTCAAGGGCTGCGTCAGCTATGGGGGGAACCGTTTCGAAGTTAAAACGACGTTTCAGTGCAGCACTCATTTCGTTTACGCCGCGATCCCGTAGGTTTGCCGTCGCAATGACTGAAAATCCCTGAAGAGCACGCTCCATGATCTCGAGTTCGGGAATCGCAATAACCCGTTCGGAAAGGATGCTGATGAGCATATCCTGGATTTCCGGCATGCATCTGGTGATTTCCTCCACCCGGACAATTGCCCCCTGACGCATGGCACTTAAAACAGGTGATGGAACCAGAGCTTCGGGGACGGGGCCTTTTCCAAGGAGCATTGAGTAGTTCCAGCCATAGCGGAAGGCTTCTTCAGGAACTCCAGCTGTTCCCTGAATTGTAAAGGAGCTGGTTCCGGAAATAGCCGCAGCGAACAGCTCACTAAGCATAGATTTTGCTGTCCCCGGTTCTCCAACGAGCATGAGTCCGCGCTCCCCCGCTAATGTTACGGTGCAACGTTCAATAAGTGAACGGTTTCCCACGTATTTGGGAGTAACACGGAGGGTTGCATTGGTGCCTGAGGGAAGTTTTTTACCCTTTGGCATCCGCAGAGGTTCATCTGTTCCTATGATAAATGTAACCACTGTAGCTGGGGAAAGTCTCCACCCGGGCGGTTTGGGGTTCTGATCGTATAATTCAAGCCAGTCGAGTTCTTCTTTCCACAGGATTTCCGCAGGTAAGCTCTGATAGGATTTTTCTTTTGTTGTCATCGTTTCCTCCGGGCGGATTTTGCCGCAACGAATCCAGGGACATCGCCGCTTAAATAGCGGTCCGCAGCTTTTGCAAATAAGTCACTCAATGGCTCAAGGGGCATAAGGGGACCAAGGGGCGGATTAATACCGTTTTCAGTGTTTTCAATGCCGTAAAGGCTGAGTTTCCATGTTTCAACAGGAGTCGAAGGTGAACGCAATTCTTCCCAGCCTCCCGGAAGGAAGTGGTCCCTTTTCACGCGTTTGCGTTTAGCCTCTACTAAAAGTTCTTTAGCCACCAGTGACGCACAGATTTCATCATACTGCTTGGGTTTTATGGCATTTGTATCGCAAATATCCTTCTTTGAAAATGAATGCAATGTTAAAAACTGCAGGAAGACGCTTGTTGAAGTTTCATCAAGTCCTGTTTTTTCTGCCAATTTTTTCACAGCTTCCGGGGCACTCACCAATGGATTTGGATTGAAAGGCTCTTGAGTACCCTTCGCTAGAATATCCACCAGATTTTCAAATTCTTTCGACTCGAAGTACTTCTGAACCCCGGAAACAGCGTGTTCCGACTGAAGCATCGTCATGACGTTTTGAATCGCACTGCGATCAGCATCGGATTTGATTTTTGAGGGTCTGTAAGCAGCAGCTACACTGTCCGAGTCGCAATACACTTTAAACAGCCCTGTGTCTTTGCCGAATTTGGCGTCGGCATCAGAATCATCGCTGGGCTTCCATGGCTTGCCGTCAAGAGAATCAAACCAGGTCTTCAGGAGTTTCTTACGTTTTCCATCGGGGTAGTCGTACCCAGCAGGCATAAGGTAATCCGGTGATGTCATACGTTTGCGAGCAAGTTCAAGGGCGGTTTTCAGATTAGCTGTAAGGCGCTTGTCTCCAGCAAAATGCGTCGCAATTACTGGAACTGTTTTAACAAAATCCTCGAAAAAGTCTGGTGTGAACACGTCAGTATCTTTAACGAGATTAACATCCCCATAGGTGCCCATTTCCCATACTCCGTCCTTTGTGAAGAAAGCACTTGATGCGGGGTTCATTATTGCTTCAAGGAGCAACCTGCTGTTGATTCCCGGGGAGACGGATTTATCAATTACTTTTAGCCATTCATCATCAACGGGAACCTGTTTTCCAAAGATTTCAAGGAAGTTATCGATGAAAAGATTCGTGAAAACATTACTACTCCATTGTGCGGAAGCAGGCATGTTTTTTATTATACCATCGTAAAGTTTCAGGATTTTTAAACGATCAAGGGAAAAGATATACTCCATAGCTGATTCAAGGGCGCCGGAAGAGATACCGTATTTAGATGTAATGGCTTTTTTGCAGTCACCAAATCCAGTGTTGGCGCTTGTGAGACTTGTGAGAAGTATAGTCGCTTCTGCCGGGGAGTTGCCGCATTTCTCTGTGATTTCAATTAGTGATTCAGGATCAAAGGCCAGGGTAGCGCCGTTTTGAACAGCTTCAAGTATTTCAATAAACCGCGTAATATCATTTTGGGTGATCTGAATCGGGTCGTCGGAGATTAGTTTAATGTCTTTCGGCAGTTTGCCCTTGGAAGCGAAGCATGCAAGGACATCCATATATACTCCATCTTCTCCACGGTCATCGTCAACATGAACAACGAATGTTCCTGATTTGTCACGTTTTGCAAACCAGTCAGGAATAACAAACTCATCATCATCCCATTCGTATTCCGTTTCCGTTTTGAAGAGCCACGGATGTTTGTCGTGAGGGGCCATTATTCGGAGTTTGCGATAATTTTCATGGTTTTTGATGAAATCCATGTCTAATAGCAGATGCAGGAAATCTATAATGTACTTACGACGATCAGTATCATAACCAAGTTCAAACCGGTGGGATGCAGCAGTAAATATAAAAGCGCCAATGTGATCCAGAAGCTCAATCCATGGTATTTCCGTCGCTTGAATTACATTTCCTTCAGTCATTTTATCGGAACTCAGGAAATTGCAGATATCCTGAAGATTTCCCGCAATATCTCCACTGCAGTAGTAGGTTTTGGTAATTTTCTGACCAATAGCCTGACCGAGTTCGTACTCAGGTATTCGAGAAAAATAAGTGCCTTCCCCCGCCGTGGAATCAGAAATCAGTTTTGCAAGGGTTTCGGAAATATCCCGGGTATATTTAACCAGTGAAGCGACACCGGAAATAATAACAGGGTCTTTGATGCCTTTTATGTGTTTTTTTACAATATCACCGATTGCATTCAGCATTTCATCCGCTTTTACATCTGAAAGCGCAACAACATCGTTGAATAATCCACTTACCTGATCAAGCGATATCTTGCGAAGGAGTTTACTGTCAGTTAAATTGCGGGCTTTGAGCAGGTGGAAATATTCCGGAGGAAGGGAGACATTGATCCAATTGGATTTAACTTGTTCTGTGTTTACAATGCAGTTTGGCGAGTTGCCGTCACCCCAGAACCAGATATTGCCCCAGTAGCTGTAATTCGTTACGGCGAAAAGATCGTCACTTCCGGGAAACTTCATGAATATGCCGAGGTCGTTATTATCCGTCTTGCCCTTCCACTTTGTTTTACCGAGTATCGTGGCAGATGTAAGAGAAATCTCTGCCTCATCATCATACTCACTCTCGTTTGTGTAATAATAAAATCCGTCTTTCATTCCCGTGAAGTCACTTGAGATGCCTTTTATATAATCGCAGTAGTAACGAATCCAGGAATTATCTTCCTTCTTTTTATATCCCGGGGGAAATGCTTCCTCTCCAGCTTTCCCCGTATCGGGGTCAAAATTGTGGAATTTATCATTTTCCCACTGCCATACGGATTTCCCGTCCGTGAAGACCTGAGAACCAGCAAAAGCTTTAGTATCACCGGCAACGAGTTTTCTTCCGCCGCCGCAGATGGATTCGTCTGAAAGGGTGATGGCATTTTTAAACTGCCAGGAGTTAAATCCATCAGAATCAAATATATCCGTGGGACGATCTGACCAGTAACCTTTGTAGTCATATTCACTGTCATAACCACAGACTATGAATTTACCTTGCACATAATCAACTTTTTCCACAGATGAAAAAGTCTTAAGATGGAAGTCATGCTCAGATATTATTGAATCCGGGCCAATTACAAGGGCTTTTACCCCATTGTGGAGAATAATATTCGGGAAAGTACCTGCTACAGTAATTTCTTTTCTTTTCTTTTTTCCGCCAGTCTGAAGTTTTTCCACAGCCTGTTCGAAAGCCGGCCAGGAAAACTCATCAATCGTACCCCTTGATATATTAAGATGAAGGGCGCGTGTAATATCTACAGTTTTAAGTTTCTCCAGAATATCCGGGAAGTGACTGAGGAAACGACTATCCGTTCGTGAGTTAAAATTTTCAATTTCCGGAGAAACTTCGAAAATCCCCCCCTGATACAGGCGGGCAATGGACATTTCAAGCCATTTCTGCAAATGAGGTTTGAGCCACACAGCTTTAACAAGTATCGGCCGGTTTTCTTCTGTTTCGCACAGTGAATTGAACTCATTGATAATGAGAGGAGAGAGGATTTTATCCCCACCCACAAGGGGAAGTTCAGGATAATCATCAACTTTATGAATCCAGTCGGAAAGGGTCAAGGAGACTTCTTCGGAAGTATTCTTCGCCCATTCAATGGAAACACCCAGAGCCAGAAGCTTTTCCGCCGTTACCGGGTCGATGTTTATTCCGTACCAGCGACGTTGAGGGTAGTTCACGGGAAGTTTGTCGTTTTTCAGCCGCTTTTCCAGAATATCTACAGCTTCATGAATGATTCCCGTGTTATTGTCTGCCCAGGCAATCGCTTTGGATATCCATTCGGCAGCAAGGCCCTTCAATTTTGCCTCATGGATGTTTTTGAAAGCATTGGCATCTTTAAGTATGCCCATCCACGCCGTCGTAAAATCATCGGATTCTTTCCGTGGTTTGGGGAACAGATTCAACATGCGAACTGATACTGCATGTTCCTGCTTCATTAAGTTTACCAGATGGGTTTTCCACTTTTTCCACAGGGATGCGGGAGCTTCTTTCAGCCCCTTTGAATTTAAACATTCATTTAAATATGCTGTCGCAACTTCGGCGGGTTTCAATCCTGCTTTTTTCCCAAGAGATTCCAGGTCTCCGGCCATGGATTCCCAGGGGGGGATACCAGCTTTAGTGCGACTTATGCAGAGTTTCATGAAGAAACTGTAAAAAGATGCGGCGTCTTCATTGGGGGAAATGTCTTTTGACAGGGCCGACAGAGTTTTTGCGCTGAGTGCTCCATCCAGTGCGAATTCAAGAAAGACATCTTCACGACCACTGCGATCCGGAGAAAGTCCGTATTTACGTTCCGTTTCCCGGGCTTTTTCAAAGAACTGAGCCCCATATTGCTTATTTCCTGCCCTTGTGAAGATACGCCCGCATTCTTCGAAGTACGATGGAAGGATTTTAACGGCGCTTTTTTCGAGTCGCGCGGCGATTTCCGTGAGAGCATCTTTTGCATGTCCCGGCTTGGATACGGCACGGGAACCCGCTTTTTTCATTTCCTTAACAATAGACAGAGCCAGAGTCGAGTTATCCGGATCATTAATAAATACCCATGCAGGAAATCCAGGGGCACGTCGTCGGATATGTCCCAGAATGTCACTGTTACCGGAATTTTCAAAGCCCAGAGCCTCCATTTCCGCATCGGCACCGGGAGCCAATAGATCCCCTTCAAGGCGAACAATGACCGTTTGACCGAGGACTTTTCCAGTATAACTCCGGGCCCGAATTGTATCGGCGGGGAATTCACCGTTCGGAGATTCATTAACAATATGACCATTACGGAAAAACAGATCGGTGTTATTCATCTTCGCCTCCTTCATCAACATTGCGGCGGGAATATATAGTTGCTGCCATTAAAACACCTTCAGACCATGCAACAGGGCCCACATCGGCAAACTTCAGGGTCTCCCCCGTTTCGTCATTCCAACTGAGATCTCCAGTGGATGTGTAGTAATCCGGTGAATCATCACCGATATAGAAGCGGGCCTCAACGTTTCTCCCGTTTTCGATGATTGAACAAACGGCGTGACCAGCTTTAACCCGGTAGCCTTTCTGACTGCACAGGCTCATGACCTGCATCAATGTGTTGAACTCGCCTCCGGACCAGGTTTCGAGAGAATCATCGTCAGGTTTTACTTCCGGTGCCTTCACATGAATTTCACGAAACAGTTGGTCAAAAGCTTGAGTGAATTCCATTTCCGCACCAAGGGCTCGCCATTCGTCGATATCTGGAATCAGAACCGGGTGTGGGATTACAATATTGCCATCTTTCATCCAGACACTTTCCCCGTCCATATCTACGAAACCAAGGCCTTTTTTATCGTCCCAGCCCCGGAGAAAACCGCCGTCGGAAGCATTGATTTCACCGTTTTTCGTGCGGAAAATCAGAGCATTAGTGAGTATTTCGCGCCAGTAAGGATCCGGAAAAACTCCAGAAATGACTTTTAAACTGAGGGGAACCGTTCCGAGCATCCACTTCGTAACCGATGACATACAATCAAGTTTGTGAAGCTCAAGGAAATCCTGAAGATTTTTCATTTTCTCATAATCTTCCGAATCCCTCACCTGCTTGGGAATGGATTTTAATTGTGCGCCCTTTGCATTGGCGCAGATAATCTTTCCGTTTTCAATGGCCAGAGAGTAGCCCGTGTCGGTACTCACCCAGTTTACAGTGTTTCCGGCTGTCTGTTTCATTTTTCACCCCGTTTGTTGATCAATACGATGTTGATCAATTAGATCTGAACGGCGTAAACTATCCCACAAAATCAACCGTGACCCAATAATTTTTTTCATTATTTTATCCTCAGTCAATCAAGCAGGAAAAACGTGAGTCCGGCAGTCAGGGAAACTGGGAAACCAGTGCTTCGCTACGCGCTAGCCCTGTTTGCGGAGTAAAAGGATAGTGGCTTAATTTAAAGAAATGCTTCAGGAGAAAACCCCTGATTATCCTGTTACTGTTATTGTTACTGCTACTGATTTCATGTTTGCCTGAAATTTTTTAACAGGTAATCAGGAAGTCAGGAAAACAGGTTCGGGAACAGCGGTTAAACATTCAATATCAATTAATAATTAAAAGGAACGTAATTTTTAATTCAATTTCCCAATTTCGATCCTTTTATTCTGCAAGCGGTATAGACCCAATGCTGATCGGTTAAGGCGTATTAGTTGATATTGCAGTTATAAGGATTTTAATATTTCAGGGAATCCGAAACAGAAACAGAAACAGATTCAGGAACAGGGAATCAGGGGTCATTTATATTCAGTAAATCATTACTTTATAAAGAATTGCACACTCATGATCATCACGAATAAAGGCTGGCTTTTTAGTCAA
>JAHJMN010000160.1 GCA_018821305.1 Myxococcota bacterium
CTTAATGTCCTGTGTTAAAAATAGACGCAGACTTGAAAAGACAATTTTACAGGACATTAACTATATAAACGGGCAGGCGGACAAGATCTTCGATATCTCCATGTCCTACGACAGCATCAACCAGCTTTTAACCACGGACTATACCTACACCGACGGCACTCTTGACTCTGTGCCGTTCCGGTCCATGCAGTACGCCTACGATATCCTTGGAAACCTCACCCAGAAAAACACCATGCGACGCTCAATGCAGGGCGGAACTCTCCTCGAAGAGCCAAACCCCGCCGACGAGTTCTACAAAACATGGTTTGGCACTGCAAGTTATGGCGCAGGCGGCAACGCAGGCCCCGATGCCATGTCCTCCGCCGGTGACGGAGCCGGAAACTCCATCACAATAAACTACGACAACGCCGGTAACATGCTCAACCTCACGGTCCTGAGCGCCTCTGACGGTTCAAAAGTCTTCACCTACGAGTGGGATGAATTTAACCGCCTGAAGTACGCAAAACGCGTCGGCACAAGCGTTTCTGACTACGAAGCCCTCTATAATTACGACTATGGCTCCGTGCGTATCGGAAAGATCGAAAAGAAACTCGTCGACCAGGCTGTAAACTACGAAACCACTCTCTACGTCAACGACGCCGTTGAAGAGCGCCTGATCCGCAAGTCCGCCTCCCTGACGGAATACGAACTTGTACGCTACATCTTCGACGGTTCGCGCCTCCTTCGTCTCGACTGGAACAACACCGGAAGCGACTCTGCCTTCACCCGTCGCTGGATGCACCCGGATCACCTCGGCACCGCCTCCCTCATCTCAAACGATGCCGGCGACGCCGAAAGCATCACCATTTATCTCCCCTACGGTGCCGTCTTAGAAGAAAAGAGCGAGACCGGCTTCCGTGATCCCTACGGCTTCACAGGCAAAGAGCTGGAAGTCGACCTCGGTATCATGTACTTCGGCGCAAGGTGGTATAACCCACAACTGGGAAGGTGGCTGAGCCCCGACCCGCTGTATCTTGTGACGACTGCGAAGAATGCAGAGAAAGACCAGAACATCTACCACTACGCCGGAAACAACCCGTGGAAGTTCGTGGATCCGGATGGAACCAAAAATGAGCTTACTGAAGGATTGGGAAAGATAGTCACAAGGGGGGATGCTGAAGGCACGAGAACAAATGCTCCCTCTGCAGATCCAAGATCTGCAGCCGAAAAACCCAAACCGGCAGGAGAAGGCAAGTCTCTCGAATCAGCAAAAAGATATGCTAGATTTGCGGAATTACAACATAAAGTCAAAAATCATCCAATAATTAGAAAAATAGAAAGTGCAGGAGAAGTTGTAGATGGAGTTGTCAAGCACTCTAATACTCCGAGAGGAAAAGCAGAAACAGCCCTTATGGTGTGTGCATTCACTCCAAAATTAAATCTTATCTGTGCCCCTGCAGCAACATATTACTTCACAGCGACATCAATTTATAGTGGTGCTTCGGAGATTTACAAAGGAAATTATAATAAAGGAGCGCTCTATCTTCTTTCTAGCGTTTTTATATATTCAACTGGCCCTAAAGTTAGTAGAAATCCCGCTTATAAAATCAAAGACCATATAGAAAAAGTTAATCCTTCTACGCTCCGCTGGACACAACGTACCGCTGGGGGTAATGGTCGAGCAGCGGCACTAAGAGAGAGTATGAGATCAAAAGGGTACGTTGGTGAACCAATTGACGTAGTACGAACAGCGGATGGACTTGTGACGTTGGATCACACACGTGCAGGCGTTGCACTTGAACTTGGCATAAAAAAAATACCAGTACGTGTTCACCTACCTAGTGATCCGTTACCAGCTAACATGATCGGCCGCTTTGGAAGTGCTAAAACATGGGGTGAGGCGGTAGTGTTTAGAACTGCCAACCAACGACCACCACTTCCATCGACTGGAACGCAAACACCACCTAGGCTTCCGAGGAAATAATAATGATGATTCAAAAACAATTGTCTTTTCTTCTGTCTAAGTTTCCATTTTCAGTACCTGTAGGGTATAAATGGATTATTATGCAGTCACTTGCTGGATTTGAACCAAATTCAGCGCTACAACCATGGTACTTTCTTCCTTATGAGGAAATTTTCTTAGTTAATGAAAGATGGCCTTTCATTGAAGAGCATACTCAATTATATTCTTTCGCACGAAGACAGGATTGTGATGATCTAGCTTGTTTTTCTCTGATAGACGGAATTTTACAGCCAAATGTGGTTGTCGTACATGCCTGGACTCCTGAGGGATTCGAGGTTTCGGTAAGATTCAAGTCTTTCTGGGATTGGCTAAGAAATGTAGTAAACGATATAGAAGACTGGGTTGAAATGTATGATAAATGTTGATTTTTTATATTGAATTCCCGTGGTCTTGGTAGGGTTTTAAGAATTTCGATTTATGGTGGTTTTCTTTGGATTTTAGCGGAATGAAATCCCCTAAACCGACCGTAACACTGTCTGGCTGTTTGCTCTTTGAACACTTCCGGGGTTGTCTCTCGACATTTTTTCTTCGAAAAAAAGTCTGCCGACCTCCGGGAAAATCCCCCACCCGGGTAGATTTTTCATATTGAACTTCTGTGGTCTGGGTAGTGTTTTAATGATTTCGGTTTTGAGTGGTTTTATATGGTTTCTGGCTTCAGTTACGAGTTGAAAATTGCCTCAAATCCTCTGATTTCAAGGCCTTAGATACACTTGTCCACCTTTTTAGCGATTTTCGGTTATCACTGGTACTTCAGGATTCTACTCGAAGGGTGGGGATATTTCGAAGATGACGTGCTCGATAGAGACACGGACGTTCTGCTGAAGGCGCATCTTATAGGTGCCAAGCGGGAACTCAACATCCCGGTTTCCGTTTCGGAATTCATCGAAGGCAATGCGGTAGGATATCTGGAATGACTTCCATTTCTTCCACATTTCAATGCGTTTCTCTTTTTCTGCTGACAGGAAGTTTGGTTTCAGACGCCAGAGTGGACTGTCAGTTTTAGGACTGGAGAAGGGACTCACTTTCTTTATCTTCTCGACTCCCAGCCAGCGGTCTCCGGGTTTTCGTTCTGCCATTATGATTGCAAGCTCTGAATCCAGACGCTCTTTGTACTTTGCAAGGTAGTTGTACTTTCCTTCCACAGTGTTTCCGTAATCCTTCGGCACACAAAGCTTGATTGGTGGGTGGCGGGTACGGCAATTTCGCAACGCGAAATGCGAAGGGGGTAATCACATCAGCCTGAATGACCTCACCGCTGAATCTAAACGTTGACGGTAAATGAACGGATCATAAAACACGGAATTACGCGATTCGGAATTCGATCTGCCTACCCAAAAAAGAAACATCGGAAAATGAGCCAAAGCCTGGCTCACACACATTAGCGAAGGGATTAAAGATACCGGAGGTATCGAAAATCCCTGGTGGGTGGCGGGGTAATCACATCAGCCTGAATGACATCACCCTTGAATCCCCATGCGACAGTGAATCCGTGGATCATGAGCCTGTGACCACACAGGCGACAGCTTTCCAGCCCGGTTCGGAAGAGCCGGGACGGTGGCGGGGTAATCACATCAGCCTGAATGACATCACCCTTGAATCCAAACATCGATCTTGAATGAACGGTTCATGAGCCTGTGACCACACAGGCGACAGCTTTCCAGCCCGGTTCATAAGAGCCGGGTTTGAATTGTCGTTTGGTCCCTTCCCCTGTTTTATGCGCCGCCAAAGGCGGCGCATAAAACA
>JAHJMN010000161.1 GCA_018821305.1 Myxococcota bacterium
AAAAACTCACCTTCAAAGTAAACGCCCTGCTCCTGACCCCTGTTTTTCTGAATTCCTGTCTGCCTGTAATTATTTTACAAGATTGTATTTATTGACTAATTTACTCGGAAGGTCACTAACCGATCAGCATTGGTTTTAGACCGCTTTCGGAGTAAAAGGATCGAAATTTAAAAAGTGAATATTTTATTTCATTTTTGTTATTTTACTTTGATGTTAAATGGTTACGACCTGATCCTGAACCTGTTTTCCTGACGACCTATCTACCTGTTAAAAAATCAGGGGAATCCTGGTAAGCAGGATCAGGACAATCAGGTAGGCAATTTCGCGCAGCAGAATGCGATGAGCTCTTTCCTGAAGCATTTCTTTAAAATGAGTCACAATCGTATTATTCAGGAAGCGGTATAGTTGAAACATCAACCCTTTCCGGGTGATTTTTTTTTCCTTCAGGATATACTCGCCCCGGTTTCTCCCCTCAACCCGTAAACGGAGGTAATCATGAATAAAACAGAAGGCCTGATCGATATTAATCAACTGGACAATGACGGCATCACCCAGGTTCTTGACCTGGCACAGAAATTTGAAGATGCTCTGAATAAAAAAGATATTGAAAAATATAAACTGGCAGGAGGAAAGGACCTTATTGTATCCCTCCTCTTTTACGAAAATTCCACAAGGACAAGATCTTCCTTTGAGATTGCAGCCATGAGGCTGGGTATGAGCCTCACTGGCTTCGGATCCCTTGAGGGAAGCAGTGTAAAAAAAGGTGAAAGTCTTGGACACACCCTTGATATGTTTGATGCTTACCAGTGTGACGCCCTTATCTTAAGGCACCCTCTGGATGGAAGTGCACGTTATGCTTCGGAACGGATGGGAATCCCAGTATTTAACGCCGGAGACGGAAAACACCAGCATCCGACCCAGACCGCCCTCGATCTCTACACCATCAGACAGCATCTTGGTCGCATTGATGACTTCGCTATTGGTTTCGGTGGCGATTTACGATATGGACGGACTTCTCACAGTCTTGTAATGGCTCTGAGTTCCCGCAAAAATGTTTCCTTTTATTTCTATTCTCACCCAAGTCTTGGAATGCCTGCGGATATCCTGGAACTGCTTGAAGAAAGAAAGTGCCACTATGAAATCAGTGACAACCTCCCTGATGTAGCTTCTGTTGTTGATATTTTCTACATGACAAGAATCCAGAAAGAACGCCTCCCTGATGGCTCTGAATTTGAAAAAGCTAAAAAAATGGCCGCATTCACTCCTGAAATTATGGCTCTCACTCGTGATTCCTTCGGACTCATGCACCCCTTGCCTATTGATAAAACCGTGCCCGGCATTCTTCCGGATCTGGATTTTCACCCCAAATCTATTTATAAAAAACAGGCAGGAAACGGTGTTCCCGTGCGTATGGCTCTTTTAGCCCTGAGTCTTGGTCTTGCGGATGAGTTAAATCCCGCATTAATCCTGTCCCGGCCAAAGGACAGCAATGATTTTATTAAAGAACTCCCAGTTAAAGATTCCCTTCCCAAAGAAGGAGTTTCCATACGACCAATCCGCAAACATGGTGTAGTTCTTGATCATCTGCTTCCATGGACCGAAAGCATCCTCATCGAACTCCTGGAAATTAAAAAGCGCCGTGACATTTACCGCAGTGCAACTGTCCGGAGTGTTTCAAGACCTGAAAATATCAAAGGAATGCTGATGATTGAGGATCGGGAATTGACTATGCGAGAACTAAAACTCATTGCATCGGTCAGTCCCGGAGCCCGGGTAAACATCATAAACGAAAGCCGTGTTGCCCGAAAATTGGAGCTTTCCCTGCCGGACGTAGTGGAAGGAATTGATCGATTGTGTTGCCCAAATTCTGGCTGTATATCCCACCCAAGACACTCAGAACATGTCAGCCCAATCTTTGTTAAAGTTGGTAAATCTACCCTCAAATGCCACTATTGCGACACCATTGTAAAATCATCAAACCTTCTTGATATTATTTCACCGGAACTTGTAATAGTCGAATAATAGCAGCTACGGCTTTTTGATAATTTTTTCGATTTTCTGCCGTTTTACTTTTAATAATTTTCGCTGAGACTCATCTTCAATGCGAGTAAGGGCATCCCTGATTATATTAAGAGCATCTGCGGGTCGGTTAAGCTCTGTAAACATATCTGTAAGGGTAAAAATAAGTTCCATATCCCGGGGGTAGAGACTGTATGCAAGCAAAAGAGTTTTCTCAGCTTGTTGAAAATTTTGAAGGGCAAGATGGGACAAACCTTCCAGCTTAAGGTTTTCACTGTTATCCGGCTCCCGGCGGTTTAAATGAACAGCCCAGGAAAGAGCTTTCTCATTTTTCCCAGCTTTCAGGCAGAGACGTACTGTCTTTCGAACATAGAATGTTTCTCGAGGCTTGTTATGTATAAGCCTCTCCATGTTAGCAATGGCAATATCAAATCTCCGGGCATTCTCGTAAAGAGCCACGAGTTTGATTCTTGCAAAATCATCACCGGGTTTTTCTTTCAGGATCTTTTCGTATTTTTCAATCTCGCCAGGGGTTTTAACCTCTTTTGAAAGAGAATAGAAAATAATAAACCCACTGATACCCATGATCAGTGATAAAATTCCACTGATTACAAGCCCTCTTACACGGTAGATTGTTCTTCTCTTGCGGCAGTCGGGACACAGATCTTTGCCGGAAAACGGAGTAATAC
Organism: Myxococcota bacterium; assembly: GCA_018821305.1. Taxonomy (GTDB): domain Bacteria; phylum Myxococcota_A; class Polyangia; order HGW-17; family HGW-17; genus JAHJMN01. The sequence continues at coordinate 2,709 of JAHJMN010000161.1, forward strand.
AATCACTACAACCGGCAATTCCGCACACAATGCAATTCAGAGTGGCCGGTTCATCAGGATGCCACGGGCAGGTACCCGGTCTGACTCGCCTTTCACCCGGGGACGATTTCATTCGGATTTTTCTTCTTTAAGAGCATTTACAAAAAAGTCATCTGTTTCAAATACTCTGCTTTGCTGATGGTAATCCAGAAAGTGTACATATATGGCTACTTCCTGATCAGAATGGTCCTTCATAAGTTCTTTAGCTTTTGAACGAAGGGTTTCTTCCGGGATAGTCTTGAGAAAAGTCTCGTCTGTTTCACCTTTTTTGTGCTTGATGTTAAGTTTATCAAGATAATCAATCAAAAGTTGACGGCGACGGTTTAAAAGCCATTCATATAGAAGTGTTTCTGCAACGCCGTAATTACTTGAAGTAACAGCTTCAATGAGTCTGTCTTTCCAGATCTGGGTCCGAGCTTTAAGAGAAACAACACTCATGGGAATTCTAGTGGGTATATCGCCACGGAGAAGCACACGTTTGAACTGTCCTGAATTAAGTTCGTCTACAATGGAAACGACTTTAGTCTTTCCAATTTCTTTTATTATATTAATTGGTTGCATAATATTTTCTCACCTGGTTGATCCTGAGGAAAAAATGCGTGCTGCCTTGTTATATAGACAGCACACAGGGTCTTTCGTTCGTGTCCTGTAATTCGCTTCGCGAAGGATTTTATTAAAAATCCTGACAGAACACTACCAGTAAACTTAACACCTTGCGGTTATGTCCTGTGTTCAAATTTGGTGTAAACTTGAAAAGATCGTATTTCAGGACAACAACTATTTATGCGGACATAGAATCAATAAATTCTTGATTAGATTCGGTTTTACCAAGTTTATCCAGCATGAATTCCATTGCGTCAATAACATTAAGAGGATGAAGCAACTGACGTAGAATCCATACACGATTGAGAACGTGTGGAGGAAGAAGAAGTTCTTCTTTACGGGTACCGGATTTGTTGATGTCGAGACAGGGGAAAATGCGTTTTTCCATGAGTTTACGATCGAGGTGAATTTCACTGTTACCAGTGCCCTTGAACTCTTCGAAAATAACTTCGTCCATACGGGATCCGGTATCAACAAGAGCAGTAGCAATAATTGTAAGGGATCCACCTTCTTCAACGTTTCTTGCGGCACCGAAGAAGCGTTTAGGTTTATGGAGTGCATTGGAGTCAACACCACCGGAGAGAATTTTACCGGATGGAGGAACTACTGTGTTATAAGCGCGGGCAAGCCTTGTAATTGAATCGAGCAAAATTACAACGTCTTTACGATGTTCTACCAGACGTTTGGCTTTTTCGATAACCATTTCAGCTACCTGAACGTGTCTTGCTGCGGGTTCATCAAAAGTGGATGAAATTACTTCACCACGAACGGAGCGTTCCATATCGGTGACTTCTTCCGGGCGTTCATCAATAAGTAATACCATAAGAACGCAATCGGGATTGTTAGCACTGATAGAGTTAGCAATGTCTTTTAAAAGCATGGTTTTACCGGCTCTTGGAGGAGATACTATGAGGCATCTCTGGCCGAGTCCGATAGGAGTCAGAAGGTCAACAATACGAGTTGACATGTTTTTCTGATCTGATTCGAGTTTTAGTTTCTGCTGGGGATACAGGGGTGTGAGATTGTCGAAAAGGATTTTATCCAGCTGGGCCCGGGGGGGCTCTGTGTTGATCTGATCGACCTTCAGAAGTGCAAAATAACGTTCTGAAGTCTTGGGAGGACGAATCTCTCCCTGCACAGTATCACCGGTACGCAGGTTGAATCTCTTTATCTGAGAAGGGGAGACATAAATATCATCGGGACCTGGAAGATAGTTATAGTCAGGGGATCTGAGAAAGCCATAACCGTCGGGAAGTATTTCGATAACTCCCTGACCTATGATAGTTTCTCCATTAGTTGCGGCGGCTTCGAGGATGCGGAAGATAAGATCCTGTTTACGCAGATTAACTGCATCATCAATATCATAAGATGCGGCGAGGTGAACAAGTTCTTTCATGGGCAGGCGTTTGATTTCAGATAAATTCATGATTCTCCTTTAGATTTTCATTGTTGACTGGAAGAGTGAAAAGATTATTTTCAAACATAGACTATTTAAATTATGACTTATAGAAATGGTTCATACGTGAAGCAGATTTCTCTGCACTGATAACTCCTGGGTATTTCCTCAATTATATCGGGGGCATCCCGGTCACTCCCGGGATTTGCTAATGACAGCGACTACTTGGTTACTGCTAATATATATAACCTTCTCGCCTCTACCCGGAAATTATTTGCTAAGACTTTTTACGGATAGCGACTAATTGAAAAAATCCGAAGGTAAATGTAATGTTCTGGATTTGGCCGTCGGATAATTACGGCATAGTAAATAATGGCAGAGTCTGCATTTGTCAAGCTGATTTTTACAGGAATTTAAAAACTGTCCACGCGAAGGACAAGATTACGATTTTTTCTTGATATTATATTGCTTTCCACAAACGAACTTAAAAGACGCGAAACTGTTTCTCGTCGGGCGCCAATCATTTGAGCCATTTCCTGCTGGGTAAATCGATTGGGAATTACAATAAAGTCACCTTCACGGTATCCATCTTTTTCTCCGAGTCGTTTAAGCAACCGGAGAAGCCTGCTTGAGACATCACCAAGACTTAAACATGCAAGTGTTTCATAGTTTTCCTGCAGTCGTGCGGACATAATGGAAACCAAAACCAATGAAGTCTCAGGGTATTTCCGGATATGCTCCGAAAGCATGTCACTTTTAAGCACGAGCATACCAGTCTCTTCAATGCACTTAACTTCCGTCGGAAGATCCCTGGAGAAACCGCCGATTGACTGCCCGAATACATCACCCCAGGACAGAGAATGGAGAAGAAGGTCCTCTCCATCCCCGTTTTTGAGGTAAATATGAACTTTACCGCTTCGAATAAGGAAAAGTTCATCGTTTTCTTTACCGGAGGTTGAAATCACCGCTCCCGCAGCGTATCGGCGATAGACAAAACGCTGTTCAAGATCTTTTATGGCGGGCTCTGAAAGGGATTTGAAAGGGGAAAATCTTCTGAGAAGACTGGGAAAATCGATGTGCTGTTTTAAGAGTCTCATAGCGGCACCTCCTTGTATGTGCTCTAACGCACATTGAGTGCCAAACATCTTATCTCATTGTATTTGCAACTTAATTATCGAACCGGCTTATATATACCAGTGATAGTGTGAACAAACCAGTGACATTTTTGCCACTGACAGATATGTCGCAATCCTGCGGGTTCAGATTTTGCAATGTTTTGTTAAACGAGAGAAAGAAATGAAGTAACAATAACCTTGGTCTCACCGTTGGAGAATTTTACTATAGCTTTCCGCATCTTACCTTCTCCAACCACACTCACTACATATCCCTGACCAAATTTAACATGGGTTACTAAAGTCCCGGCCTTGAAACCGTCATCCGTTGCTTCAGTTTTACTTTTAGATAAATTGGCGCCGGTTCTTGCTGGAGATACTTCCCGCATGGCCGGGCGAGCTGTCGGTTGTTCCCGAGACAGTGCATAATCTTTAATGTTTTTCATTATTCCTTCAATTTTCCTGAAACCATCAGGAGAGTCGTCTTCTCGAGTTGAGAAAGCACGGATACCACCCTCCCAGGCGATACAATCAAAGGGTAATTCGGTCATAAACGGTGAAACCACCATGGGAATTGGAGGACCCCAAACGCTCCGCTCTTTTACGCAGGAAATAACAACCTTGCGGCGGGCTCTTGTAATGGATACATACGCTAAGCGGCGCTCTTCCTCAAGATTGGTTTCCTCATCCTTGCGTTTCATGGGAAATACGCCATCCTCCCAGCCAGGAAGAAAAACATAATCAAATTCAAGACCCTTAGCGCTGTGTATTGTCATAAGACTGACGCCGTTTTCACTTTCGGTCTGATCTTCACTGGTCATAAGCGAGATTTCATCAAGATACTCCGCTAATCGCATGGTGGGATTTTCATTTTTATGTTCCGCCATACTCTGCTGAAGCTGAATCATATTCTGCACTCTTGATTGATCTTCAGGCTCGTCTGAGCCCCGGAATCCGAGCCAGTCCGTTGCTTCAAGCAGGTGCGTCACGGCCACAATAGGGTGCTCCGATTCCGCCAGGGACGACAGCTCTTCGACGATTTGTCTGAACTCAAGGATCCCCTTTTTGGCAGACCCGGAAATTTCTGTCTGCCCTTCCAATGCTTTCCATAAAGAAATGCCACTCCCACGTGCCTGTTCTCTTATCTTTTCAAGAGAAGATCCGCCTACACCGCGCCTTGGAGTGTTTATCACCCGTAATATGTCATTTTCGCTATCTTTGGAAACCGCAAGACGAAGGTAGGCAATAATGTCCTTGATCTCCGCCCGTTCATAAAATTTGAGACCACCAACGAGTCTGTAGTAAATATTGTTTTTCGTAAGTTCTTCTTCCAGGGCTCGAGAAAGAGCATTTATTCGATATAAAACGGCAATTTGCTCCAGAGCTATTCCTTGTGAAATCATTGATTGAATGCGATTGATTATCCAGCGTGCCTCATCTCGACCATTTTCCAGCCGGACTAGAGATATTTTCTCACCATCCGCCGCTTTTGTTCTCAAAGTTTTTGAATGCCTTACGGTATTTCTGGAGATAAGGGATGATGCAGCCCGGATAATATTACCGGTACTGCGATAATTCTCCTCCATTTTAATGATGCATGCCCCGGGGAATTCCTTTCCAAATTTCAAAAGATACTCGGGATTAGCTCCGCGCCAGGAATAAATAGACTGGTCATCATCGCCAACCACGCATATGTTCCGGTCCTTGCCAACCATTTTACGAAGAAATTCAAACTGAACATTACTTGTATCCTGAAACTCGTCCACGAGAACATGATCCCACAGTGAAGGCAGTATTCGATCAAGTTTTGCGGCAAACTCGATGAGTCCAGTAAAATCTACTGCTTTGCTCTCCGTGAGCGAATCACAATAGGCTTTCCATAAAGAATCCCATGGAGCATATATTTTCGGGACTTTTCCCCGGCGGTAGTTTTCAAATAAAGTAATCGTATTTTTTAATGAGGAAGCATCAGAAGCTATATTGCTGTCCTTCATGAGTCGCCTCAGGACGCTTTTCTGATCATCAGAATCATATATAACAAAATGCGGATCTATTCCGATTTCCTGACCATACATTCGCAACAATCTAGCAGCAATCGAATGGAAAGTTCCCATCCATAACCCCTCGCCCCCTTCCCCAAGAAGGTGATCTACTCTTTCTTTCATTTCTCGGGCTGCTTTATTTGTAAAAGTGACAGCAATAATTCGATGGGGAGGTACCCCGTTTTCAATCAGGTTTGCAATCCGTCGAGTTAAAACTCTGGTTTTTCCACTCCCGGCTCCTGCTAAAACCAGAAGTGGGCCTGAAAGCGTCTGAACTGTCTGTCTCTGATGTTCGTTTAGATCCTCAACTAAATGACTCATAAGCAAGTTACTCCGAAAGCCTTTTGCCCTGTTTCAGTTGTATGTTCAAGCTGAAGTTACTTATATCTTAATATCATTAAGTTATTTATCTCTTTCGTCAAGAAGGAATAAAAATTCACTGCCGGCCCGGACTTGAACGGATGAAATGTTCGAATCTGAAAAATGACATATTTTATCCTTTGACTTTTACAATATGTTTTACTAAAAATTAAATATGGATTTTATTATATAGATAAATCGAACGGAGTCTGGCATGAAAAAATTACAAATACTTTTTACCTGTGCATTAATCGGATTACTAGTATTTTCCTGTGATGATGATTCTGAAAACAACAATAACACAACTGAAGAATGTGGAAACGGCGTCATAGACGAAGGTGAAGTGTGCGATATCAATTACCTTGGCGGCGAGACATGTGCTTCCCAGGGTTTTTTAGGTGGTACCCTCAGTTGTGCTGCTGACTGCAGTGCTTTCGTTACCACTGAATGCAACAATGATCCCACTGCAGGGCCCGGAGATGCGTGCAAAACGTCCGCTCAGTGTATTGGCTCTGATACCGAGTGCTTTGACGAAGTTAATTATGGTATTCCGTCAGGGTCATGTATGGTTCCCTGTGACGGAACTTGCGATGAAGGGTTCGCCTGTGTCGAGTTTGATAGTGGTGAATTTTACTGCCTTCAGGATTGTTCTGAAGATACAACTTCATGCCGTGCGGGACTTACCTGCAGCGGCGTCAGCGATACTTTAAGCGTATGCTGGGCTGGCTGTCAGGATAATTCCGAATGTACAACAACCAACCTGTGTGACCCGACAGAAGGCTTCTGTCTCACGCCTTCCGAAAGATGCGGGGACAGCATTGATAACGATTTCGATGGCGATGTCGACTGTGACGACGACGACTGCACTGGAGATGCTCTTTGTGGATGTTCGGAAGATGAGCTCGGTAACTCAACTAGTGAAAATGCTTATGTTATCGCAGTACCAAATACTGAAAGTCTCCCTTCTTCTGCTGTAAACGGTTACATCTGTGGTCCTGCTTTTGAAGATTGGTACGAATTCACCGCACCGGCTTCTTTTACTGGAGTTGTAAACCTCCTGTTCAGTCACGCATCCGGGGATTTGGATCTCTTCCTCTATGATTCCGATCTTAATGATATTACATACAGTTGGACAACGGATGACAATGAACAGATCATCCACAATTTTTTAAATGCTGAAACATATTACATTCGTGTGGAAGGCTATAAAGGAGCTATAAACGCATATTCTATCAATCTGGATATTGCTCCACCCGTTATTGAATTTGACACTATTGAAATCACGCCCACCGTTGTGACACCGGGAACTACGGCAAGTATGAACGTAACAATCATTAATAACGGTGGAAAAACCGCTCAGAATGTTGTCGGGAGCATAACCTCTATTGATCCGGACGTTACAATTGTTTCCGGACAAGCTGATTTCGGAGATATCGAACCGCTGGTCACCCAGACCCGCCCCTTCAGTTTTTCAGTTTCATCAAATCATAAAAACAATGAACCCGTTATCATTCAACTGACTGTAACGGACAACGAGGGAACTGTCTGGACTTTCCCTAAAGTAGTTCCTGTTCCCTATGCAAATATTGTATACTCCGACTTCAGTGTTTCCGGTGACGGGATTGCTGACCCCGGTGAAACACTGCAACTCAGTTTTTCAGCTATGAATTTCGGAACTGAAAACGCCAATGGAATCATATCGGTTGATATTGAAATTGATGCAGCATCAACAGTTACGGGAGCAACGCTGACACCTCCTGCTTCAACGGTTTGTTCCAATTCTGGACTTTTAGCAGGTAGTTTCGCATCCTGCGATGAATGGACACTGACAATTCCATCCCAGGCTGTAAATAATCAGTCAATTATATTGAACTTTACCTTCTCCTCGGATACCGGCGATACCTGGACAAGCACAAAAACTCTGAGTCTGGGTACTATTATGGAAATTATCGGCAGCGATGCCATCGGTGATCACGATGACTCTGTTTACGCATGTGATCTTTCAGAATTATGGGCAGCACAAATGGATGGCACATTGTATTTCCGCCTTGTGTACGCACAGGACTGCGATATCGCCAGCGGATACCATGATCTATATCTCGTTAAAGAACTTGGCGGAGATATGTGCACACTTACTTTTGAAAGTGGAGAATTAACATATTATGAGAACACAGGAAATGGCTGGAGTATGGAAGTTCCCCCGGCTTCCGCATCGGCAACAGTTTCGGCAAATTATCTCGATTTTACTATAGATATTGCTGACCTCCCCTTTACAGTGGATTCTTCATTACTTATCACTTCCGCCATTTCATCCTCAGATCCATCGGCAGACTACTCTGATTTCCTCCCGGATCTTGTAAGCTCGACTTTCGAATTCATTACCTATTCCTGGTAATCCCCTCTGGCATATTCAGGTTTTTAAAGTATACTTCCATATTAGTTGTAGGAACCTCAGAACTAACTGTGATTTAAAAATCTTCTCTCAGGAGTAATTTAAATGAAAATAAACAACAAACCCCTTCTATGTGCGGTTCTTCTGACTTTTTCGATAATGTCCAGTTGTGGAAATGGGGAATCGTCTTCCTATCCTGATGCGGGTAATAATATAAACAACATTAATAATTCAAACAATACCAATACGAATAACACTAACAATTCAAACAATACCAACACAAATAACACGAATAATCAGACTCCCGTATGTGGAAACGGGGTTATCGAAGGCGATGAAGTTTGTGACGATGGAGATACTAATTCCGGGGACGGCTGCGCATCGGACTGCCTTCAGGTTGAACAGGACTGGGCCTGCCCGGTTCCAGGAGAAGATTGCGTTAAAATCGTCGTTTGCGGAAATGGCCGGATTGAAGGCAATGAAACCTGTGATGATCGAAATACAACCCACGGGGATGGTTGCAGTGATTCATGCCAGGTTGAACTCGGGTGGGTTTGCCCCATTGCTGGTGCCGCCTGCATAGCTGAAAGATGCGGGGACGGTTTCAAAGCCGGATTCGAAGCCTGTGATGACGGAAACAATCAAAACGGGGATGGTTGCACTGATGCCTGCCGCCTTGAAGAAGGATACAACTGCGTCGGAACCTGGTGCTATGAAACCGTTTGCGGGGACGGAAACGTTGAAGGAACTGAAGAATGCGAAGATGGAAACCTTGACGTCGGTGATGGCTGTGCGCCGAACTGCAAACGCGAGCCATCCTGCAGTGGAGGCACATGCCTTGCAGTATGTGGCGATGGCGTTGTATGGGCGCCGGAGCAATGTGATGACGGAAATACACTGAGCGGTGACGGTTGCAGTGCAAACTGTACCATTGAAACCGGCTGGGCATGCGTCGAAGTTCAGGAAGATCCCCCCGAAGCCCTTATTATGCCAATAACCGTCAGGGATTTTGTTGCATCCTGCGGGACACCATCCCGACTTCCGGATACGGATCCTTCAGCAACGCCACCTTACGGTCACCCGGACTTTGAGTGTTACAGTGGAGCTGCCACGGGGATGGTCCAGCAAACCCTCGACAATGATGGAAAACCAGTTAGAGTTGCTAATTCAGTTACCTACAGTGATGATTCTTTCCGACTCTGGTATCGTTCCAACCCTGACTACAACCGCGTTTATGCCCAGTACTTGACCCTTGGAAGATTACCTACGGGAGAGTACCAGTTTTCAAACAGTTCATTTTTTCCCCTGGACAATATAGGATTCACCGGGGAATACTGTGGTGCCGAACTTTGCGAGCCCCTGCGTACAAACGATCATAATTTTCACTTTACATCAGAAGTCCGATACTGGTTTCAATATGCGGGAACCGAACTTCTTCAATTCACGGGAGACGATGATGTCTGGGTTTTCATAAACGGCCATCTCGCTGTGGATCTGGGCGGGGTTCACGTAGCTCAGAGTGGTGAAATTCTACTTTCGTCTCGCGCTGCTGACTTTGGACTGACTGTGGGCGGAATATATGAAGCTGTTGTATTTCAGGCCGAAAGACATACAACCCAGTCCAATTATCGTCTTACTCTAACTAACTTTCTTCGGGCTCCCTCTGTTTGCACTTCCGACTGCGGCGACGGCATCGTTAGCAATGTTGAGGTCTGCGACGATGGTGTAAACGATGGTTCATATGGAACATGCAATCATGATTGCACCCTTGCGCCCTACTGCGGTGACGGCCATGTGGATACTGAAGACGGTGAAATATGCGACGATGGTCTGAACCTTGGAGGTAATGCTTCTGCCTGTGCTCCTGGATGCCAGTCCCTTGGAGCAGCCTGTGGTGATGGAGTCCTTCAAACATCCGAAGGTGAACAGTGCGATGATGGAAATACCGTGTCCGGGGACGGATGCAGCTCTGATTGCCGCATTGAAGTCGATTGATCCAGACCGCTTCATGAGTAAAAGGATATTGTTTAGTTAGTTCGTGTCCGGAAATTCGCTTCGCGAAGAATTTTATTAAAAATTCTATCCGGCCACTAGTAATAAATTCAACACCTTGCGGTTACTGTCCTGAGCAAAAATCGGGCGAAAAATTTGATTTTCGGTATTTCAGG
>JAHJMN010000162.1 GCA_018821305.1 Myxococcota bacterium
GGCGGCTCATTCAATCAATAAATTTAGCCCAACCTTCAATGTAAACGTCTTGCGCCTGCCCCTGATTTCCTGAATGCCTGTCTACCTGTAGTTAATAAATAGTGTTGTATTTATTAATTATTTCTTTCCAAATTTCGCTAACCGAACAGCATTTGGATTAGACTGCAAGCGGTATTACAGGACATTAACTCAGTAAAAACTTTCTTTTATATTATCTGAATTTTTCATACTATATAGTTACTGTCCTGAAATACAGTTTTTCAAATTTTTTGCTCAATTTTGATAAAAATTGAATTACAGGACACGAACTGTTCCAACCGTCATCTGGAGATATACCATGAACAAGATTTTTCTTCTGGGAGCCCTTTTATTTACTTTTTCAGCTTGTGACAATGATAGCGCGACTAAGAAAACACCAGACGCTCCCGGCTGTCGCGGTAATATGAATCCGACTCAGGTAATGGGGAACTGGGATGTAGTTCCGTATCAAATCATTGATTCCACGTTTGAAACAGGGGTTGTTGCTTTCCACGAGGAAGGTGTAGCAGTTGTATTTTTTGCAAATGGGCAGGAGCTTGGTCGCGTAACGGAGCCAACTCTCAATCCGAGAACCGGTGTTCATGAATACTGGGTAAGCGTTGATCCTGAAGACTACGACGACGGTCCCGTGACTATTACCGCCACCATTGAACCCCAGTGTGAAGGGCATATTTCCAGAGAACTCGAACCTCTTGTGCTGTATGCAAACAGCGCCGGATCCCTTACAAACGATAATATTCGGTGGGTAGATTGTTCCCTTGGCGATGATACTGCAGATGGCAGTGAGGGTACACCCTATGCAACCATTGAAAAGGCATTTACTGAGGTTGGCGATGGCGGAACTGTGCATCTGAAAGCTGGTCACTGTTATAAGTTGACAAACAATCTGCCAGCTTCCGATTACACCTACTGGACGACTGTGCGTCCGGCTCCCGGTGTCACCAGAGACGAAGTATCAATTCTAGCTGCGGGCAACGATGAATCCAGCACCGGAAGATTCGGGGAAAACATGGTTCGATGGCAGGATGTTGCTATTTACAAAGAAGTGTCCGAAGGATATTCCACGATTTTTTATTTCGAATCGGGCCACCATGTGTGGTTTGATCAGGCAGAACTTTATGACGCCCTGGGCCAGTGGAACGGAGGCAATCCGCTCAATGGCAATTCCCCGTATTATGCTTATTATACAGGTGCTTATGTGCATGACATTATGAATGCAGGGTACAGATTCGGCCGGGATGTCACCATGGACAACATTGGTTCCGACGTCTTCCGGGGTGTTTCCGGTATTCTTTCCGTGAATCTTGTTGTCAATTCCATCGACAGGGGAGACACCGAGGCCCACCCGGACTTTTTCCAGTTTTACAATCCTGATTCCACCGTTGATAATGTCGTGGTTTATAACACAAAAGTATACAACATGGGAGCTCAGGGTATTTTCGGAGGTGAAGGGGAGATTCGAAATGTAGCATTTGTGAATCTTCTCATGGAAAAGGACCCCGCAGATTCAGCTCTTTTGTCTCAGATTACCGGGGACTGGGATCACGTGCTTTTATGGCATGTGACAACAGTGGATTCTTCTTTTTTCCTGCGTGAGCTCAGCCAATTGCGGAACTTTTTTATCCAGAACTGTATCTTTTCCACTTTGAGTGCAGGGCCTACTGTGGAACTGCCGCATTTTATCATTGAAAACACAATGGTTAATGGACTCGTGTGGGATCAGCCATCTGCTCTGGGCGAAAACGCCCTTGTGGGTGATCCATTATATGTAGACGAACCAAACGATGATTATCATCTGAGATCAGATTCTCCCGCATACCGGGCAGGGGCTCCCTTACCCGGAGTAGTCGCCGACGTCGATGGAAACGAAAGAAATACATCCGCTCCCTCCCTCGGCTGCTACGACTGAAGTGCCGAAACCCGGAACGCAGGGAATCAGGGATGCAGGGAATCAGGCAACAGGGAATCAGGGTCAGGAAATCAGGAAATCAGGGTCGTTTACCCCAAGGTGAGTTTTATAATTATACATTGATGTTGAATATTTAAGCCCTGCTGCAGTGCCTGACCCCTGACTGCCTGCTTTTAAGCCCATTTCAATGGGCGAAAGTTTATCAGCCCGGGGCGTAAGCCCCGGGTTGATAACGGCCATAAGCCCCTTTTCCCCCTTTGATTCGGCGCCGCAGGCGCCGAATCAAAGGGGGAAAAGGGAGGGACAAAAACGCCAGATCCCAGAGGGGGTAGCACTGGGCTAATTAAAGGCGTTCTACGAACGCGGATCCTTTATGCGTCCCAACGTTCCCGTTAAAAAACCATGGCGAAGTTTGAAGTTGCTTTTATTGTTATTCAAACTAAGATAACCGAATGGGAGATAATTTAATGAGAGTAAGTGCTTTTTTGATTTTTGTACTGATGCTGGGATGCGGGAAGACTGATTCGGGCAAGGGCGGTAAGGGCAGTGACGTTGACAAGACGGGAGTTTCAAAAACTGTCGATGTGATTAAACCCGGTGTTTCCGAAGGCCCGAATGAATCAAAGAGTGGATCGCAGGGCACAAAAGTTACCGGAGGGACCGGGGCAAAGTCGGATACCGGGCACGGAAATGCTTCAAATCCTGCAGTGGTGAAAAATGATGGCAAACCCGCAAAACCTACGGCGGCGGTTGAAACTCCCGTGTGGAACTGGCCGGTCAAAGCAAAATACGATATCCCCAAGTGCCGCAAACTTTACTTCCACAACGAAAACCTAGTAAGCGACATCCACCGTGGTGGCAAAACAGCTATGGTCTACAGGTACAGCGACGGCAAACTCGAATTCAAAAAAGACATCTGGGTGGGGAATGGGAGGCATTTCTGGGCCCTCCCGGATGGGAAAATGGCCATTTTAATTTATGGCACAGAGTACGTGCAGAATGACCAAAAACAGGACAATTTTCCATTTCTTAAAGAAAGAAAACTTGAAAAAAATTACATAGCTTCTTTAAGAGATTTCCCCACAAATATTTTTTATTCAGGTTGCTGCGTTCATAGAGCAATCAAATTTCTTATATTTAGTGAAAAACTTGATAAGTCAAAAATGTCATCAGAATCAGGAGAAAGAATTGTAGATGGTATTGACTGCGTGTATTTTATAAATGGAGAAAATAGTTTTTATTTTCAAACGTATCAAATAGGTGGAATAAAAATTGAAACTAAGACTGGAAAATTACTTGATATATATAATGATTTAAGTAAAAAATCTCCTTCAAAAAAAGAGATTGCTGATAGAATGCGGGAAAATTATGAAAGTTGTACAATATCATCAGTAGATCGTTTTATAATGGCTCCCACACTCCATAAAAGTTTATACAAAAACGGCACAAGAATTGTCACTACTGATATTTCTGTATTTGATAATACTACGACATATAAAGTGGCGGCGGGGGAGTGTTTGTTCGGGAAAGCTGACATTCTGATAACGGGAAAAAATGAGAAGAATCCGACGAGCCTTTATGACGAAGAATTGAAAAAATTGATTAAACCGCATTGTAAGAAAGCGCCTCTTGTTTTTGTGAATAAATATCGCATTCAGAACAGACCCGGGGGAGGGTTTGTTGTTAATTTTAACATTGGTGTAAAGCCCCTGGACCGAAGATACCTTGCAAAGGCCGGGAGTTATTATCGGGAGTACAGTGCAGAGGGCAAGCCCATCGGACCCGTAATCAAAACGCAAAGCGAAGTGGAAATTCTGTCGGAAAATCACTACCGCGTAACAGAAGGCTGCCACTACGAATACCGCCACCGCCCGGTCACGAAATAACCAGAAACAGGAAATCAGGGATACAGGGAATCAGAA